>NZ_FZOC01000003.1:0-300000 GCF_900188225.1 Humidesulfovibrio mexicanus | reverse complement strand
CTGCCGCCAGCTCCGCAACATCCGCCGCGGCGGCCATGGCCGCCCTGCGCCGCAGTTGGTGCGGCGCGGCGGCGCGCAAGGTGGCGTCCAAGGCCAAGTCCGTGGGCTCAGGGTGCGGCCGGGCCTTCACCGTGCGCCCGGCCTTCTGGCTGGTGCGCGAGCGGGTGCGCCTGCCGGAGCCCGTGCGCTGCACGCGGTCCTTGCGATAGTCCAAGGGCGCCACGCGGAAGGCCGCGCCCACGGGAAAGATGGTCTCCAGCACGGCGGAGGCGGATGCGCCTTCGGACTCGGATTCGTCGGACTCGGATTCGTCGGGCTGGTCCAGGTCGCCCTCGTCTTCGTTCGCGCTGGCGTCCATCGGCCTGGGCTCGGCCTGCTGCGGCCCTGTTTGCCGTTCCTGCTGCTCCTGTTCGGACTCGTGCCGATGCTGGTCTTCCTGCTGGTCCTTTTGGTCGGGCTGATCGCTCTGCTCAGGCTGCTCGGGCGGTGGGGGCGGGGCCATGCGGCGGCGGTGCACAAGGGCCAGCTCCGCGGCCTCGTCCAGGTCGCCGTCGCGCACGTCCTCGCGCCCGGCCAACGCGGCCAGGGCGCGCGCAGTGAGCCGCAGGGCGATGTCCGCCCGGTGACCGGCCACGAATGCCTCGCGGCAAAGCTCCGATGCGCGGCGCATGAGCGCCGCCGGGAAGCGCACCAGGGGCAGGGCGTGCCGGGCCTCAACAATGGCCCGTGCGCAGGCGCGCTCCTCCCCGGCCCAGGCTTCGGCGAATGCCTTCGGGTCGGCCTCGAAGGCCGCGCGGCGGCGCAGCACCTCCACGCGGGCGTCGATGTCCTCCGGAGCGGAGAGCTCCACGCACAGGCCGAAGCGGTCCAGAAGCTGCGGGCGGATTTCGCCCTCCTCAGGATTCATGGTCCCCACCAGCACAAAGCGCGCCGGGTGGCGCAGGCTCACGCCCTCGCGCTCCACCACGTTCTCGCCCAGGCTGGCGGCGTCCAGCAGCGCGTCCACCAGATGGTCGGCCAGGAGGTTCACCTCATCCACGTAGAGCAGGCCCCGGTTGGCGCGTGCCAGCAGCCCCGGCTCCAGCCGGGCGCGGCCGTGGCGTATGGCGGCCTCCAGGTCCAGGGCCCCGCACACGCGGTCCTCGGTGGCGCCAAGGGGCAGTTCCACTAGACGGGCGGGCCGCCAGTCCGTGGGCAAGGCCTGACCAGCATGGAAGCGCGCCGCGCAGTCCGGGCAGTGGGGGCCTTCGGGCGCGCAGGAGAAGGGGCACGCACGCACCACCTCCACATGGGGCAGCAGCGCCGCCAGGGCGCGCACGGCCGTGGACTTGGCGGTCCCCTTTTGCCCACGCGCCAGCACCCCGCCGATCTGTGGGCACACGGCGCAGGCCAGGAGCGCCCGCTTCAGGCGCTCCTGGCCCACAATGGCCGTGAAGGGGTACGCGGGCCGCCTAGCGGGCAAGACCCTTCTCCACGCTGGCCCCAAGGGCCGCCTGGTCCAGGCCCACGTCCTGGAAAGGCTTTCTGCGCATCCTGTGCGGCAGGGCCAGCCGCGCCGCGCGCTCCACGTCGTCGCGGCCGGGAATGTCGCGGCCGTCCAGGGCGGCCATGGCGCGCGCGGTCTTCATCATCACCAGGTCGGCGCGGTGGCCGTCCACCGCCATGTCCACGGCGATGCGCGCCACCAGGCGCAAGAGCGCGTCCGGGAAGCCCACGCGCGGCAAAAGGGCGCGGGCGGCCTCCACCTTTCGCGCCACCTCTGCCTCCTGCGCGGCCCAGGCCTCGGCGAAGCCCTGCGGATTCTCCTCAAAGGCCGCGCGGCGGCGCACCACCTCCACGCGGGCGTCGATGTCCGCGATGCCCTCCACCTGCACGCACAGGCCGAAGCGGTCCAGCAGCTGGGGCCGCAGTTCGCCTTCCTCCGGGTTCATGGTGCCCACCAGCACGAAGCGCGACGGGTGGCTGAAGCTCACTCCCTCGCGCTCCACGGTGTTGACCCCCATGGCCGCGGCGTCGAGCAGCACGTCCACGATGTGGTCGTCCAGCAGGTTCACCTCGTCCACATAGAGGATGCCCCGGTGCGCCTCGGCCAGGATGCCCGGCTCGAAGCGGCGCTCGCCCTTCTTGATGGCCGCCTCCATGTCCAGGGTGCCCAGCACCCGGTCCTCGGTAGCGCCCACGGGCAGGTCCACCACCCGGATGCGGCGGCGCGCCGGGACGAATGTTCCAGCCTGGGCTTTCACAGCGCAGGCTTCGCACAGGTCGTCTCCGAGGGGATTACAGGCGAAGGGGCAGCCCTCGGCCACGTCGATCTCCGGCAGCAGCCCGGCCAGGGCGCGCACGGCGGTGGACTTTGCCGTGCCCTTCTCGCCCCGGATGAGCACCCCGCCCAAGGCCGGGTTCACCACGTTCAGAAGCAGGGCCAGCTTCATTTCCTCCTGGCCCACGATGGCCGAAAAGGGATAGGCGAAGGTATGGTTCTTCACGATGTCTCGCTCCGTATGCTTAGGCGGGCTTTTCTTTCATGGCCCGCATCATCTCCTGCCACTGCTCCACGTCCTCTGGCCGCATGATGTCCACGCCGCCGCCCTGGAAGTCGCCCGTGACGTCGCCCATGTCCTCTTCGAGCCAGCCCTCCATCTCCAGGTAGGATTCCTTGAGGGCGTCCAGCACTTCCGGGTCCGCCTGCCAGAGCCCGCGCGACTGGGCCTCCAGGAGCCTGCGGCCGATCTCCTCCAGCGCCCAGGGGTTGTGCTTGCGGAAGAACTCGCGGTTCTCCCCGTCCATGACGAAGGTCCTGGCGATGTCGTCAAAGATCCAGTCGTCCACCTCGCGGGTGGTGGCCTCCCAGCCGTACACGCGGCCCACGCGTTTGGCCATGTCGCCAGCGCCCTTGTAGCCGTGGCGTTTCATGCCCTCTATCCAGGCGGGGTTGAGCAGGCGGGTTCGCACCACGCGGCGTATCTCGTCGGCCAGGTCGCGCACCTGCACGCGGCCGGGCTCGCGGGTGTCGCCGTAGTAGCCCTTCACCTCGCCGCCTTTGAGCTGCCGGGCCGCGGCCGTGAGCCCGCCGTGGGTGCCGTAGTAGCCGCAGCAGTTGAACAGGTCGTGCTCGTCCGACACCACCTTGTTGTAGCTCACGTCCACGGTGGACAGCGCGGCCTCCAGCTGCCGGGGTCGCTGCTCGCCGTAAACCCCCCGGCCATAGGCGTAGGAATTCCAGTACACGAAGATGTCCGCCAGGTCGGCTTCGGTCTGCCAGGCCGAGGCGTACACCGCCAAGTTGACCCCGGCCTGGTAGGTGCCGGGCTTGGAGGAGAACAGCCGCAGGGTGGACTTCCGCCACGCCTCGCCGCCCGTCTCGCCGGATTTCTCAAGTGTCGCCCGCGCGTGTTTGCGCACGAAGTTGTCCTCGTCGGCCTCGTCCAGGCAGGCCACGGCGTGGATGGCCTCGTCCACAAGCTCCATCTGCTCGGGGAAGCTGTCGCGCAGAAGGCCGGACACGCGGATGGTCACGTCCACTCGGGGCCGTCCCAGCTCGGCCAGGGGGATGACCTCGAAGCCCTTCACATGGCCGCCCTTCTTCCAGACGGGCCGCACCCCGATGAGGTGGAAAATCTGCGCCATGCCTTCGCCGTCGGCCCACATCATGTCGTTGCACATCCAGAACATGGCTACGTTCTCCGGCGTGCGCCCCTCCTCCTGCATGTGCTTGGCGATGATGGCGTCTGCCAGACGCATGCCCACCATGTGCGCGGCCCGTGTGGGCAGGCGGCGCGGGTCCAGGGAGTAGAAGTTCCTGCCCGTGGGCAGGATGTCCTCGCGCCCCCTGGTGATGATGCCCGACGGCCCCGGCTCGATGTAGCCCCCCGCCATGCCGGTGAGCAGCGCGTCGATTTCCTTCGAATCGTCCACGCGGCGCTTCACGTCCAGGAGGCGCCGCCAGGAGTCGGCGAGGTCGCGGACAAGCTCCTCGGTCATGGCGTCCTTCGCCAGCCGCACGCCGACAAGCTCCCGCACGCCCTGGGCGAAGGCGTCCGCGTCCGCGCAGGCAAAGGCCAGGCCGCAGGCCTCGCGGCCCATGGCCTCGATGTCTGCCAGCAGCTCCGAGTGGCTGGCCCTGAGCCGGGCGTCCACCGCGCCGGGCTCCTCCAGCAGCCGGTCCAAGTCCAGCCCCGTCATGCGGCACAGGCTGCGGCGCAGGGAGCGCGGGTCGTCCGCGTCGTAGCGCAAAATGGACCAAAGAAAGGCGTTCAGGCGCTCGCCCTCCGGCGCGCCGCCAAAGATGTGCATTCCGTCGTCGTGCTGCGTTCCGCGCACAAGGTCCAGGGACTCGTGCAGGGCAGTGGCCAGCCGGGGGAAGTCCATGTCCGCCCCACCCTTGATGCCGGACAGCAGGTTGGCCTTCTCGGCCACGTCGCGCACCAGGTGCTCCAGCATGTGGGCGCGGGTCTTGTCCGCGTCCCTGGCCTGCTCCCACTCGCCCAGCAGGCGGCCCAGCTCCTCCAGGTCCTCGTAGAGCTCGGTGTGCGTCAGCGCCGTGGTCATGTGGTCCACAAGGGCCGCGTAGCTGCGGCGCTTGGCGATGGTGCCCTCGGGAGGGTTGTCCGCGTTGTAGATGTACAGGTGCGGGACCTCGTGCAGGCAGAGGTCCGGCAGGCAGGAGCCGGACAGGCCCACGCCCTTGCCGGGCAGGAACTCCAGGTTGCCGTGGGTGCCCACGTGGATGAGCACGTCCGCCCCGAAGCCGTCGGCCTCGTCCTGCAGCCACCTGTATGTGGCGATGTACTGGTGCGGCGGCGGAATGTCCGGGTCGTGGAGAATCTTGCACACCTGGCCGTCGCAACGCGAACCCGCGCAGCCGCGCTTGGGCTGCACGCACACCGCAGCGTTGCCGTAGGCCACGCCGGTGATGACGATCTTTCCGTCATGGATCATGGCCGGGGGCACGCCGTTCACCTCGCGGCCCGGCGGGTCGCCCCAGGCTGCGGCGATGCGCTGGCGCACGGCCTGGGGGTACCCGGCCCACCAGCGCAGGTAGGTCTCCTCTGGCAATTGGGCCAGGGCGCCGCCCTTCTGCACGATTTCGTCCACCGTGGTCCAACGGAACTCGCTGATGGCCTTGCGGCCCATGATGGTCTCGATGAGTGCCGCGCCGGTGGCGGGCGGGTCCACGCTGTAGCCGTGCCCCTTCATGGCCGCCAGGATGCGCGCCACGCTCTCCAGGCTGTCCAGCTTGGCCGCGCCGCCCACCGTGGCCTCCACCGAGGCGCAGGGGTCGTTATGCAGGATGAAGGCCACCTTGCGCTCGCCCACGGGCTTTTGCGCAAGCCGGATGTAGGCCGCCACGCGCCGCGCCAGGCGCAGGCTGCGCTCGGCCACGGGAACGCGGCGTTCCAGGGCAGCCCCGGTGGCAGCGCTCTCGTACTTGCTGCCGCCGCCCAGGTAGACGGGTTCGATAACGCCTTCGAACTCCGGCATGGCCACGCTCCAGGCCACCTCACTCCCCAGGCCCTGGGGGTCGTTTTGCCATTCTTCCACGGACTTGGAGGACGAGAACACGGGCTGGAACACCGGCACGCCCAGCTCCTTGAGCGCCGCCACGCCGCTTGCCGCCGCGTCCTCCTGATTTCCCGCTGCGCTGCGCGCATGGCCCAAAAAGAAGCTCACCAGCTTGATGACGGCCGAGGGCCTGGGCGCATCCGGGGCCAGGAACACTTCGCGCAGCCAGCCCAGCGCGCCCTTGTTGCCCAGGCCGTCGTCCTTGATGGTGTTGGTGAAGATGGGGACGACGCGCAGGCCCTGCTCTTCCAGGTCGCTGATGAGCAGCTGCTCCACTTCCAGGGTTTCGCCCACCCAGTAGTGGCGCCCCAGCACCAGCCCCACCCAGGGGCCGTCGGCCATGGGACGTCCGGCGCAGTGGTCAGTGTACCAGGCCAGGTATTCCGGCAGGCTGGCGAAGTGCCGCCGCGCCCCGCCGGAGGTCGGCATACACGGGTGCCAGAGGCCTTCCCAAGGCACCGGGGCCGGGGGGGGCACATCCAGCTCCGTAAACTCCGGCCCGCCGAACTCGCGAGCCAACGCCTTGAGCATGGCCGCCACGTTCTGGATGCCGCCGAAGGTCACATAGCGGTGCGCATCCTGCACCAACTCGGGCCGGGCCGTTGAGAGGCCCCAGAGCGAGGGGTCGTAGCTCAGGCAGACCGTGGGCACGCTTTTCCCCGCATCCTTCAGATCCGCCTCCAGATCGTCCCAGAACGGCTCCGTGGCGCGATACAGGAAAGCGGCGTCCGAGCCGCGCAGGTCGGCCATTGCCTGGGCCTGGCGCTCCGGGCTGTCCTCCAGGCTCTTGGCCGGATACAGGCGCAGGGTGAGCCAGGGCAGGGTTTCTGCGGCCCGGCACAGAATCTCGGCATGGCTGTTCCAGACGATGGCGGTGATTTTCATGCGCTGGCTCCTTGGCTGCCGCCAGGCTAGAAGAGCCAGGCCAGGCCCAGGGTGATGAGCCTGCCCGGAGCTTCCGAGGTGGAGGTTTCCTGTACGGTCACGTCAAGGGCGTTGGATACGTCCAAAGAGACCTCAAGCTTGGAGGCGTCCAGTTCAAAGGCCTTGGCCAGCTTGACGTTCAGCACGTCATACTTGCCATAGGCCGTGGTGTTGTTGGCGTCGTTGAAGATCTTGCCCACCCAGCGGTTGACCACGGAAACGCTGAACAACTTTGGGTCGTTGAAGGTCAAGCCGACAGAGGTGGTGGACAGCGGCGTGCCCGTGATGCGCTGGCCCCTGTAGGCGCCCGTCATGAGCTTGGGATCGCAGCGCTGATAGTTGACGAAGCTGCGCCAGTGTTCGAGGAAACGGTATTCAAGCTCGGTCTCGATGCCGCCGGTGTCCACCGTGCCGATGTTTTGCCTGTTGTAGACTTTCGGGGGGCCGGCAGCCGTCAGCACGTTGTCGATGTAGTCCGTGGCGTGGTTCTTATAGACCGTGACGGACAGGCGCAGGTCGTCCAGCGGTGTGATGTCCACCCCGCCCTCGATGGATTTGAGGCGCTCCGGCTTCAAGGCCTCGTTGCCGTAGTACCGGCTCGTGCCGATGTTGCTCACTCCGTACAGTTCGTGCAGCGTGGGCGCGCGGAAGGCTTCGCCGTAGGCGGCGCGGAAGGATATCCAGTCCGTCGCGGTATAGCGGGCGCCAATCCGGCTGGTGAGGGAGCGCAGAATCTTCTTCGAGATGTCTTGCCGCGCAATGCCCACGGCGCGCAGTTCATTGTAGCCGTCGAACAGGCTGGTGTACTCGTAGCGCATTCCGGGAACGATGACCACGCGCCCGTCGAACAGCTTCAGTTCATCCTGCAGGAAAGCCCCGTAGGTCAGGGAATCGCCACCGCTCGAACCGTAGGCGTCGGTCCCGGTGGCGTAGTTGTTGTTGCGGCGGTCATAGGCGGTGCGTTTGAGGTCCACGCCGAAACTCACCGTATTGTAGTCCCCAAGGTCGTAATGCGTCTTCATTCCGCCCTGGTAGTCCATCTGCTTGGCCGGCGAGGTGCCGCTTATGGTCTTGGAGGCAGCCGCGTTGTCATAGGTGGAGGACTGGTAGCTCACCGAGCCGTAGGCGCTGATTTCGCCGCCCTTGAAACGCTTGACGTAGCTCAGGTCGCCCTGCTCCCGCTGGTTATCGAAAAGCTGGAAGTCGGGCATGTAGTCGTAGGTGCCACGATTGCTATAGTGGCCGTGCATGAGGTTCATGCTCAGGCTGGAACTGGGGTCGATGTCGTAGGTGACGACGCCACGTTCCCAGTCATTGCGTTGCCGCATGTTGCGGGAGTTCGTCGGCTGGCCGCCGGACTTGCTGACCTGTGGCGCAACCCTGTAGCCCTGGGTGCCGCCGACGGTGCCGGAACCGTAGAAGCCCCAGTCGCCGTATTTCTGCGAATGCGCGGCCCCAAGCGAGGTGGTGTTCATGGTGCCGTACTTCGCTTCCAGCGTGGTCTCGCCCTTCTCGCTTGTCGGTTTTCTGGTGATGATGTTGATGACGCCGCCCATGGCCTGCGAGCCGTACAGCGCGGAACCGGGACCACGCACCACCTCGATGCGTTCGATGTCGCGCGGGTTGACGAAGCTCCATTCGAATTCCCCGGACTGACCGCCAGACTGCGGCACGCCGTTCAACAGCACCAGGACGCGCGCCGCAACGGAGCCCTGTCCGCGCATGATGACGCGGTTGTTTGAGCTGGACGAAAGCGGTCCCCGGGCGTTGTAGACCTCGACGCCTGCGGCGTCCTTCAGGATGTCGATGGTGGTGGGGGCCACCATCTGGTCGATTTGTTCGCGGGTGATGACCGTCACCGCCTCGGGAACCATGTCCACCCTGGACTCGTGGCTGGTGGCGGTGACGAGCACCTCGTCCAGGCGGTCGGCCTTGGGGGCTTGTTTGATCGAGCTCTCGTCCGCCTGGACAGGAAGGACCAAAGCAAGGGTCAGGCCGAGGGCGGCAAACGGGGCGCTCCATTTCATTTCGTATCTCCTCCAGGGGGTGTTCTTGCTCAGGCTGTGCCGCTTGCGGCGGACAGGGGGAAAAACATGGTTTCGGCTCCGGCCTTCAGGCGCAGCACCTCCACGCCGTACACCCGGCGGATGCTCTCCTCGGTGAGCACCTCGGAGGGAGGGCCATCTGCCTCCACGCGTCCTTCGTGCAGCAGAATGGCCCGGTGCGCGAAGCGCGCGGCCAGGTTCAGGTCGTGCACCGCCAGGATGACTCCGGTGTCGCGCCTCTCCGCCTGGGCGCAAAGCAGGGTCATCACCTCAAGCTGGTGCCGCAGGTCCAGGCTGCTGGTGGGTTCGTCCATGACCAGCAGGCGACTCTCCTGGGCCAGGGCGCGGGCCAGGGCGGCCTTCTGGCGCTGGCCGCCGGATATCTCGGAGAACTCGCGCTGCGCCAGATCCTCCAACCCCAAGAGCGACAAGCCCTCCCAGACCGCCTCCAGGTCCTGCGGCCTTGGCCGCCAGGACAAGTAGGGCCTGCGCCCGAGCAGCACGGCCTCGAACACGGTCATGGGCAGGCGCGGGGGGATGTGCTGCGGCACGAACGCCAGCAGCCGGGCGCGCTCGCCGGGCGGCACAGACAAAAGCGGGCGCCCGTCCAACTCAATCTGCCCTCTGGGCGACAGCGCCCCGGCCAGGCAGCGCAGCAGGGTGGACTTCCCCGCGCCGTTGGGGCCGAGCACGGCCAACACCTCGCCGGGGGAGAGGGTGAGCGAAACCCCGTGAAGCACAGGCCGGTCCGGATAGTCATAAAAGATGTTGCGGGCCGTGAGCATCACCAAAACTCCCGCTTGCGGCGAATGAGCAGCGCGAAGAAGAACGGCACGCCCAGGAAGGCCGTGACGATGCCGATGGGAATCATGTGCGGGGCGAACAGCGTGCGGCCCAGGCAGTCGGACACCAGCACCAGAAGCGCGCCGGACAGGGCCGAGGCCGGGAGCAGGAAGCGGTGGTCGCCTCCCACCAGCATTCGCGCCAGGTGCGGCCCAACCAAACCGATGAAGCCGATGACGCCGGTGAAGCAGATGGCCCCGGCGGTCATGAGCGCGGCCAGCAAGAGCGCCGTCAGGCGCAGCCGGTCCACGTTGACGCCCAGGCTGGCGGCCATCTCGTCGCCCGCCAGCAGCAGATTCAGGTCCCAGGCGCGCAGGAAGAGCAGGGGCAGAGCGGGCAGAATCATGCCTGCGGCGATGACGATGTCGGTCCAGGAGGCGCGCGAGAGGTTGCCGAAGCTCCAGAACACGATGGCCTGGATCTGCTGCTCGGTGCCCAGGAACTGCAAAAGCGAGGTTCCGGCTGAGAACAGGAACATGATGGCCACGCCAGCCAGCACGAGGGTTTCCGGGGTGGAGCTCTTCATGCGCGCCACGCCCAGAATGAACAGCGCGGTCAAAAGCGCACAGGCGAACGCCCCGCCCGCCACGGCCCACTTGGCGATGGCCCCGGCCAGCACGATGCCCAGCGCCGCGCCGAAGCCCGCGCCGGAAGCCACGCCCAGGGTGAAGGGCGAGGCCAGCGGATTGCGCAGCACGGCCTGGGTCACGGCCCCGCCCACGGCCAAGCCGGAGCCCACCAGCAGCCCCATGAGCACGCGAGGCACGCGCAGTTCCCAGAAGATGACCCCGTCCAGCCCGGCGCGCAGCGTATCGAACACACCAGCAGAACTGCTGCCCACGGCCAGGGAGACCAGAACCGAGGCAGCCAGCAGGGCCGCAAGGACCGCGATGCGCGCCGTGCGCCTGCCCGTGAGCGCGCCGTAGGCCTCCACGCCTGTTTTTTCCGCAACGGCCCGCACGGCTAGCGCTCCGGGTACACGTACACGCCGCGCCAGGGCCTGCCTTGGAAGCGCTCGATGAACTCGCGATGCCACTGGTTGGGGTCCAAATCGGCGCAGGTGTCCGGGTGCAGCCACTTGGCTATCCAGGCGACGCCCACCACGCTGGCCGCCCCGCTGGTGACGTCCGTTGTCATGAGGAACACGCGCCCGGCCTTGCCCGCCGGGGTCTTGTCCCAGCCCGTGCGGGCCAGCAGGGCCTCGCGGTGCGCCACCATGCCCTCGGGGCCGTCGTGGGTGTAGCAGCCGTTCTGGGAACTCATCTTGATCACGGCCCAGGGCTGGCGCTCCAGCACCCACTCCGGCGACACGGGGGTGTTGGCGGCCTGCACGGTCTCCGAAATGTTGCGTCCGCCAGCGAACTCCAGGCGCTCGTGCATACCGGAACTGGAGCCGCAGGCCGCAAAGTCGGAATAGCCCTCGATGTACACGTCGGGCCTGTTTTTGCTGGCGGCAACGCGTCGGGCCACCTCGTCCATGCGGACCTTGAGCCAGTCCAGGTACTCGCGGGCCGTGTCCTCGCGCCCGAAGATGCGCCCCAGCCCCTCCACGTCACGGGGCAGGGCGCTGATACGGTAGAGTTCCAGGCGCAGCACCTGGATGCCTGCGGCACGCATCTTCTCGTCAAAGCCCGGTCCGGGCGAGTTCTGGTAGCACAGCACGAGGTCCGGCTTAAGGGCGGCGATGGCCTCCTCGTCGGGCGCGTTGAACTTGCCCACGTTGCGGGCGC
This sequence comes from Humidesulfovibrio mexicanus, assembly GCF_900188225.1. NCBI lineage: Bacteria > Pseudomonadati > Thermodesulfobacteriota > Desulfovibrionia > Desulfovibrionales > Desulfovibrionaceae > Humidesulfovibrio > Humidesulfovibrio mexicanus. The sequence continues at coordinate 288,896 of NZ_FZOC01000003.1, read as the reverse complement.
CGACAAGCTCCGGCCAGTAGTCCGGGTTCTTGGGAATCCAGTCGGACACGCCCACCACGCGGTCGATGACCCCCATGAGCCGCAGCAGCTCGGCGGCGTTCTTGTTCAGCGTCACCACGCGCATGGGGTTGCGCTTGACCAGCACCTCGCGGCCCGTGGCGTCGGCGACACGCACGGCCTCGCCCGTGCCGTCGTTTCCGCTCCCGCGGCCGCAAGCGCACAGCGCAAGCAGACACACGAACGCGACGGCGCGCGCCAGGCAGGCCCGTCCGGCAGCCCTCTTGGCGGTTCTCTTCCCCAGCATGGCCCCCCCTGAACAGATTGCTCGCAGTGGTGCATACCCAATAACAAAACGTAGCACAAGGCACTTTTCAATGTCGGCATCGTATGCTAACAACGCCCTCGAAAATGAGATTCTGGAGAATTCTGTGTGATAGTTCTAGAAGGTCTCGCCAAGAACTACGGCCCCAGGAAAGCCCTTGCCGGGGTGGACCTGCGCGTGCGGCCCGGTGAGCTCTTTGCCTACCTGGGCCCCAACGGCGCGGGAAAGACCACGACCATCCGCATCCTCACCGGCCTGTCCCTGCCCGATGGAGGGCGTGCGCTGATCGACGGGGTCGATGTTGTTGCCGAGCCAACGCGGGTCAAAGCGCTGTGCGGGGTGGTGGCGCAGGCCGTCAACCTGGATCAGGACCTGTCGGTGGCCGAGAATCTGGACGTGCATGGCCGGTTGTTCGGCATGTCCGCCGCGATGCGCCGAAGCCGCGCCGCCGAGGCGTTGGAAAAGCTGGAGATCGCCGAGCGGCGGAGATCGCTGGTGCGCGAACTCTCAGGCGGGCAGCGGCGTCGGGTGATGATCGCCCGCGCCCTCATGCACGAGCCGCGCGTGCTGTTCCTGGACGAACCCACCGTGGGGCTTGACCCCTCCATCCGCCGCAAGCTTTGGGCCGTGATGAAGCGCATCCGCGAGTCCGGCACCACCATCCTGCTCACCACGCACTACATTGAGGAGGCCGAGTTCCTGGCCGACCGCGTGGCCTTCCTGGACCGGGGGCGCGTGGTGGCCCTGGGCCCCCCGTCCGAGCTCATGGACGGCCTGGGCGCCTGGGCCGTGGACGTGCTGAACGGCGCGGACATGCGCACCTCCTGCTTCCGCGGGCGCGAGGAAGCGCAGGCTTTTGGCGCAGCCGGGCCGGGCAGTTTCACCCTGCGGCGGGTGAACCTGGAGGACGTGTTCCACGCCACCACCGGGCGCAAGCTCACCAACGGGGCCTCCGCATGATCCGGGGCTGGAGCGCCGTATACTACCGCGAGGCGCTGCTTCTGCGGCGCAGGCTGTGGAAGACCCTGGCCACCATGAGCGTGTCGCCGCTCTTGTACCTGCTGGCCTTTGGCTGGGCCATGGGGCAGCACGAGGGCGGCGGACTTGGCCGCGAGTACCTGCGTTTCCTGCTGCCCGGCCTTGCGGCCATGAGCAGCATGACCCAGTCCTGGGCCATCGCCGGAGAGATCAACATCGCCCGCTTCTACTGGCGCATCTTCGAGGAAATCCAGGCCGCGCCGGTGTCGCCCGGAGGATACGTGCTGGGCGAGGTGCTGGCGGGCATGACCAGGGCTTTTCTGGCGGTGCTCGCCGTGCTGGGCCTGGGGCTGGCCTTCGGCATCCGGCCCGGTCTGGGGCCTGGCCTCTGGCTTGCCCTTGGGCTCAACGCCTTCTTCTTCGCCTCGCTGGCCGTGGGGCTGGCCATGCGCATCAAGTCCCACGCGGACCAGGCCATGCTCACCAGCTTTGTCATCACGCCCATGGCCTTCCTGGGCGGCACGTTCTTTCCCGTGGAGCGTCTGCCGGACTGGGCGCAGACCATCCTGCTCTGCCTGCCTCTGACCCATGCCTCGCGCGCGGCCAGGGCCGCCGCAACGGGCACGGAGCCGCCCATGGTCTCGCTGCTGGTGCTGGCGGCCTGCTCTCTGGCCGCCTACGCCTTTGCGGTAAAAAGCGTCGCCGATGCGAGGGACTAGCCCTGGACCACGGGTGCGCATTGGATTCAGGCGGTCTGCACCCGTCCCCCAACGCCCTGCCCGAGGGCGCTCGCTGACAAGGCGCGCAAGCACTCCAATCACACGGCCCGAACGGATGCTCCCGGCAACGTCGATGGCCAGGCTCTCGCGGATGAACTCATCGACGACGGTCAGGCACTTCACCTGCTGGCCGTTGGCGCAGGCGTCGAATACGAAGTCGTATGCCCGGCCCCCGTTGGCGACACTCGGCGCGCTTGGCCTGGGCCGGAAGGCTGCAACCCGCTTGCGAGGACGCTTCCTCGGCACTTGCAGGCCTGCCGCGCACCAGAGTCGGTAGGCCTTGTCCGGCCCCATTTTATGGCCTTCGCGCTCCATGAACACCGCAATCCGGCGGTAGCCGTATCGGGGGTATTGGGCCGGCCGCACCATCAGCAACGCCACGAGCGTGGCGTCCCGAAGCGCCATGCGCGACTCGTAGCAGAGCGCTGAACGGGCCTAGGAGAACAGCGCACACTCCTTGCGCTGGGACACCCCGCGCCGAAGCGCAAAGGCCGCCTGCTGGCGTCTGGCGGGTACGCTCACCATTTTTTTGCGGCTCTCTCCTTCATCACCTCGATTTCGAGGTCGCGCTCGGCCAGAAGCTTTTTCAGGCGCGAATTCTCGTGCTCCAGCTGCCGCAGACGCTTCACTTCGTCAGCGTTCATGCCGCTGAAGCGCTGGCGCCAGGTGTAAATCGTCTGCTCGCTGATGCCGTGCTTCCTGGCCACCTGGGCCACCGGATCGCAGTCGGCTTCGCGCAGGATGCCCACCATCTGCTCCTCGGAAAATCATCCCTTCCTCATGGCTCCCCCTTGCTTCTCTGGGGGCCGCTCTCGCAAGTTTCAACTGGTCCGAAAAGGGGCAGACGGGTCACGTTGCTTGCGCATTTCCCTTGCGGGGGAGCATGGCGGTTTTTCGGGGTAGCATGGGCCAAAGGTAGGGTAGCATGGGCCGAGTATCACGCACCTCTCCTCCCCGTTTTGACATACCCTGGCCTAGCCGCTAGTGACTTCTCCAGCCTCGCGCTCGCCCGCCCTGGCCCGCGTCCGGCAAACGCCCCCTGCAAGGAACCCGCGCCCCATGTTCGAACAAGCCTTCAAGAACGTTGACGACATCCTCTGGAAAGAGGCTGGCTGCGCCACCGAACTGGACTACACCGAGCAGACTTCCTGGCTGCTCTTCCTCAAGTACCTGGACGACCTGGAGCGCGAAAAGGCCATGGAGGCCGTGCTTTCCGGCAAGACTTACGAATTCATCCTCGACGCGCCCTATCGCTGGGAAAGCTGGGCCGCGCCCAAAGGGCCGGACGGCAAACTCGACCACAACACTGCGCTGGGCGGGCCTGACCTGACCGAGTTCGTGGACCACAAGCTGTTCCCCTATCTGCGCGGGTTCAAGCAGCGCGCCAGCAGCCCCAACACCATCGAGTACAAGGTCGGCGAGATCTTCAGCGAGATCAAGAACAAGATCCATAGCGGCTACAACCTGCGCGAGATCATCGAGCACATCGACGAGCTGCGCTTCCGGTCGCAGGTGGAGAAGCACGAACTCTCGCACCTCTACGAGGCCAAGATCAAGAACATGGGCAACGCCGGGCGCAACGGCGGCGAGTACTACACCCCGCGCCCGCTCATCCGCGCCATCATCCAGGTGGTGCAACCCAAGATTGGCGAGCGCATCTACGACGGCGCAGTGGGTTCCGCGGGCTTTTTGTGCGAGGCCTATGACTCCTTGACCCGCACGCCGGGCCTGACCACCAGCGACCTGGACACGCTGCAAACGCGCACCTTCTACGGCAAGGAGAAGAAGAGCCTCGCCTACGTCATCGCCATCATGAACATGATCCTGCACGGCATCGAGGCGCCGAACATCATCCGCACCAACACGCTGGCCGAGAACCTGGCCGACATCCAGGAGCGCGACCGCTACGACGTGGTGCTGGCCAATCCGCCCTTTGGCGGCAAGGAGCGCAAGGAGGTGCAGCAGAACTTCCCCATCAAGTCCGGGGAAACCGCGTTCCTGTTCCTGCAGCACTTCATCAAGATTCTCAAAGCCGGGGGCCGGGCCGGCATCGTCATCAAGAACACCTTCCTGTCCAACACGGACAACGCCTCCGTGAGCCTGCGCAAGCTCTTGTTGGAGAGTTGCAACCTGCATACGGTGCTCGATTTGCCGGGCGGCACCTTCCAGGGCGCGGGCGTAAAAACCGTGGTGCTCTTCTTCGAGAAGGGCGCGCCCACGCGCAAGGTTTGGTACTACCAGCTGAACCCTGGCCGGAACATGGGCAAGACCAACCCGCTGAACGACGACGACCTGGCCGACTTCCTGGCCCAGCAGAAGACCTTTGCCGACTCGCCGCAGTCCTGGTCCGTGGATGCGGCCAGCATCGACCAGGGCACCTTCGATCTCTCGGTGAAGAACCCGAAGGGCGGTGAGGAGGTCTCTCTCCGCAGCCCGGAAGACATCATGGACGAGATCGCCCGGCTCGACGCCGAGAGCGCGGAAGTGCTGGCGAGGGTGAGGGGGCTGTTGTGAAGGAGGGGTGGAAGACTCGTCCTTTCGAAGACTGCATCCTGCATGTAGTCTACACGCCCAAGGTTCAGCGAAAGGATTTTCTGGAAAAGGGCCAACACCCGATAGTGTCGCAGGAAGTCGCCTTTATTAATGGTTACTGGGATGATGACACAGCACTTTACCGAGTAGACAGGCCTGTCATAATTTTTGGCGACCACACAAAAGTTCTAAAATACGTGGACTTTGACTTTGTGATTGGTGCAGACGGTGTGAAAATTCTCCTGCCAAAGGAGTTCCTTTCTACTAAATTTTTCTACTATCAACTCCAGAGTGTTAACCTTGATTCTCTCGGGTATGCGCGGCACTACAAACTATTGAAATCTATTAATATAAGATACACACAATTCCCCGAACAACAGCGCATCGTCGCCCTCCTCGACGACGCCTTCGACGGCATCGCCACTGCCAAGGCCAACGCCGAGCAGAACCTCAAAAACGCGCGGGAGTTGTTCGAGAGCCATTTGCAGGCGGTGTTCACGCAGCGGGGCGAGGGGTGGGAAGGCAAAACACTACGCCAAGTCGCCGTAGACTTTGGGCGGGGCAAATCCAAGCACCGGCCACGCAATGCCCCCAAACTCTACGGAGGGCCGTATCCCTTCATCCAGACCGGGGATGTCCGAAATTCAGAGCACCTGATTACCGAGTACACGCAGACCTACAGCGAAGCTGGGCTTGCGCAAAGCAAGCTTTGGCCGAAAGGAACGCTCTGTATAACCATTGCTGCGAACATTGCAGAGACAGGCATTTTGAACTTTGATGCCTGCTTCCCAGATAGTGTGATTGGCATAGTCGTCGACGATAAGCATACCAGCAACCACTTCCTTGAATACCTGCTCCAAGCCGTGAAAGCAGCCTTGAAGGCTAAGGGAAAAGGAAGCGCTCAAGACAATATCAACCTTGGCACGTTTGAAAACGAACTTTTCTTTTTCCCAAGCCTCTCGGTCCAAGAGGAGATCACGAAGCAATTGGACGACCTCAGCACTGAGGTTCAGCGCCTCGAATCCATCTACCAGCAAAAGCAGGCCGCCCTGGACGAACTCAAGAAATCCCTGCTTCACAAAGCCTTCAGCGGCGAGTTATAGGGGCAGGCATATGGAAACGCAGACCGCCCTTTTCGACGAGCACCAGATTCGCCGCGTCTACGACGAAGCGGCTGAAATCTGGTGGTTTTCCGTGGTCGACATTGTGCAGGTGCTGACCCAGCAGCCGGACTACCAAGCGGCCAGAAACTACTGGAAGGTCTTGAAAAACCGTCTTGGGAAGGAAGGAAGCGAGTTGGTTACAAAATGTAACCGACTGAAATTGACCGCAGCCGACGGCAAAAAATATCTCACCGACGTCGCCACCGCCGAGACGCTGCTGCGCCTTGTGCAGTCCGTGCCGAGCCCCAGGGCCGAGCCCATCAAGCTTTGGCTGGCCAAGGTGGGGTACGAGCGGATGCAGGAAATGGCCGACCCCGCGCTTTCGCTGAACCGCGCCCGCGAAACCTGGCAACAGCACGGGCGCAGCGAGAAGTGGATTCAGCAGCGCATGCTCGGGCAGCAGACGCGCAACAAGCTCACCGACTACTGGTCCGAACACGACATCAAGAAGGGCGAGGAATACGCCATCCTCACCAACATCATCCACCAGGAGTGGTCCGGCGTCAGCGTGAAGTCGCACAAGGGGCTAAAGGGCCTGAGCACCCAGAACCTGCGCGACCACATGACCGAGGCGGAACTGATCTTCACGGCACTGGCCGAGCTTTCGACCCGGCAGATAGCCGAGAGCGTCGAGGCGACAGGCATGGGGGAAAACCAGCAGGCGGCCAAGACCGGGGGAGCCATCGCCCGCAAGGCGCGGCAAGAGCTGGAAGAACGGACTGGAACCAAAGTCGTGACCGGGGACAACATGCTGCCGCCAAGCAAAAGCGCCAAGAAGCCGCTAACCCCCAAGAAATCATGAACGAAGCCGAAACCCGCGCCGAGCACATCGACCCCGCCCTGAAAGCGGCGGGCTGGGGCGTGGTGGAAGGCAGCCGCATTCTGCGCGAATTCCAAATCACCCAAGGCCGCTTGCAGGGCGCAGGCACGCGCACAAGGCCGGAAATCGCCGACTATGTGCTGGTGTTCCGCAACCGCAAACTGGCAGTGGTCGAGGCCAAGAAGTGGGACCTGCCGCACACCGAGGGCGCAGCCCAGGCCAAGCGCTACGCGCAGAAGCTGGCGACCCGCTTCACCTACTCCACCAACGGCCAGGCCATCTATGGCATCGACATGGACACCGGGGCCGAGGGCGACGCGCCCGCGTTCCCCAGCCCGGAAGAGTTGTGGAGCCGCACCTTTGCCACGCAAAACGCCTGGCGCGACCGCTTCGCAGCCGTGCCCTTCGAGGACAGGGGCGGCACCTTCGGCGGGCGCTACTACCAGGACATTGCGGTCAACCGCGTCATGGAGGCCATCGCGGAGGGCAAATCGCGCGTGCTGCTCACCCTGGCCACCGGCACGGGCAAGACCTTCATAGCCTTCCAGATCGCCTGGAAGCTGTTCCACAGCCGCTGGAACCTGCTGGACTGGAAAAGCGGCAATGCGCCCACGCGGCGTCCGCGCATCCTGTTCCTGGCCGACCGCAACATACTTGCGGATCAGGCCTACAACGCCTTTTCCGCCTTTGAGGACACAAGCCCCGGCTCCCTGGTGCGCATCGACCCGGAGAGCATAAGGAAGAAGGGGAAGGTGCCCAAGAACGGCAGCATCTTCTTCACCATCTTCCAGACCTTCATGTGCGGCCCGGACGGCAGCCCCTCCTTCGGCGACTATCCGCCGGACTTCTTCGACTGCATCGTCATCGACGAGTGCCACCGGGGCGGGGCCAACAACGAGGGCAACTGGCGCGGCATCATGGACTACTTCGCGCCCGCCGTGCAGCTGGGCCTTACCGCCACGCCCAAGCGCACGGACAACGCCGACACCTACGCCTATTTCGGCGAGCCGGTGTACATCTACTCGCTCAAGGAGGGCATCAACGACGGCTTCCTGACCCCGTTCAAGGTCAAACAGATCGCCACCACCCTGGACGAGTACGTGTACACGCCGGACGACCAGCTCATCGAGGGCGAGGTGGAGGAGGGACGGCGGTATGTCGAGACCGACTTCAACCGCGTCATCGAGATCCGGGAGCGCGAGAAGTTCCGCGTAAAGCTGTTCATGGACATGATCGACCAGCGCGAGAAGACCCTGGTGTTCTGCGCCACCCAGGACCACGCCCTGGCCGTGCGCGACCTGGTCAACCAGATGAAGACCTGCCGCGACCCGAACTACTGCGTGCGCGTGACCGCCAACGACGGCGCGGCGGGCGAGCAGTTCCTGCGCGAGTTCCAGGACAACGACAAGACCATTCCGACCGTCCTGACCACTTCGCAGAAGCTCTCCACCGGGGTGGACGCCCGCAACGTGCGCAACATCGTGCTCATGCGGCCCATCAACTCCATGATCGAGTTCAAGCAGATCATCGGGCGCGGCACGCGGCTGTTCGACGGAAAGGACTACTTCACAATCTACGACTTCGTGAAGGCGCACCACCACTTCAGCGACCCGGAATGGGACGGCGAGCCCATCGAGCCCGAAGCGCCAACGCCAAGGCCTGCCCCAGGCGAGCCGAAGCCCAGGCCTGGAGAGTCACCAAAGCCGCCAGAGCGGCCCCAGAGGATCAAAGTCCGGCTGGCCGACGGCAAGGAGCGCTCGATTCAGTTCATGGCCGCCACGAGCTTCTGGAGCGCCGACGGGCGGCCCATGTCCGCCGCGCAGTTCCTGGAAAGCCTCTACGGCGTGCTGCCCGACTTCTTCAAGGACGAAGAGGAGCTGCGAGAAATCTGGAGCGATCCAAGCACGCGCAAGGCGTTCCTGCTCGGCCTGGCGGAAAAGGGCTTCGGCAGGGAGCCCATGGCCGAGATCCAGAAGATCATCGAGGCCGAGAACAGCGACCTGTTCGATGTGCTCGCGTATGTGGCCTTTGCGCTGCACCCGTTCACCCGCGCAGAACGGGCGGACAAGGCCCGCCAGGCCGTGCATACTCGCTTTAACGACAAGCAGCAGGCGTTCCTGGAGTTCGTGCTCTCGCAGTACGTGCGGGAGGGCGTGGACGAGCTGGACCAGGAGAAGCTCTCACCGTTGCTCCGGCTCAAGTACAGCGCCATCGCCGACGCTGCGGCAGAGCTTGGGCAGCCGGAGGAAATCCGGGGGATGTTTGTGGGGTTTCAGAGATATTTGTATGAGGGGTAGGGCAAAGAGGGAACAGACGGTCGGTTGAAGACCATCTCTGTACAAACAATAACACTCGTTGGAGAATCAAATGTCTAAGACATGCGATGATGTGCATAGCGAAGTTGATCTTGCATCACTGCATCCAAGGGCCAAAAGTGTTATCGAGAAGGTTTCTTCATCTGGATTCAGGATAACAAGGGCGACGAAAATAATATCACATCGGACTGAGATTACTGTGGCATTTTTGTCACCAAGTGATCACATAAAAGAATTATTCAGCTTAGAATATGAGCTATTAATGGTCTACAACAAGTTTGAGACATTAGAGCCACGCACATTTCAGGCAATAGACAGATACATGAGCTCTTTGCCAGCAAAGGGGCGCGTTGAATCAACGCTGTATCTCCTGGTATCCGAAAATAAAGACCCTGAGAGCTGGGTTGCATCATATATGCTTGAGCACAAAGATGAAAAAGTTGTAATCCCACTCAGAGCCCAAGCAGTCCTCGACCAGCCAGTCTCGCATGTGCTTAAAGAAATTGAGAAAAACTACTTCGCGGTTAACAAGTTCAAAGACAATCTTCCAATTGAATCAGATGTGTACTTTTTTGGAAGAGAAAAAGAAATTAACAAGGCCGTTGAATCATATCAAAAGAAAGAGAATACCGGTGTTTTTGGGTTGCGAAAAACTGGGAAAACTTCACTTCTATTGAAATTGCAACGGCAGTTGGAGTCCGCGCAGGTTAAATTTTTGCTTGTTCAGCTACAAGATACTGCAAACAACATGCTTCGCTGGAACGGTCTTATTGAGAAAATTGCACAACAACTTCAAAAAAATCGCCATTCGTTCTCGGAAACAGAAGCTGGAGCCTCTTTCGCTAAGGTGGTTGGCGAATGTGAACGCTCAGGGATAGAGCGCATTGTCATCATGTTTGACGAGATTGAGCAAATTACGCCGCCAACAGCAGCAGAAAAGCACTGGGCTGAAGATTATAGGCGATTTTTCCAAACTATTCGGTCTTTTCAAACAAGCAACCGCAACTTAAGCATTATGGTTGCAGGATTAAGTTCATTGTGCTCGGACATAGACCGCTTTGAGGGGCAGCAAAATCCTCTCTTTGGTATAATAAACCAAATTTACCTTAAGGGATTTTCAGAATCTGAAACATCAAATATGATTAAAAAGCTATCAAAAGTCTCGGGGTCTGTATTCGATAACTCGGCGATCACATTTCTTTACCGGAGCTATGGCGGACACCCATTACTGACACGCTTAGCATGTGCCTATGAGCTAGAGCACTCAAGAAAATTCACAACATCTTTTCCTTCGAAGATTACCGCGAACGCGATCCAGGGCCACGCTAGTACTCGTGATCGTGAGCTAGTTTTTTATATCAATCACGTCATCAGTGAGCTTTCTGATTACTATCCGGAAGAGTACAAACTGCTAGAATCTTTAGCCCTTGGCGAATATGTCTACTTTGTTAAAACAACGAAGTCGTCGTCTGCTGGGCGATACTTATATCTCTATGGTATAGTTAGCAACGAGGGCGATTCGCCCTATATCACCGTAGATGTAGTTGCTGAGTATCTTGCAATTGAAGATGCAAGAAAGCATGATCGCCCGACTTTTTATCCTGTCGTACCTGCTGATGAGCGCACCAGTTTTGTCCAAACGCGCGTTGAAGAGATCATTGCCGATTTGCGTGGGTTCGAAAAGAGAATAAAAAATAAAGATTGCGCCCCATTGCTTTTTGGCCCAAATTCTTTTCCTTATGCTGATAGATTAACTAAAATTGCTCCGCCTGTCTCGTGGGACGATTTCGATAAAAACATCGATCCACTTCACCTTGCATTTGTTGAGTCCATAGATGCATACGGGAAGAGTATAGGAGATAACAATTATTTTTGGACAACAATCAAATCAGCATACCCTGTGCTGCATAAGGCTTTGGTCCGCGTACGAATGTACAGGATTAATTCTAATCATTTGAATATCAAAAAAGTAGTCAACGACCAGCTTGATGAATTTCTCGCGGAAGATCTCGCGGGGACGGGTGAAGAGATACCAGATAAGTTCTGGGTTCTATTTCAGAGGGTTCTCGACGAACTCTTTAGAGCGATTCAGTTCGAAGATTCGCGGTTGAAGTAACCCATTTTTTTGACAAAAGTGGGACAGGAGTGGGACAAATCACCCCCACAACGAAAAAGCCCTCACGAGTTTCCTCGTAAGGGCCTGTATTCTCTGGTGCCGAGGGAGAGAATTGAACTCCCCACACGGGGATTTTCAGTCCCCTGCTCTACCAACTGAGCTACCTCGGCGTGCGTGAGAAAGGTCAACTACCCGAAGTGCCCGCATCTTGGCAAGAAAAAAATGCACGGCCCGAGCCCTTTCCTCTTCTCTTACAGATCCCGCACCAACATGCTCGCTAGCGAGCGCGCAAGGTCGCGCACCTCCGGCCGGTACACACCGCTGCGTATCTGGCTTTTCAGGTCGTCGAGATATGCCAGGCGCTCCGTGTGCGCGTCCTCATCTTCCACGACGCTCGGCGGACCTTCTCTCGGCCCAAGCGACCGGCTGTCACCATTGTTCATGTGCCCCTCCCGTTCGGCTCAAGACCCCGCGCGCCGATTGCTGGTCATGCCCCGTGCGCGCGGTGCCGAAGGACTGTGCAGCGCTTTGGTCAAGAAGCGTCACCCGGACAGGATGCCCCCTGCGATGTCCTTCGTTGGCGTCTTATCGACCCTGCTTGAGTGAGGGATTACCCCTGCTACGCACATTTCATTTTTCGTAGTCATTTCCAAAAAACTCGTGTAGATGCGACATATGAATCAGCCGCTGCGCGTCTGCCTCGTCCATCCTTCCGGCCCGCTTCCCCAAGCCTTGCGCGAACTCGGCTGCGAGGTGCTTGTGCTTGCGCCGGAGCTGTCCGGAGTGTTCGACGTGTCCGAGGAGCTGTCGCGCCGGGGCTTTGAACCGGACATCCTGCTCCAGTTCGAGCGCCTGGGGCCGCGTCTGCTGCTGGCCGGACTGGAGGAGGTCACGGCCGTGCGCATGTTTTGGGCGCTTGACCCGCACCTGAACGCGTTCTGGCAGGCGCCCTATGTCCGGCTGTTCGACGTGGCCTTCTCCACCCAGTCGCGCTGGGCGCGGCAGCTGGCCGACTGCGGAGCGCCGCCCCCCCTGCACCTTCCCTGGCACGCGCAGAACAGGCCCTTCGTTCCGTTCGACCAGCGCCCGCGCCTTTCCGGGTTCGTCGGCCGCCTGGGCCCCACGCGCTCCGCCCGCACCTGGCTGGCTGCGCTCATGCGCCAGGTGGCGCCCGATGATTTCGAGCTGGCCGACGGTCTGGACGTGGACGCCATGCTTGATTTCTATTGCCAGACCAGGGTCGTGCCCAATGAATCCATCACCGGCGAGGTGAATCTTCGGCTTTTCGAGGCCGCAGGCTGCGGATGCGTTGTTTTGGCCCAGGACCTGGGGCCGGAGCAGGAGGCGCTGTTCGCGCCAGGACGCGAAATGCTCGTGTGCGGCGACGCCCTGGAGCTTGCGGACGCCCTGCGGCTGCTGGCCGCCCGTCCGCGCCTGGCCGAGGCCATGGGCCGCGCGGCATGGGAGCGCGCCCAGGCCGACCATATGCCGACCGCGCGCGCGCAGGCCGTGCTGAACGCCGCCCGCGCCGCCACACGCCGGGGGGCGACCGCGCGGGACGCGGGGCTTTGGCTGGCGCTCGCCGCCGCCCGGCTGTGCGAGGCCGGCCGCATGGACGCCGGAGCCGCCGCAGGCCTTGCGGACATGGCCCCGGAGGCCCTGGACGCCTGCGATGCGCAGGCCCTTGTCCTTGACGCCCGGCTGCGTCTGGCCAGGCTGCACGACGACGAGGAAGGCGTCGGCGCGCTCTTGCGACGTATCGAGGCCGACCAGGAGCGGCTCTTTCAGCCCATGTCGGCCGGTGCTCCGCGTTTGGCCTGCACATGCTCCATGCTGTGCCTGGGGCTCGGCGCGGCGGCTCCCGGCCAGCCCGACACGGAACGCGCCCTGCGGTTCGGCCGGCTTGCGGGAATCCCCTCCTCGGAGCCCGCGCCGGGCGATCCGGAAGCCGGGCGCATTCGGGCGCTTCTAGACTGGGCCGCGCGCCTCCAGGCTCTGGGCGTTCCCCCGCGCGGCGGCTTCGGCTTCGACCCGGCCCGGCATGTGCCCGCAAGCGCCGCCGAATGCCTGTACGCCGTCCTGCATCGTGCGCCGGGCAACACCGAGGCACTGCGCGCCCTGGACGCCCTGCTGTCCGCCGAACCCGGCGCCGAGGCCCTGCGCGTGGGCCTGCTTTCCGATTTGAGCCTGCGCGAGCCCCAAGACTGGCGCGTGAACCTTGCGCTGGGGCTTGCCTCGCTGCGGTGCTTCCGCCCCGGTCCGGGGCTTGAGGAGCTGCGCCTGGCCCTGCACACGGCGGCTCAGGCGGGACATGGCGCGGTCTGCGAGCAGGCCTTGGCCCAGGCCGACCCGCAGGGACGCATCCGCCGGGCGCTCAGCGGGGAGTGCTTCAGGCCCGATGGAGCGGCGCGGGCGTAAGGCCTGCCGCGACATGGCGCCAGGGAGGCGCGCCGCGCCGCAGCCGTGGCTAGTAGTCTTCCTCGGGCCAGCCTTCGGCGCTGATGCAGCGCTTGGGGCACAGGGCGATGGCCTCGCGCACCTCGTCATGCGTGGCGAAGTGCCGCCTGAGGTAGGGCCGCTCCATGTCCTCGTCCCAGCCGAAGATCTCGGGGCAGACCCCGGAGCAGCCGGAGCAGGCGTTGCAGCGAGAGAGGTCGAGCAACACTTCGTGCAGATCCTGGCCCGGCATGGCGTCCCTCCCGGTTTAGCGCGGCGTCCTAGACGTTGAAACGGAATTCGATGATGTCGCCATCCTGCACGACGTACTCCTTGCCTTCCAGGCGGGCAAGGCCGAGCTCCTTGGCCTTCTTGAAGTCCCCGGCCCTGAGGAAGTCCTGGTAGCCGATGACCTCCGCGCGGATGAAGCCCTTCTGGAAGTCGGTGTGGATGACGCCCGCGGCCTCCGGGGCGGTTGCGCCCACGCGCACCGGCCAGGAGCGCACCTCCTTGTCCCCGGCGGTGAGGAAGCTCATGAGGCCGAGCAGCTTGTAGGTGCGCGAAATGACCTTGTCGAGCGCGCTCTCCGTAAGGCCCAGGTCGGTCAGGAACATGGCGCGCTCCTCGGGGTCGATGATGGCGGCCAGCTCGCGTTCAAGCCGGGCGGACACGCTCATGTGCATCTGGCCCGGCGCATCGGCCGGGACCTCGAAGGAGTCCATGGCGGTTTCGGCCACGTTCCACGCGTAGAGAATGGGCTTGGCGGACAGGAAACGGAAGCCGCGCATGGCGGGCTCGGCGCACAGGGCCGGGTCCAGGCGCAGAGGCTTCTCGTCCTCCAGCAGGGCGCGGGCCTTGGCCAGGCACTCCTCCTCCTTGGCGTCCACCAGGCTGGCGTTCTTGCGCTTGTCCAGGGCCATGCGCTCCTGGCGCTTCTCCACCACGGCCAGGTCGCTCACCAGCAGGTCGGCCTCAACCGCGCCGAATTGCTGCCTGGGGTCGGAAAGGCCGGTAAAGGCGTCCAGCACGCACAGCAGGCAGTCGTACGGGCGGATGTCGTTCAACACGCGCTCGCCCAGGCCATGGCCCTTGCCGCCGCCGCCGGGCACGTCCAGGTATTCGATTTCGCTCAAGGTGATCTTCTTGGGGGTGAACAGCTTGATGAGCGGGTCCAGGCGGGGCTCGGGCACCTTGACCATGGCGCGGTTGCCCGCGCCTGCGGCCTTTTCGCCCGCCAGGGCGGCGAACATGTCGGTCTTGCCGGAGCCGGAGAAGCCAAAAATAGCGGTTTTCATTGCAGTTCCTTGCGTGTGGGATGCGGGCGGCAAGCGCCCGGAAGTGGAACATCCTAGGCGCAAGCGCGGCCGTATGCAAGGCGTGATGCCCCGCGCGGGAGGACGGCCGTTTGTCTCCGGACCGGATTTGCCGTAAGAGGGCCTTGCGCGGGCCTTTGCCCGCATGGGGAGGCGCAAGGCATGTCGGGCGAGCGGAACATCTATCTCATCGGCGCGCGCGCAAGCGGCAAGACCACGCTAGGCAGGAAATTGGCGGCCAGGCTCCGGCGGCCCTTTGTGGACACGGATGCGCGGGTGCGCCTGCGCACGGGCAAAAGCGTGGCCGAACTGGTGGACGCGGGCGGCTGGGAGGCCTTCCGCGACGCCGAGAGCGTGGCGCTGGCCGAAGTGGCCATGTTCTCCGGCCAGGTGGTGTCCTGCGGGGGGGGCATTGTGCTGCGCGAGGAGAACCGCCATAGGCTCTCCGGCGGCATCGTGCTCTATTTGAAAGCCTCGCCCGAGGCGCTGGCCGAGCGGCTTTTGCGCAACCCCCTGGAGGCCCAGCGGCCATCGCTCACGGGCGGCGGCGTGGCGGAGGAGATCGCGCGGGTGCTCGCGGAGCGCGGGGCCGTGTATCTCTCCTGCGCCCACGCGGTGCTCCCGGCGGAGGCCCCCCTGGACGACCTGCTGGACCTGGCCTTGGCCGAGGTGGCGCGCATCGGCGGCGACAAGGCCGCGGTTGCCGGGCGGGGCCGAATCTCGTAGCATGGCGGCGCGGCCCCGGCCGTGACGACGCGGAGGCCCCATGTGCCCGTGGATGTATGAAAAGAACGTGGACGCGGGCGGATTGCCGCGTGTGCTGCGCGACCTGGCCGACGCCCTGGAGGGCGCGGGGGATCGGCGCGCTGGCGGCGACTTCGCCGGAGTGCAGCCCTTTTGTGGCCAGGGGTCCGCGCAGCGGCTGGAACTGGTGGCCGAGGCGCGGGAGGACGGCGGGTTTGCCGTGCGGATCACGGCCGGGCAGGCGCGCACGCAGGGCAAGAATCCTGTTCCGGCCGGGAGCCAGATGGCCGCGAGAGCGCCGGGGAAAGCCGCCAGCCCCCGGCCCGGCGAGGCCCAGGCCCTGGCGCGCGAGAAGTACCGCCAGCTCAAAAAGGCCCTGCAGGCGGACTTTTCGGCCCTGTCGCGCGCCGTCGAAGCCGGGGCTGTGCCGCAGCGCGACACGCTGGAGTCCTTCCTGGCCCTGGCCGAGGGCATGGCCGCGCTGCCGCAGCCGGTGAAGGACGCGCACGGGCCGGAGGCAGGGGAGCTGGCCCGGGGCAACACCGCTTTTCTGGAGGACGCGCAGTCCCTGCGCCGGGCGTTCGACGCGCGCGACGTGTCGGCCTGTGCCCAGGTTCTGGCGCGCCTTGCACGGCGCAGAAGCGCCTGCCACGCGCAGTATCGTTGAAACGGCCGGCCGATACAGAACGCCCCGCCACGCGGGACAAGGAGCCATGCATGACGGCAGATTTCGATCTCGACGGTCTGGCGGCCGGGTTGACGGCGGAGGTCACCGAGGCGGACGAGCGGCTCTTCGCCGTCCTGGTGGACACCACGCTCGATGCGGCCATGCGCGAACGCATCCGCACGCCGGGCGTGGTCATGCCCGCGCAGCAGTCCGTGCTGGCCGTGCACTGGCACCCGGAGCACGTGCCCATGGACCTGCTCCGCCAGCGCATCGAGGCCAGCTACCCGGCCATGCGCACAAGCCTCATCATTCCCACCCAGCATAACCAACTGCTGGAGTACGGACCCTATTCCGGGGTGGAGGTGGACTGCTACTCCCGTGGCTTCAACCAGAAGGTGCAGCTTTTGCTGCACTTCCGCACCGAACGCATGGGCGATGCCCATGTGCTCAAAAGCATGTTGGCCCACACCCACGCCTACCGCTCGGGCCAGCTGTTCGACTATCTGTTCACCGTGACCAAACCCGACGAAGAGCGCTTGGCCCTGGCCGCGCGGGAGTCCGGCTCGGACGAGGCCGTGGTGGCCTGCGCGCGGGCCTGCTGCCTGAAGCTTGCCGCCCTGCTGGAAAAGCACGAGGGCAGCATCCCGGTGGACGCCATCAAAAACAAGCTGGTGCGCAACTTCGTGGAGGGCCAGCGCCCGGTCTTGGGCAACGCCCTGGCCAACCGCGTGCAGGTGTTCCTGAAAGAGGTCAAGGCCGTGGTCAAGGCGCGCTTCCCCCTCACCTATTTCTACCGCACATCGGAATTCATCGAGGAAGTCCGGGGCCTTGGCGGCGGAGTGGTCATTCCCCACCCGGAGCAGTTCTGGCCCATTCTGCTGGCCAACTACGACGTGGACGGCTACGAGGTCTGGAACCCGCAGTCCCAGCGCTACACGGAGTTCCTCATCTCCGTCTTGTGCGAGAAGAACCGCCTGCGCCGCGACGGCGAGCGGCGAATGCTGGTGTTCATGGGCGACGACACCCACATGGGCGAAAAGACCTTGGCCGTCAGCGATCCGGCCAAGGCCCGGCGCGAGATCGGTCTGCAGCCCGCATGGGACGACCTCGCCATCGGCAAGAAACTCATCGTGGCCGACATGGACCGCGCGCGCGTCATCGAGGAATACGCCGCCCGGCTGGACGGCTAGGCACCGGGGGAGGGCGCATGGGCTACGACCAGAAATTCGTGTTCGAATCCATACAGGACGCCGAGAGCATTCGGCAGTACCTGGAGGCGGTGATGGAGGGGCTGCACAAGGGGCGGCTGGTGGTGAGCGCCGGGCAGGAGGAATTCGTGCTCCAGCCGCGTGAGCTGCTGACCTTCGCCGTCAAGGCGCGCAAGCGCGGCGGCGCGGGGCGGCTTTCGCTGACCATCTCCTGGCGCTGCCCGGAGGAGGAAACCCCCAAGCAGGGGAACACCCTCAAAATAGAGGCCTGAGATGAACTCCCTGGAGGGCTTGGAGGAAAACTTCCGCTTCCTGGTGCTTGAAGTCACCGGGCAGATGAGCGACACGCGCGCCTTTGTGGCCGCGCCCAGCCACGAGCTGTACGACAAGGTCGTCTCGCGCGACGACTACATCGACAACCTCAAGAACATCGTGGAGGACAAGTGCTACTCGCGCATCCATGGCGCGCGCGGCCTCTCCAAGCGCGACATCGACCGCATCCGCGGCGTGCAGATCATCTCCGCCAACCTGGAGCGCATCGCCGACTACTGCGTGAACATCGCCGGGCAGATGCGCTACCTCAAGGATCTTTCCGTGCTGTCGCGGCACAAGCCCGGCCCGCTCTTCGACATCATCGAGGACGGCCTTTCGCGCATCCTTGAGGTGCGCTCCAGGGCCGAGGTTGCGGGCGCGCTCAGCATCTGCCGGGCCGAATTCGACCTGGACAGCCTGTACAAGGACGCCTTCGACGCCCTGATGGAGGAGATGCGCCTGGGCCGCGACGTGCAGAACGGCGTCACGGCCATCTTCATCTTCCGCTACCTGGAGCGCATCGGCGACTCGCTTTTGAACATCGGCGAGGCCCTGCTCTTCTCCGTCATCGGGGAGAAGATCAAGATCGAGCAGTTCCAGGCCCTGCAGCAGACCCTCTCCAAGACCGGCTTCGAGGGCGACCTGGGCGACATCGACTTCCGCTCCATCTGGGGCACGCGCTCGGGCTGCCGCATCGGCCGGGTGAGCCCCAAGGCCGCCCCGTCCGACGTGGCCCAGGGCGGTATCTTCAAGGAGGGCAACCTCAAGAAGATCCGCCGCGAACGCGAAAACCTGGAGTTCTGGGCGCGCGTGTCGCCGGGCACCGGGCCGCGCATCTTCAGCTATCACGAGGAGGGCGACAGCGCCTCCATGCTGGTGGAGTTCCTGCCCGGCTGCACCTGGACGGAAGTGGTGCTCACCGCGGCCGAGGATGTGCTGGAGGACGCCATCTTCATCTTCGAGCAGACCGTGGGCGACATTTGGCGCTCCACGCTGGAGAAGGGCGAGGCCCCGCTGGACGCCATGGGCCAGCTCTCCGAGCGCATGGCCGCGGTGCGCCACGTGCATCCGGACTTTTTCCGCCAGGCCGCGCAGCTGGGCGCGGCGGCGATACCCGGCACGGAGGAGCTGGTGGCCCGCTGCCGCGACATCGAGGGCGCCCTGCGCGCGCCCATGACCGTGCTGCTGCACGGCGACTTCAACGCCAACAACATCGTCTTCGACCAGGGCGCGCCGCGCGTGCACTACGTGGACCTGCACCGCACCCGCCGGGGCGACTTCGTGCAGGACGTTTCCGTGTTCCTGGTGTCCTTCTTCCGCATCCCGGTGTTCGAGTCGGCCATGCGGCGGCGCATCAACCACATGATCGCCTCGTTTTACGACTACGCGGCGGACTTCGCCGACGACATCGGCGACGCGACCTGGCAGGCGCGGTTGGCCATGGGGCTGGCGCGCTCCTTCGCCACCAGCACGCGTTTCGAGCTCAACTACGACTTCGCGCGGGAGATGTTCCAGCGCGCGCACTACCTGATGGAAGGCCTGGCCGCGCATCAGGGCAAGCCCTGGGAGGACTACCGCCTGCCCAGGCCCATCCTGTTCTACTAGGGGAGGCGGCCATGCGCATCGCAGTGGTGGGCATCCACGGGGCCTGGTCCTCGGAAGTTCTGGCCGACGCCGTTGGCCGGGCCACCGGGGAACGCATTCTGGTGGACCTGGACCGCGCCCGGCTGGACCTGCCCGGCGGACGGCTTCTGTGCCCGGACCAGCTGGGGCGGCCGGTGGACCTGTGCGCCCTGGACGCCCTGTGCGTGAAGAAAGTCGCCCGGAGCTACTCTCCGGAGATGCTCGACCGCCTGGAGATGCTGCGGATTCCCGCGGCGCGCGGCGTGCGCGTGTTTTCCGATCCGGCGCGCATCCTGCGGCTGGTGGATCGGCTGGCCTGCACCGTCACCCTGGCCTCCGTCGGCGTGCCCCTGCCGCCCACCACCATCACCGAGGACCCGGAGCAGGCCCTGGACGCCCTGCGCGCATACGGCCGCGCCATCCTGAAGCCCCTGTTCACCTCCAAGGCGCGCGGCATGGCCCTTGTGGACGCCGAGGCCCTGGACGCGGCGGAGCTGGTCCGGGCCGTGGCGGGCTTCCAGGCGCGCAACCCCGTGCTCTACATCCAGAAGGCCCTGGACCTGCGCGGCCAGGACCTGGGCGTGTGCTTCCTGGGCGGCCAGTATCTGGGCACCTACGCCCGCCGCAAGGAGCCCGACGCCCAGGACGACGGCCCCGCGGCCTGGAACACCAGCACCGCCAGCGGCGGCCGCTACGCCCCCTTCGAGCCCCCGCAGGACATCATCGATCTGGCCTGGCGCGCTGGCGCGCCCTTCGGCCTGGACTTCACCTGCGTCGACGTGGCCCTTACCGCCGACGGCCCCTACGTCTTCGAGGTCTCGGCCTTCGGCGGGTTCCGGGGCCTCAAGGCCGCCCACGGCATCGACGTGGCCGAGGCCTTCGTCGCCTACGCCCTCAAGGAGCTCGCCGGGTGAGCGCCGCCCCGGGCTTCGACGCCCTGGCCGGGGACTGGACCGCGCGCTTCCCCGCTTCCTTCGGCTTCCATCTGCGGCTGGAGGAGCTGAGCGTCTGCGTGCGGGGCAACTCCCAGGCCGTCATGGACGATCTGCGCGCCTATTTCGCTCCCTTCGCGAGCCCCGGCGCGGCCGAGGCGGACATCTCCGTGCTGCTGCTGGACGCCCCGGCGCAGGAGCCGCCGGTGCCCCTGGCCGTGCGTCCGCACCTGCCGGGCAAGCGGCCGGACAAGGAGCGTTTCGCCGACTTCCCCGGCGCGGACGGCGCCGTGCTGGGCCGCCTGGTGCGCAAGCAGGCCACCGGGATGCTCTTTCTGTTCGGCCCCGGAGGCCCGGCCAGCGCCTCCGGGCTCGCCCGGAACATCGCCATAGGGCCCTGCGCGGCCAACCGCAACCAGCTGGTGAACTTCATCTGCGCGCGCTACATGGAGCGCCGCGTGGCCCAGGGCTGGCTGCTTGGCCATGCCGCGGGCGTGGCCCTGCCGCTGGACCGGGGCGGCGCCGGACTGGCCCTGTGCGGCTTCGCGGGCATGGGCAAAAGCACCCTGGCCCTGCACCTGGCCGCGCGCGGACTGGACTTCCTGAGCAACGACCGCGTGCTCATCGAACCGGCAAGCCCCGGACACGGCCCCGTGCTGCACGGCATCCCCAAGCATCCCCGGCTGAACCCCGGCACCGCGCTGGGCAATCCGGAGCTGGCGCCCTTCCTCTCCCGCGCCCTGCCCCGGTCGCTGCGCGCGGCTTACGCAAACCTGCCGCCCCAGGCCCTGTACGGCATCGAGGACAAGTTCGACGCCATCATCGACGAGTGCTTCAGCGCCCACAAGCCCGCAGCCCGCAGCACCGCCAGGGGCGCGCCGGGGCGCTTCCGCCTGTCCGCGCCCCTGGCCGGCTTGGCCGTGCTCAACTGGAAGCACGGCGGCGGCCCCATGCGGGCGCGGCGGGTGGCGCTCGCCGAGCGGCCGGACCTGCTTCCGGCCCTGCGCAAGCCCCCCGGCGTGTTCTACCTGCCCCACGCCCTCGCCCGCGCGCGGCTCTCCAAAACGGACTGTCTGGCCGCCCTTTCCGGCGTGCCCACCCTGGAGCTCTCGGGCGGCTCGATCTTCTCCGCGGCGACGGAGGCCTGTCTCGACCTTCTGCACCCCAAGCCCTGACCAGGAGCACCACCATGAGCGGCAACACCTTCGGCACCCTGTTTCGCCTCACCACCTTTGGCGAGTCCCACGGCGTGGGCCTGGGCGGCGTGGTGGACGGCTGCCCGCCGGGCCTGGCCGTAAGCGAGGAGGCCATCCAGCGCGAGCTTGACCGCCGCAAGCCCGGCCAGGGCGGCCCCGCGGCCACCGCCCGCAAGGAATCCGACACCGTGCGCCTGCTCTCCGGCGTGTTCGAGGGGCTGACCACCGGCACGCCCATCGGCTTCGTCATCATGAACGAGGACCAACGCTCCCGCGACTACTCGGCCATCAAGGACGTGTTCCGCCCCGGCCACGCGGACCTGGGCTTCGAGGCCAAGTTCGGCCTGCGCGACTACCGGGGCGGCGGACGCTCCTCCGGCCGGGAAACCGTGTCGCGCGTGGCGGGCGGGGCCGTGGCGCGGGCCTTCCTGCACAGCCTGGGCATCGTCGTTCGGGCCGCCACCATCGAACTCGGCGGCATTCCGGCCCAGGCAAGGGACTTCGACGGCGCGCAGGACCGGCCCTTTTTCAGCGCCGACCCCGAGGCCGTGGACGCCTGGACCGAGCGCGTGCAGGCCGTGAAGGCGCAGGGCGACACCCTGGGCGGCGTGGTGGAGCTCCGCGCCAGCGGCGTGCCCGCCGGTCTGGGCGAGCCTGTGTTCGACAAGCTCGACGCGCGCCTGGCCTGCGCGCTGATGGGCGTGGGCGCGGTGAAGGGCGTGGAGGTGGGCGCGGGCTTCGCCAGCGCGCGCGCAACCGGCAGCGCCAACAACGACCCCATCACCCCGCAGGGCTTCCTGTCCAACAACGCGGGCGGCATCCTGGGCGGCATGTCCAGCGGGCAGGAGATCGTGGTCCGCGCAGCGGTGAAGCCCATCCCGTCCATCGCCCTGCCCCAGCGGACCGTGAGCCGCGACGGCGAGGCGCGCAGCATCACCATCGGCGGTCGGCACGACATCTGCGCCATTCCCCGTATCGTGCCAGTGCTGGGGGCCATGGCCGCCCTGGTCCTGGCGGACTTCGTCCTCTTGCAGCGCAGGCTGGGCCGATAGCCCGAAGCCCGCGACCGCTGGCCCAGCCCACCGACAAGCAGCCATCCCGCCAAGAGATGGCCGCGGGTTCTGGCGACACATGCCCGGCGGCGTCCTGGGAGCGCGTCCCGTGGTCCTGGACCGTGCACAATGCCGATACGAAACAGCGGCCTCAGCACGGCGAACGTGTGACAACGCCCCGAAAGACGCGGCGGGGAAGCGTGGCGCCCCCCGTGCGCACCCGTGCTGCGACCGCCGCGCACCAGAATGCGCATCGTTCGGCTTGGCGGGGAAATGATCGCGCCGACGGGATTCTTTCCCTCTGCGCACAGGGATAGACAACGGGACGCGCGAACCCCGCACATTACGCATCCGCTAGAGAAAACCTCTTGGCTTTTGACGCGGTTCAAGGCATGGTGACAATGCATTGGATGAGGAGACCGGCCCAGCGTCCCCGCCAGTCCATGCCGGGGACCCCCCCAAGCAACCGTCGGGAGAGACTCCCGCACGCCTTACGCATACTTCCCAAGGCCATGGCAGTGCGGTGGAGCGAAACGCTGGCGGCGGACGCCCCCAACCCAACGGAGAGCGAATGAATCTGGACGACATCGGACGCGCGCCTCTTCCCGGCCCTGCCAGGGATTGGCAGACCGCGCAGTTCGAGCCAGCCTTCGTCCAGCTCAAGGCCGAGATCGACAAACTCTCCTCCATCACCGCCGCAGGCGCGGTGGACTGGGCCCGCGTGGTGGACCTGGCTGCGGAGGTGCTCTCCACCACGGCAAAGGACCTCACGGCCGCGGCCTACCTGGGCGTTGGCCTCACCCAAACTCGCGGCCTGGAAGGATTGGGCACCGGCGCGCGCATCCTGCGCGACATGGCCGCAACCTTCTGGGACTCCTGCACGCCGCCCAAAAACCGCCTGCGCGGACGCATGGCCGCATTCTCCTGGTGGCAGGAAAAATGTCTCGCCTGGCTCAAGAACGCCCAGGATCTCCCCCCTCTGCCCGCCCAGGCCCACCTTACCCTCATGGAGGCCGTGCGCGCCCTGGACCAGACCCTGAGCGGGCTCTTGCCCGACCTGCCGCCCCTGCGCGACCTGCTGGAGGTCCTCTCGCGGGTTCCTGTCCAGGCCGAGGCGGCTCCAGCGCCGCAGCCCCCGGCCGGTGAAAGCGGCCAGACCACGCCCCGGCAGGCCGCCCAGCCCCAGAACACCGCCCCCGCAAACGCCGAGGACGCGCGCGCCGTCCTGGCCGAGGCCGCGCGCACCTTCGCCGCCCTGGCCGGACGCGAGACCCCAGCCGACCCCTGGGCCTGGCGGGCCACGCGCATCGCCGCCTGGTTGCGCATCGGCGGCCTGCCGCCCGAGGAAAACGGCCGCACCCTGCTGCCCCCGCCGGACCCGGCGGTGAAGGCCGCCCTGCTGAGCCTGCTGGACCAGGGCAACTTTCTGCTGGCCGCCCAGACCGCCGAGGAGCAGATCCCCGAGCATCTGTTCTGGCTCGACCCGCACCGGGTGGCGGTCCAGGCCCTGGAAGCCCTGGGGTCGGACTACGCCGCCGCCCGCGAGGCCGTGCTGGCCGAACTGGGGCTCCTGCTTGCGCATCTGCCCGGCCTGGAGCGCCTGAGCTTCGCCGACGGCACGCCCTTTGCCGATGCCGAGACCCTGGACTGGCTCGCCGGGATCCAAGGCGCGCCCCCCCGCCCGGACGCGGCAACGCGCCCGGCGCGCGGCGAGGCCGCCAAGGCCAGGGCCGAGGCCGAGGCGCTTTTCGAACGGCAGGACGTGGCCGGAGCACTGGATTTGCTGGGGCAGGCCTCGCGCCAGGCTGACGACGGCCCCACCCGGCTCCGGCTGTCCCTGGCGCAGATGTCGCTTTTGTGCCGGGCCGGGCACTGGCCGCTGGCCACAAGCCTGGCCGAGGAGGCCGTGGCCGAGGTGGAGCGCCGAGGCCTGGAGGACTGGGACCCGGAATTGGCGGTGGAGACCTTTCTCGCCGCGCGGGAGGCCGTGCTGGGCCAGGGCGGCGACGACGCCCCGGCCAGGGCAGGGGCCTACGCGTCACGGGCGGCGCGCATCCGGCCCTCGGCCGCGCTGCACCTTTCGGGCTAAGGCCCGCAACGAATTGGACCGCCGGGGCCAATGCGCTCCGGCTCACGCAGAATCCGCACGTTTGGCAAGGAGGAGCATCATGGCGCAGGAAGGTTCCGTCGCCCCCAAGGAGCGGGTGAACATCGTGTACAGGCCGGCCACCGGCGACGCCAAGGAAGAGGTCGAGCTGCCCCTCAAGCTCATGGTGCTGGGGGACTTCACCCTCAAGCCCGATGACCGCATGGTGGAAAACCGCGACCCCGTGTCCGTGGACAAGGACAACTTCAACGACGTGCTCAAGGGCCAGGGGCTGGAGCTTTCGCTCAACGTGCCCAATCGCCTCTCCGGCAAGGAGGACGACCAGTTGGCCATGCACATGAAGTTCGAGAGCCTCAAGGACTTCGACCCGGACGCCATTGTGCGCAACGTGCCGGAGCTGGCCAAGCTCATGGAGCTGCGCGAGGCCCTGAAGGCCTTGAAAGGCCCTCTGGCCAACGTGCCGGAGTTCCGCAAAAAGGTGCAGGAGCTGGTGAAGGACCCCGGCGCGCGCGAACGGCTGCTCCAGGAACTGGGCATAAAGGGCGAGTAGGAGGAGACGCGACATGGCAGACGAACAGCTCCAGACATCGGCAGCACAGGCCGCCCAGACCGGGGAAGGCCCAAGCCTCCTCGACGAGATCGTGGAGGCCTCCAAGCTCAAACCCACGGACGAGGGCTTCGCCGCCACCAAGGCGGGTTTGCAGGCCTTCCTGGCCCAGCTGGTGCAGACCGGCGGCGAGGCCAAGGTCTCCGGCGCGCAGGTGGACGACATGCTGGCCGAGATCGACCGCAAGCTCTCCTCCCAGGTCAACGCCATCATGCACGACGAGCAGTTCCAGAAACTGGAGGGCGCATGGCGCTCGCTGAAGTTCCTGGTGGACCGCACGGACTTTCGCCAGAACGTGAAGGTGGAGTTCATGAACGTGTCCAAGGAGGACCTGCTGGCCGACTTCCAGGACTCCATGGAGGTGGTGAAAAGCGGCCTGTACAAGCAGATCTACACGGCCGAATACGGCCAGTTCGGCGGCCAGCCCATAGGGGCCATGGTGGCCAACTACGACTTCGGCCCCGGCCCCCAGGACGTGGAGCTTCTGCAGTACGTGGCCTCGGCCTCGGCCATGGCCCACGCGCCCTTCATCGCCGCGGCGGGCAAGGAGTTCTTCGGCGTCGAGTCCTGGGAGGAGCTGCCCAACCTGAAGGACCTGCACTCCATCTTCGAGATGCCCCAGTACGCCAAGTGGAGAAGCTTCCGGGAGAGCGAGGATGCCCGCTACGTGGGGCTGACCCTGCCCAAGTTCCTGCTCCGGCTGCCCTACGGGGCCAACACCGTGCCGGCCAAGAGCTTCAACTTCCAGGAGACCGCCGAGGACAACGAGGACTTCTGCTGGGGCAACACGGCCTTCGCTTTCGCCTCGCGCCTTACGGACAGCTTCGCAAAATACCGCTGGTGCGCCAACATCATCGGCCCGCAGGGCGGCGGCGCGGTGGAGAACCTGCCCCTGTACCAGTTCGAGGCCATGGGCCAGACCCAGACCAAGATCCCCACGCAGGTGCTCATCAGCGAACGGCGCGAATACGAACTGGCCGAAGAGGGCTTCATCGCGCTGACCATGCGCAAGGGTTCGGACAACGCGGCCTTCTTCTCCGCCAACTCCGCCCAGAAGGGCAAGGTCTTCGCCAACACGCCCGAGGGCAAGGAGGCAGAGCTCAACTTCAAGCTCAGCACCCAACTGCCCTACATGATGATCATGAACCGCCTGGCCCACTACGTGAAGGTCATCCAGCGCGAGAACATCGGCACCTGGAAGGAGCGCACCGACCTGGAAAGCGAGTTGAACAAGTGGGTGAGCCAGTACGTGACCGAGATGGACAATCCCGACCCCACCACCCGCAGCAAGCGGCCCCTGCGCCTGGCCAAGATCGAGGTCAACGATGTGGCGGGCGATCCGGGCTGGTATTCGGTAACGCTCAAGGCCCGGCCGCATTTCAAGTACATGGGCGCAAGCTTCACCCTTTCCCTCGTCGGCAAGCTGGACAAGGAATAACGTCCCATAACCGCAACCCCCGCATCAAGGAGGATTTCCCATGGCTCTGATCGCGTACATGGCAGTGAAGGGCAACACCCAGGGAGACATCAAGGGCGACGGCTCGCAAAGCGGCGACAAAAAGGACAAGATCCTCGTCTACGGCTCAGACCACACCGTGGAAATCCCGAAGGACACGCACACCGGCCTGCCCACGGGCCAGCGCGTGCACCACCCCTTCACCGTGACCAAGCACAAGGACCAGGCCAGCCCCAAGCTGTTCAAGGCCTGCTGCACCGGCGAACAGTGCACCATCACCCTGGATTACTACCGCATCGACCCCACCGGCCGGGAGCAGAAGTACTACACGGTCAAGATGGAGGAGGCCATCGTGGTGAGCCTGCGCGAATACAGCCCGCTCACCTTCCTGCCGGAGAACAAGCCCTACCACGACATGGAGGACGTCTCCTTCACCTACTCCAAGATCACGTGGACCTACACCGACGGCAACATCGAGTACGTGGACAACTGGAAAGGCTAACCGAGACATGCGCGGGCGCGCTGGAAACGGCGCGCCCGCGCCTGCGTGAACACGGGGAGATCCTGGCTCGATGCGCGAAAAAAGGCTTCTTGAGCGCCTGCGGGCGGTGGAGCTCAACCCCGACTGGCGCGGCGGCGCGGACCCGGCGGCTGGCGTGCGCTCGGTGCTGGAGCACATCGCCAAGATGCTCAACACCCGGCAGGGCAGCGCGCCCATCGCCCAGGACTACGGCGTGCCGGACTTCACCTCCATCGCCAGCACCTTTGGCGCGGAAAGCGTCGGCCAGGTGGAGGAAGCCATCACCGCCGTCATCCTGCGCTACGAACCCCGTCTGAGCGGGGTGAAGGTGAGCTTCGAGCCCCAGGCCGACCGGCCCTTCTCGCTGGCCTTCCGCCTCTCGGCGCGGCTCACGGGCGAGGGCAGACAAACCCCGGTGGTGTTCGAAACCATCCTGAACCCCGACGGCCGCATCACGGTCATGGAATAACCGGAACAGCAGCGTGATCGACAAGTACTACCAGCGCGAACTCTCGCACCTGCGCGACCTGGCGGCGGAATTCGCCAAGGCGCATCCCGCCGTTGCGCCGCTTCTGTCCGGCCCTTCTGCCGACCCGGACGTGGAGCGCATTCTGGAAGGCACGGCCTTCCTCTCCGGCCTGGTATACGAAAAGCTCGACGACGACTTCCCGGAGATCGTCCACGGGCTCATCCAACTGCTCTTTCCGCACTATCTGCGGCCCATCCCGTCCTCCACGCTCATCCGCTTCACGCCCAAGAAAAGCCTCATGGAGACCGTGCGCGTGAAGGCCGGCTGCGCCATCGACTCGGTGGAGAGCGAAGGCACGCGCTGCACCTTCACCACCGGCTACGACGTGGACCTGCACCCCCTGGCCGTGACCGGCGGGACATTCGAGACCCTGGGCGCGGACGGCGGCAGGTTCACCCTCGGCCTGGAGCTCTCCAAGGTGCGGCTGGAGGCGTTTGCGGCCAAAAGTCTGCGCTTCCACCTGGGGGGGGATTACGCCGAGGCCACGCGCCGCTACTGGCTGTTGTTCACGCGGCTCAAAGAGGTTCGGCTGGTCCCCGGCGAGGGCGGCGCGCCCCTAAGCCTCAAGCCCTCGCGCATCCGCCCCGTGGGCTTCACCGAGGAGGAGGCCCTCATCCCCTTTCCGGCCCGCTCGTTTCCGGGCTACCGCGTGCTGCAGGAATACTTCACCCTCCCGGAAAAATTCCTGTTCTTCGACCTCACCGGGCTTGAGGCCTGGCGCACGCGCGGACAGGGCGGCCGCTTCTCGGTGGAGTTCCTCTTTGAGCGGCTGCCCCAGGACATGCCGTCCATGCGCGCCGAGCATTTCCAGCTTTACGTCACCCCGGCGCTGAACCTTTTCCCCTACCACGCGGACCCCATCCTGCTGGACCACAAGAAGCCGGAATACCCCGTCCGCCCCTCCACCCAGAACCCGGAGCATTACCAGGTCTTCACGGTGAACGCGGTCACCGGCTTCGCCCAGGGTTCGGTCACGGAGCGCGACTACCTGCCCTTCGAGATGTTCAATCCGCAGGTGGAGGCCACGCCGGTGTATTCGCTGCACCACAGGCTGTCGCCCCTTGGCGGCAAGGCCGAGCTGCACCTCTCCGTGGCCTACCCCGGTTCCGGCGACATGCCCCGGCAGGAGACCCTGTCCGTGGACATTCTGTGCACCAACGCCTCCCTGCCGGAAACCCTGCGCGCGGGCGACGTGCGGATGCCCACCGAGACCTCGCCCGAGCTGGCCGACTTCACCAGCATCCGGCCGCCCACCGCGCCGGTGCAGCCGCCGCTGGGCCGCAACATGCTCTGGCGGCTCTTGTCGCACATGTACCTGAACTATCTCTCCGTGGCCACGGCGGAGAATCTGCGCTCCATGCTCAAGCTCTACATCTTTCCCGAAACCCGCGACCGCATGGCCGTGCTGGCCAACACCCGCCGGGCGGACGCCATAACGGGTCTGCAGGTGCGCGCCACGGAGCGCTTCGTGCGCGGCAAGATCGCCCGGGGCCAGGACATCAGCCTGACCCTGGACAGGCAGGGCT
Source organism: Humidesulfovibrio mexicanus (assembly GCF_900188225.1). NCBI lineage: Bacteria > Pseudomonadati > Thermodesulfobacteriota > Desulfovibrionia > Desulfovibrionales > Desulfovibrionaceae > Humidesulfovibrio > Humidesulfovibrio mexicanus. The sequence goes on along the minus strand of NZ_FZOC01000003.1, from coordinate 259,643 downwards.
TTGCCGGAGAGGGCGACATGTACCTCTTCGGCTCGGTGCTGGACGTGTTTCTGGGCAACTACGCGGCCATCAACTCTTTCACGCGGCTCACCGCCGAGGACAACCTGCGCAAGGAGCGCTTCACATGGCCGGAAAGGCTGGGCGACAGGCCCCTGCTCTAGGCGCGCCAGACGCCGGTGCGGCGGCGGCGAAAAGCGCCCCCTCGCCCCTGGACGAGCTGCGCCGGAGCCCGCGCTCCTTCTCCTTTGCGCAGGCCGTGCGGCTCTTGCGCCAGGCCCACGGCGGGGCGGACAAAACCCGCTCCGAGCATTTCCTGCGCGAGCGGCTGCGCGTGCGCGCCCTGCTTTCCCTGGGCTTCCCCGCCACGGACCTGGCCGCGCTGGAGGAACTGCCCGCAGCCGAGGACGACCCCGCAGGGGAGGCCGGCCGGGTCCGGCTGACCGCCACCTTCCTGGGGCTCTACGGTCCGTCCTCGCCGCTGCCCACCTTCTACACCGAGGAACTGCTGGACGAGCAGTCCGAGGACCGCTCCGTGAGCCGCGACTTCCTGGACGTGGTGGGCGACGGCTTCTTCACCCTGTTCTTCCTCGCCTGGACGCGGCACCGGCTGTCCCTCAAGGCCTGCGAGGAGCGCGACCCGGACACCATGGAGCGGCTCTACAGCCTGGTGGGCCTGGGCGACCCGGAGGTGCGCTCCCTGTTTTCGCAGCCCGGGCTGCTTTTGCGCTCCATGGGCCTGCTCACGCAGTTCCCGCGCTCGGCAGCGGGGCTCCGGGGCCTTTTGGCGGAACGCTCCGGCGCGCCGGTGACTGTGGTGCAGTGCGTGTCGCGCCAGGCGACCATTCCGACGGACCAACGCTGTCGCCTGGGCCAGGACACCGCCACTCTGGGCGAAACCGCCTGGCTGGGCCAGCAGGCCCGCGACGACACCGGCAAGATCCGCCTCGAGGTCGGCCCCCTGTGCGTGGAGAACTACCGCAGGGTCATCCCCGGCGGAGACTGGCACGCGGCCATCGTGCGGCTGGTGCGCTTCTACTGCACCGAGCCGCTGGAATTCGACGTGCTGTTCCTGCTGGACCCTGCCGAGGCCAAGGGCGCGCGCCTGGGCCAGGGCCACTGGTCGCGGCTGGGCTGCGACGCCTGGCTGGGCGTGCGGGAACAGGAGACCCCCCGGGCCTTGTTCCGGGATTTGCGACGGCACACTGACCGCAACGAGCAAAGGAGTGCGCAATGATCGGCGTGGACATGAAGGCGCTGCTGGAGAAGATGAACGGCTTCTGCACCCAGGCCCTGCACGCGGCCGCCGGGCAGACCGTCAACCGCACCCATTACGAGGTCGCGGTGGAGCACTTCCTGCTCTGCTGCCTGGAGGACCCCGCCTGCGACGCCTCCCTGGCCCTGGCGCGCTTCGGCGTGGACGCGGGCAGGGTCAAAAAGGCGCTGAACGACGCCTTGGAGGACTTCCGCGCGGGCAATTCCGGCCGCCCGGTGTTCTCGCCCATCCTGGTGGAGCTCTTGGAAGCCGCCTGGCTGGTCAGCTCCGTGGACCTGGGGCTTTCGCGGGTGCGCTCGGGCGCGGCGCTGCTGGCCTTTCTGCGCAAGCCCGGCTTCTACGCCCAGGGCGGCTACGCCGAACTCTTCGGCCCCGTGAACCGGGAGGATCTGCAAAAGGGCTTCTGGGAGCTCATGAAGGCGTCTTCCGAGACAGGGGGCGAAACCGGCGGTGAAACGGGCAGAGACGCGGCCGGGGGCGGCGCGGCCCAAGCCGGGGGCGAAAGTTTCATCGCCAAGTTCTGCGAGGACTTCACCGCCAAGGCGCAAAAGGGCAAGATCGACCCCGTGTTCGGCCGCGACGCCGAGATTCGGCAGATGGTGGACATCCTGGCGCGCAGGCGCAAGAACAACCCCATCCTGGTGGGCGAGCCCGGCGTGGGCAAGACCGCCGTCATCGAGGGCCTGGCCCTGCGCATCGTGGAGAACGACGTGCCCGAGGTGCTCGCGGGCGTGACCCTGCTCGGCCTGGACATGGGCCTCTTGGAGGCCGGGGCGGGCATGAAGGGCGAGTTCGAGCGCCGCCTGAAGGGCGTGCTGGACGAGATCAAGGCCTCGGAAAAGCCCATCGTGCTGTTCATCGACGAGGCCCACATGCTGGTGGGCGCGGGCGGCCAGTCCGGCGGAAGCGACGCGGCCAACCTGCTCAAGCCCGCCCTGGCGCGCGGCGAGATCAAGACCTGCGCGGCCACCACCTGGAAGGAATACAAGAAGTACTTCGAAAAGGATCCGGCGCTGGCCCGGCGCTTCCAGCTGGTGAAGCTGGACGAGCCCAGCCCGCAGACCGCCGCCCTCATCCTGCGCGGCATCCGCGACTCCTACGAGAAGGCGCACCGCGTGGTCATCCGCGACGACGCCATCGCCGCGGCGGCCGAATACGCCCACCGCTACATCACCGGCCGCTTCCTGCCGGACAAGGCCATAGACCTGCTGGACACCGCCTGCGCCCGGGTGAAGGTGAGCCTCTCCTCCAAGCCCGCCGAGCTGGAGGACAGGGAACGCGCCGGGCAGGCGGCAGAGCGCGAGCGCAAGGCCCTGCTGCGCGACCAGGCCAACGGCGCGCCCGTGGACCCCGCGCGCATTGCGGAGCTGGCCGGGATCATCGCCGACGCGCAAACACAGGCCCAGGAGATCCTCGCGGGCTGGCAGCGCGAACTGGCCGCGGCCACCGTCCTCGTCGACGCGCGCACGGCCCAGGCCGAGGCCACGAAAGACGCATCGGACGGCCAGGCTCCGGAAGACGCCCGGCGCGCCCTGGCCGAGGCCCGCGCCGCCTTCGAGGCCGCGCGCTGGGGCGACGGGCTGGTCAGCATCGAGGTGACGCCGGACGTGGTGGCCCGCGTGGTCAGCGACTGGACCGGCATCCCCCTGGGCAAGGTGGCCCGCGAGCAGGCCGCCCTGGTGGCCGACCTGGAGCATCGCCTTTCCGAGCGCATCAAGGGCCAGGAGGCGGCCATCGCCGCGGTGACCCAGGCCATCAAGGCCAGCAAGGCCGGGCTGCGCTCCCCGGACCAGCCCGCCGGGGTGTTCCTGCTGGTGGGGCCTTCCGGCGTGGGCAAGACCGAGACCGGGCTGGCCCTGGCGGATCTGCTCTTCGGCGACGAGAAGAGCGTGGTCACCATCAACATGAGCGAGTTTCAGGAAAAGCACACCGTGAGCCGCCTCATCGGCTCCCCGCCGGGCTACGTGGGCTACGGCGAGGGCGGGATGCTCACCGAGGCCGTGCGCCAGCGCCCGTACTCCGTGGTGCTGCTGGACGAGGTGGAGAAGGCGCACCTGGACGTGCTGAACCTGTTCTACCAGGTCTTCGACAAGGGCAGCCTCACCGATGGCGAGGGCAAGGAGATCAACTTCCGCAACACGGTGATCATGCTCACCTCCAACCTCGCCTCCGACGTGATCCAGGAGATGACCGCAAGCGGCGCGGAGCTGGACCTGGACACCCTGCTCGCCGCCGTGCGGCCCATCCTCTCCGAGCACTTCAAGCCCGCGCTGCTGGCCCGCATGAGCGTGGTGCCCTACCGCAGCCTTTCGGCCGAGGCCTTGGGCCGCATCGCCCTGCTCAAGCTCGACGCCCTCAAGCGTCGGCTCATGGCCAACAACAAGATGCGCCTGAGCTGGACCGACGCCGTGCCCGAGACCATCGCCGCCCGCTGCACCGAGGTGGAGACCGGCGCGCGCAACATCGAATACATCCTCTCCGGCACCATCCTGCCGCGCATGTCCCAGGAGATCCTGGCGCACATGTCCGGGGCCGGAATGCCCGCCTCCGTCGCCCTGGACGTGGGCGAGGACGGCGGCTTCACCATGACCTTCGCCCAGGGGGAGCAATGAAAAAGAGCGCCTTCATCACCATGCTGGACAAGGACGAGGGCCTGGCCCGGCTGCTCTACCAGGAGATAGCCCGCTACGGCCTTGCGCCCGGCGGCCACTTCTGGGCCGACGACCTGCCGAACATGGCCTGGGCCGCGGCCGCGCCAGAACTGTGCGCCCCCCAGTGCGGCTGCTGGATCATCGTGGGCCAGGCCGCGCGCTTCGCGGAGAAGACCACCAGGCAGGGGCTCTCCTGCCTGGCCCTGGCCGCCCAGGCGGCCCACGGCCACGGCTTTCCCATCCTGCTGTCGCCCTCGGGCGGCAAGGTGGCGGCGGCGGAGCTGCCCACGCCCCTCAAGGGCGCGGAGGTGGCCCCGCAGGGCCTGGGGGTCAAAGCCGTGGCCCGCGCCAACGCGCCCAGGCAGAACAACGCGCAGGAATACCGCCTTGCGCCGCACCCGCTGCCGGGGCTGGGCTTCTGGCTGGAGGTGGGGCCGGGCCGCGACCCCTGGCGCGGGGCCATGCTGGGCGCAACCGGCGCGGAGCCCGACGCCCACGGCGTGGGCCAGGCCGGAAGCATTCCGCAGACCAGCACCCTGCACTACCCCGTGCGCGGAATGCGCCTGGACCTGGGCGGGCGGGAATTCACGGCCTGGGGCGTGCAGAACGAACTCACAGCCGCGGAGTCCTATTTCGTGCGCCTGAACGAGACCCCAGAGTCCCTGGTGTTCGGGGCCTTCCCCGACGCCGACGACGCCAGCGTCTTTACTGTTGATTTGGCATGAGGTAGCGAGAAGAATGGCTGGAGGAATACGCTGATGCCAAGCGCCGCTGCGCAAAAAACCGAAAGGCCGCGCCCAGGCCGGACAGCCCGTTCGCGGTCTGCCGCGCTCTTGCTCGCCTGCGCGCTGGCCATGGCTTCCGCGCTTGCGGGCGGGTGCTCCAGCAAACCGCCGCTGCCGCCGCCCAAGCCCTACGAAGTGCCGCAGAAGGCCGACAGCCCGCAGGCGGTCAAATGGGGCTACGCGCCGCACGCCTTGACCCTTGAACTCAACGCCGACCCGGAGCTGAACAGCTACGACGGTTACTCGCACAACGTGCTGTTGTGCATCTTTCAGCTGAGCGACACCGCGGCCTTCGAGGAGCTGGCGGCCAACCAGGGCGGCATCCGCAAGCTGTTGGCCTGCGACCGCTTCGACAAGTCCGTGGTGCATTTCGAGCGGCGCTACATAAGCCCCGGCAGCCAGACCACGCTGGTGCTGGACCGGGCCGAGGGCGCGCAGTTTCTGGCCGTGGCGGCCGGGTATTACGACCTTGACCCCGGAATGGTGACGCGCTCCTGGCAGTTCCCCCTCAAGGTGGACCAGGAGGGAATGCTTTTCTGGAAGTCCGACGTGTACAGCCCCGGAAGCCTGCAGATGGACCTGCTGCTCGGGCCCCGCTCCATTCAGCGCATGGGAGGCGACTAGTGTCCGAAGGCCCCGTCTACTGGCACCACGGGCTGTTCCTGCAGCCCCAGCACCTCCAGCTCACCGACAGGCGGCTGGCGGAGTCCCTGGAATCGTTGCTTTCCACCGTGCGCCCCTGGCTGTGGGGCGTGGCCGAGATGGAGCCGGACGCCGGGGCGCTGGCCGCCGGGCGCATGGAGTTCGCAAAGCTCTCGGTGCTGTTCCCGGCCGGCTGCGGCCTGCTGCTGGCCAATTTCCCCGGCGACGCCGTGTGCGCACCGCGCCGCGTGCCGCTGGAGTCCATACCCGCCGATGGCGGCATGACCGTCTACGTGGCCCTGCGCTCCATCCGCCCGGACGAGCCCAACGTCACCGAGGTCGACACGCCGGACGCCCTGGCCGAAGCCCCCACCCGCTGGGCCGTGCTGGCCGAGCCCGAGACCCTGCGCGACCAGTACGGCGACGGGCCGGATGCAGGCGTGAGCCGCCTGAAAAGCGTGCTGCGCATCGTCTTCGAGCCGGAAGTGACGGACCTGGGCGGCCACTCCCTGGTGCCCCTGGCCCGGCTGACCCGCGAAGGCGAGACCCTGCGCCTGGATCCCGGCTTCGCCCCGGCCAGCCTCACGGTGCGCGCCGCGCCCTGCCTGGCCGCCCTGGTCAACGAGATGCGCGACCGCGTGGTGGGCAAGGCGCGCCAGCTGGAGGGCTACAAGAACCTCTCCGGCCGCGGCGGGGCCGTGGGCGAGCTGGCCGTGCTGCTCATGGCCCTGCGCAGCCTGTCGCGCTTCGCCGCGCGCCTGGACCACGCCCTGCGCTCCCCGGCCCTCTCCCCGTGGGAGGCGTACGGCATCGTGCGCGAGCTGGTGGCCGAACTTTCGGTGTTCTCCCTTGAGGTGGGCGCCCTGGGCGAGACCTGGGAGGGCGGCAAGCTCCTGCCCGAATACGACCACGAGGACCTGGGCCGCTGCTTCCGCACCGCGCGCGACGTTGTGGTCAAGCTGGTGGACGCCATCTCCGCCGGGCCGCGCTGGGCCGCGCGCTTCGCCTTCAAAGATCCGTACTGGAGCCTGGAGATACCGCAACCCGTGCTCGCCGAGGGCGGCGAATTCTGGCTGGCCCTGGCTTCGGATTCCGCAGATCCGGAGTCCATGCGCGCCTCGGCCCAGCGGCTGCTCAAGCTCTCGGCCACGGGCGGCATGGCCTCGCTTCTGGTGCGGGCCGTGCCGGGCATTCCCCTGGGCTTCAGCGAACATCCGCCCGCCGGGCTGCCCCGCAGGCCGGGAGCCCTCTATTTCCGCATCGGCGTGGAAAGCCCGCAATGGGCCGATGTGGCGGCCAGCCGCAGCCTGTCCATATACTGGGACGAGGCCCCGGCCGATCTGGACGCCCAGCTCGCGGTCATCGGGAGATAGCCCATGGCGCTTGTGGACAGGTTCCTCCCTCCGGCGGCCTTCGCCGCCCTGCTGGCCCGCGAGCCGCAGCTGGCCGACGTGCCCTTCGCCACGGCCAGGGCGGACATGGACCGTTTGCTGGACCAGGCCGTTGCGGCTTCGCGCGCGCAACGGGCCGAGGATGTCGAGGACGCCCTGTTCGCCGTGTGCGCCTTCGCCGACGAGGCCGTGCTCAGCTCCCAATGGCCGGGGCGGCACGAATGGCTCAAAAAAAGCCTGCAACGCGAACGCTTCGGCACGGTGAACGCGGGCGAGGAATTCTACGAGCGTCTGGCCGCCCTCAAGGCCAGGGTCCAGGCGGGCCAGGGGGCCCAAGGGGCGCTCTTCGAGGAAGAGGACGCGACCGGACGCGTGCGCGGGGTGCTGGAGATCTACGCCGCCTGCCTGACCATGGGCTTTACCGGGCGCTACTACGGCCAGGGCGGGCGCGAGGAGCTGTCGAGCCTGACGCGCGAGAGCCTGGACCGCCTGCTGGTGCGCGGCCCGGACCTGGATGGCCGCCTGTTTCCCGAGGCCTATGCCCGGCGCGGCGCGGCCGAGCCGCCCCGACGGCTGGTTCCGGCCCTGAAGCTGCTGGCGCTGCTGGGCGTGCCCCTGGCCACGGCCGTTTACCTGCACGCGGCCTACGCCTCGCTTCTGGCGGCCTGGGCGCGCCAGTGGCTCGGCCACCTGAATTGAAAGACAGCGGGGCCTGAGCCCCCGCCGCAAGGATACGCTGGACAATGGCTCGAATGCTCATCACCGCGCTGAAGATCGTTTTGCTGCTGGCCCTGCTCGGCGCCGCCGCCGTGGGGGCCGTGCTGCTGGCGCGGCACGAGGGGTGGCCGGATTGGACCGCCGCGGTGATGGTGGCCGGGCTCTTGGCCGTGGTCTTCCTGACGCTGTTCCTGCGCAGGGTCTACTACCGCCGCCGCGAGGCCCAGTTCATCAAGCGCGTGGTGGCCCAGGACAGCCAGTCCGTGGCAGCGGCCCCGGCGCGTGAGCGCAGGCAGCTGCAGGAGCTGCAGGACCGCTGGACCGCCGCCGTGCGCCTGCTGCGCTCCTCCAAACTGCGGCAGCGCGGCGACCCGCTCTACACCCTGCCCTGGTTCATGGTCTTCGGCGAAACCGCCTCGGGCAAATCCACCGCGGTGTCCCACGCGCGCCTCACCACCATCCTCAGCGACGCGGGTCCGGCCAAGGGCATCGCGGGCACGCGCAACTGCGACTGGTGGTTCTTCGAGGAGGCCGTGGTGCTGGACACCACGGGGCGCTACGCCATCCCCCTGGACCAGGAGGCCGACCGCGAGGAATGGGAGCGCTTCCTCTCCCTGCTTTCCCGCTACCGCCGCCGCGAACCCCTCTCCGGCGTGGTGGTGACCCTGCCCATGAACCGCCTGCTCTCGGACGACGCGGATGCGCTCTCCGAGTACGGGCGCTCCATCCGCCTGCGGCTGGACCAGCTCATGCGCGGGCTGGGGGCCAAGTTCCCGGTGTATGTGCTCATCACCAAGCTGGACCTGGTGCTGGGCATGACCGCCCTGTGCGACCTTCTGCCCAAGGAGGAGCGCGGCCAGGCCGTGGGCCTTCTAAACGCTGAGGAGCGCCGCGCCCCGCGCCAGTTCGCCGATGCGGCCCTGGCCCACGTGTCGCGTCGGCTCAAGGACATGCGCCTGCTGCTGGCGGCGGAAAACGGCGCGGCCGACGGCAAGGCGGCCCTGTTCCCGGACGAGTTCGAACGCCTCATCCCGCTCATCGACGCCTTCATCGAGGGGGCTTTTTGCGAGAACCCCTACCAGGAGACGCCGTTTTTGCGCGGCCTGTTCGTCTCCAGCGGGCGGCAATCGGGCATGACGCGCTCCGGCGTGCTGGGCGCCCTGGAGTCCCTCAAAGGCAAGGAGTGGCGGCTGCCCGACACCGGGCGCGGGTTGTTCCTGCACGATTTCTTCTCCACCATCCTGCCCAGGGAGCGCGGGCTCTTCCGCCACATCGACGAATACATCACCTGGCGCACGGCCACGCGCGGCCTTGGGCTTTTGGCCTGGCTGCTGGCCATGCTGGCCGTGGTGGGCCTGTCCTCCATGGCCTACGTGAAGACCCGCCGCGCCATGGACCCCGTGTACGCGGCCTTTCCCAAGGCCCCGGCCCTGGGCCTTGGCCTGGACGCGGACATGGTGCAGCTGGGGCTTTTGCGCGACCGCATCGTGGACATGGAGCGCGACCTGCACGGCGGCTTCTGGCCGCTCATGGGCTTCGAAGAGGGCGAGCAGACCCTGGCGGAGCTCAAGCGGCGCTATTGCACATGGTTCCGCCAGCACACCCTGAACCACATGGACAAGGCCATGAACGCGCAGTTGGCGGCAATGGACGCAAGCCGAACCGACGATTCCATGGCCAAGGGCCTGGAGTATCTGGTCTGGCGCATCGATGTGCTCACCGCGCGGGAGACGAAGTCGCAGCCGAGGCTGGACGGCCGCGACCCTGTGGACGGACTGGCCCTGGCCTTCGGCGGCAGGCTGCCGGAGGTGGCCGCCTTCTTCCCGGACATGTACCGCTCCTACGCGGCCTGGGAAGAAGACGCCCCAATGCTGGAACGCGAGCGAAAGGAGCTGCAGGCCTGGGCCGCGCGGCTCATCGACGCCGAAGGCGTGAACCTGCACTGGCTGGCCCAATGGGCCGGATCGCGCCCGGAACTGGCCGAGGTGACCCTGGACGACTTCTGGCCCGGCCTGGGGCAGGCGCCCGCCGGTCCCCAGGTGGGCGCGGCCTTCACCGCCAAGGGCAGGGAGGCCATCGTCAGCCTGCTGGCAGGGCTGGAGCAGACCGTGGAGGATCCCAAACACTTCCAGGGCCGCATTGCGGCCTTCTGGCTGTGGTACCAGCAGCGGTTCTACGAAGAATGGAGGCTTTTCGCCACGGACTTCCAAATGGGCCAGGACAAACTGGCCGTGCGCGCGGACTGGCTTTCGGCCGGCGCCGCCATGTCCACCCTGGACAACCCCTATTTCCGCCTGCTGCAGCGGATGCGCACGGAGTTCGCCTCCGTGGCCAAGCTCGGACCACAGCCTGCCTGGACGCACATTCCCGAGCGGGCGACGGTGCTGCTGGAATACCAGCGCTCCAAGGAGCAAAGCGCCTCGCTGGAGGCCAAGGTGGAGGGAGAGGTCAAGGTGGGCCTGGGCAAGATGCTGGGCGCCTTCAGCGAGCACGTGCGCAACCGCACGGACAAGATCGTCCAGGCCACGGCCGCCTTTGACGAATACATGAAGCAACTTGAGGCCTTCCAGCCCGTGACCGCCTCCAAGGAGGCCGCGTTCCGCTTCGCCTCGCAGCATTACGGCGGCGCGGGGGGCGCGGCGCCGCAGCCCTCCGGCAAAAACGTCCAGGCCCAGACCGCCCCGGCTGGAGGCCAACCCACAGCCGTGGACCTTGCCGTGGCCGCCCTGCACCGCCTGCGTCTGCTGGCGGGCGACGGCAAGCCCGAGGAAGAGCCCATGTGGCAAATCATGGGCGGGCCGCTCACCTTCCTGGTCATCTTGACGACGGACGAATCCGCCTGCGCTCTGAACGATTTGTGGGAGGCGCAGGTGCTGGCCGAGGCGCGCAACGTGCCCGAGTCCGGCCAATGGGAGGCGCTTTTCGGCGAAAAAGGGCTGGTGAACGCCTTCGCCCAGGGTCCGGCCAAGCCCTTCCTGCGCCGCCACTCGCGCGGGTGGTTCAGCGGCAGCTGGCTTGGCGTGCCCTTCCCCTTCGAAGCGTCCTTCCTGGACGTGCTCGACGCGGGCTCCCTGCGCAGGCAGCAGGTGCAGCCCAAGTACACCGTGCGCGTGGAGGCCCTGCCCGTGAACGTGAACCAGGAAGCGCAAAGCGAACCCTACTCCGCCACCCTGCGCCTGCAGTGCGCGGCGGGGCAACAGCAGCTGGACAACTACAACTACCCGGACTCCCGCGATTTCGTGTGGGAGCCCGCGACCTGCGGAGACGTGACCCTGGAGATCGCCTTCCGGGAGGGCGTGCTCAAGAAGACCTGGCCCGGAGCCTTCGGCTTCCGCGACTTCGTGCGCGATTTCCGCGACGGCCGGGAGGTCTTCGTGCCCCGCGATTTCCCGGACAAGCGCACCATCCTGGAGGGCCTGGGCGTCACCAGCATCCAGGTGTCCTACAAGCTCACCGGGGCCAAGGCCGTGCTGAACCTGGGCGACTACCCGGTCTTGCGCCTGCCGCAGACCGTGGCCGCCTGCGGGCGGGGCCTGGGGGGCGACGCCTCCGGCGTTGCCGCCGAAGCCCCCAACGGCGCGGGAGGCCAGCAATGAACCGGCTCCCGGCACGCCTCATCCCCTGGGCCCTCTTGTGCGGGTTCCTCTGCGCCGCCTTCACGCTCTTTTCCCTGGCAGCAGGAACGGACGCCCTGCACCTGCCCGGCGTGCTCAGCCTGTCCAGCCTGTGGGCCGAGCGTCCGGCCAAGGGCGAAATCCGCCGGGCCGTAAGCCGTCTGCGCCTGGCCGAGCAGGAGGCCGGGCATTGGCTGCTGGACCACGCGGGCAAGGCGCTGGAAACCGAGGCCGCCCGGCTGCAGACCCAGGGCAAGCGCCTGGAAGGCCTGGCTGGCGGCGCGGGCGAAGAGGACCAGCCCGACGACGACGCCCCCTTCCGCCTGCGCTCCCACCAGTTCTCCGAAACGGCCAAGGGCTTTGCCGCCGTTTTCGCCACCGACCGCGAGCCCGGCCAGGCAAGGGTCTACTTCCTGCGCGGGCCCGCGCGCCACGTGGTGGAGCTGCACGGCCTGTGGCAGAACGACGCGCCCAGGCTCAACTCCCTGCGCGGCCACCTGGTCAGCCGGGTGATCATCGACGCACACGAAACCTTTTTGCGAGTCGTCTTTCACCTGACGGACGCGAACGCCGGTCCAGAGCACTCGCGCCTCGACCTGGAACGCGGCCCGACGGGCTTCACCGTCAGCATCAAGCGGCCGCACTGACTTCCCGCCCGGCGCGCTCCCGGGCTCAAGCCTGGCGGAATGCTCCGCCAAGGAGGACGCCATGCCCCAGCTCTCCGAATACGTGTTCCAGTTCCAAAGCCAGGCGGTGGACAAAAACACCTTCGCCGTGGCCCGCTTCCAGGGCGAGGAGGGGCTTTCCCAGCTCTACAGCTTCGAGGTCCTGCTGGTGTCGGAAAAGGCCGACCTGGACCTGGAAGCCATTTTGCAAAGCCCGGCCACCTTCACCATCAAAGGCAAGGACCGCGAGCTGCCCTTCCACGGCATTCTGGCCTCCTTCGAGCAGCTGCACCAGGCGGATTCCTGGGTGTTCTACCGCGCGGTGCTGCGGCCCAAGCTCTGGTGGCTCACCCTCACCCACCACAACCAGGTGTTCCTGAACAAGAAGCTCGACCAGTTCCTTACGGACGTGCTGGTGGACGGCGGACTTTCCGCCGGGCTGGACTTCGAGTTCCGGCTGAAGGGCCAGTACCCCGTGCGCGACTATCTCTGCCAGTACGCGGAATCGCACTTCGACTTTCTGTCCCGCTGGCTGGAGCGCGAAGGCGCGTACTACTGGTTCGAGCAGGGCGCGCAGGGCGAGAAGATGCTCGCCTCGGACACGGCCATCGCCCACACGCCCATGCCCGGCTACGAGAGCTTCCACTACGCGCCGCCCACCGGGCTGGACGCCGCCCACGCCGACGAAGTGGTCAAGGCCTTCTCGCTTCGGCGCACGCCCATGCCCAAAAGCCTCCTGCTCAAGGACTACAACTACGAAAAGCCCAGCCTGGACCTGACCGGCCGGGCCATGGTGGCGGAAAAGGGCCGGGGCGAGATCTACATCTACGGCGAGAACTTCCTGGACATCGCCGAAGGCAACCGCCTGGCCCAGGTGCGCGCCGAAGAATGGAAATGCCGGGAGCAGACCTTCCACGGCATGTCCAACGTGCCCGCCGTGCGGCCCGGCTACCTGTTCTCCCTGGACCGCCACTACCGGGGCGACTTCAACCAGAGCTACCTCACCACCAGCATCCGCCACGAGGGCAGCCAGGAGCGCTACCTGCTTTCCGGCCTTGGGGTGCGCGACCTGGCCGAGCAGGACAACCTTTTCTACCGCAACCACTTCGAGGCCATTCCCGCAAGCGTGCAGTTCCGCCCGGCCCGCGCCACTGAGAAGCCGAAGATCCACGGCTCCATCTCCGCCAAGGTGGACGCCGCGGGCTCCGGCCAGTACGCCGAACTGGACGGGCAGGGCCGCTACAAGGTCATCCTGCCCTTCGACCTCTCCGGCCGCAGCGGGGGCAAGGCCTCGGCCTTCGTGCGCATGATGCAGCCTTACGCCGGGGCCGACATGGGCCTGCACGCGCCCCTGCACAAGGGCGCGGAGGTGCTGCTCTCCTTCATCGACGGCGACCCGGACCGCCCGGTCATCGCCGGGGCGGTGCCCAACCCCGAGACCCCCGGCCCCGTGAACGACGGCAACCAGACCATGGTGGTGCTGAAAAGCGGCGGCGGCAACGTGTTCCACATGGAGGACCAGGACGGCGGCCAGCGCATCCTGCTCCAATCGCCCACGTCCAGTACCTCCATCCGCCTGGGCCAGTCCGTCGGTTCCGGCGAAGGCGGCGAAGGCGATGACGAGGAGCGCAAGAAGCTCAAGGAGGCCCTGGACAAGCTCAACAACGAAACCGAGGACGATGACGCCCTGGCCGACTGCACGGCCGACCAGACCAAGGGCCTTTCGCTGGAGACCGAGCACACCCTGAAGGTGGAGAGCGGCGACTCCTGCACCATCGTGCGCGGCAACGAATTCATCCGCGTGGACGGCGACGAGCGCTACATCATCCAGGGCCAGACCGAGGAGTTCGTGAGCGGGGCCTCCACGGAGATCGTCGGCGGCAACGAGTTCGGCGCGGTCATCGGCCTGTCCGAGGAGTTCAAGCTGGCCGGCATGGCGGAGATCAGCATCGGCCCCGTGTTCGAGCTCACCACCCCCATCAAGGGCGAGGTCGCCGCGGGGCTCAAGTACACCTACTGCGAGATGCACGAGCGCTTCATTCCGGAGGAGAACACCTTCGAGGGCTTCAAGACCCACTGCGAGGGCGTGCTGGAGCGGCTCACCGGCGATGCCACCGCCCTCAAGGGATCGGTGAACGAGCTGGTGGGCGAGGTGGAGAAGGTGAACGGCTCGGTGTACAGCATGTCCGCCTCGGTGGGGCAGCTGGGCGCGGCCATGTACAACATGGGCGGGGAGAGGACCGAGATGTTCGAATTCGCCATGGATGCGGCCAGCGAGCGCCTGGATATGGCCGTGGCCAGCACAAAAACCTGCACCACGGAGTTGAAGGCCCTGGCCGACGCCACCCGCGTGGTGGCCGTCGAGGAAGTCATCTGATGAAGATCTTCAAGGAGCGCCGCCACGCCCTGTTCAACAGGCCGGTGGAGATCGCGGGGAGGCACTATCTCTCCCTGGGCGTCATGCTCTACTTCGACCTCACCGCGCCGGACGAGCTCGGCACCGAGCAGGCGCTGTGGAAGGAGCTGGTGGCGCTTCTGGGGCCGGAAATGCAACTGGACCAGGGCTGGCCCAAACCCCACGGCGAGGTGCTGCTGGCGGGCCACGCCTGCGCTCCGGGCGGCCAGCCGACACCGGCCGTGAAGGTGCGCCTGCGCTGCGGCCCCGTGGACAAGACCCTCAGCGTCTTCGGCGATCGCCAGTGGCTGCGCGGCGACGACGGCGCCTGGCGGCTCTCCGAGGCCGCGCCCTTCGCCGCCATGCCGCTTACCTGGGCCCACGCCTTCGGTGGGCCGGACTTCAAGGACAATCCGCTCGGCAAGGGCGTCCAGGCCGTGACGCGGCCAGACGGCGGCCAGGCCATCCCCCTGCCCAACGTGGAGGGCTCGCCCCTGGTGGGCGCGCCCACCGACCGCCCGGCCCCGGCCTCTTTCGGCCCGGTGGACCTCATGTGGCCCGCGCGCGCGAAGAAGAACGGCACCTACGACGACGCCTGGGTCAAGACCCGCTGGCCCGCCCTGCCCGACGACATGAACTATGAATTCTTCTGCATGGCCCAGGAGGACCAGTACCTGCCCGGCCACTTCCAGGGCGACGAGGTCATCGAGCTGGAGGGCATGAACACGGATCTGCCGCGCATCGCCTCGCACCTGCCGCGCGTGCGCGTGCGCGCCTTCGTCACCCGGCGGGACGCGCAAGCCCCGGAGGACCTGACCAAAGCGAGCTTCGAAGAAGTCGGCCTCAAGCCGGAGACCCTTTGGCTCTTTCCGGAGATCTTGCGCGGGGTGATCCTGTGGCGCGGCATGGCGCCTTGCGCGGACGACGAATACTCGGACCTGGGGCGGCTTTTCGTGGCCGACGAGCCCAGGGACTCCGAGCCCAAGGCCATCGAGCACTATCGCGACATCCAGCTGAAAAAGGCCGACCTCACCGTGCCCTTCGACCCGGCCATGCAGCAGGACTACCGGCGCAAGATGGCCGCAGGGGCCAGGCGCGTGCTGAACCTGCCCAAGGAGCTGAAGGAGCGGCTGGCCCGCCAGCAGGGCCAGGCCCCGGTCCTGTCCATGAGCCCCAAGGACGTGGGCCGGACGCTTACGGCCACGCTGGCGAAGATACGCGCCACCATCGACACCGTGGAGACCACGGCCAACGGGCTGCACCAGCGCTTCGGCCACATGGCCCCGGTGAACCTTGGGGCCATTCCCCGCGCCCGGGCCCAGGCCGACGCCATGGAGGCCAAGCTGCACGACGTGCTCCAGAAGGCCCAGGTCATGGAGCAGCGCAAGGCCGAGCTCATGGACCGCGCGAAGGAGATGCTCAAGCGGCCGCAGGTGCAGTACATGGCAGACAAGAAGGGCAAACACGACCTGGAGCGGCTGCTGGAAGGCCCGCAGGAACCGCCCTTCCACGCCCAGGGATTTCCCCTGCTGGTCTCCTGGCGGGTGGGGCTCGACCTGGACCCGGAGCGTCAGGCCGCCCTGGCTGGCCTTGGCCTGGAGCGCGGCACGGTCAAGCGCCGCTGGCTGGCCTGGAACCCGGAGCCGCGCAAGGAGCGCGCCGAGGCCTGGGGCGTGAAGCCCGCGCCCGGGCAGGAGACCTTCACCATCCCGGCCGGGCTGGTGCTGCCGGGCTTTGCCGGACCCAAGCTGGACCGCCTGCTGGTGCGCACGGGCGCGCTGGACGACCCGGCCTCGGACATCCTCGTACTCGGCTCGCGCGACGCCCCCCTGTTCCTGGAGGCCGCCAGCGAGCAGGGCGTGGTGGCCCTCGTGCCCGACGAGCTTTCCGCAGCATTCATCGAGCAGGAGGCGGGCGACTTCGCCCACGTGGCCGTGTGCGCCGCGCCCGGCGCGTCCCTGCCCAAGGCCGCGGCCGAGGCCCTCAAGAACGGCGCGCGGGCCGTGGTCCTCTGGCCCGAGGCCGGGCCCTGGGCCGGACCTGGGGCCGGGAAGGAGGCCGCCTTCGAGGCCGCGTTGCCGGGCTGCCGCTTCGCCCGCCTGCCGGAGGCCAAGGACGTCTTCGCCGCGCACAAAAAAGGCCAGGACGTGCGCCAGGCCATCGTGGAGCAGCTGCCGCCGGACAAGGCCCTGGAGCACAGCCTGCTCTTCAATGCGCCCGGAGCGCCCAAGACGCCGGGAGCCAAGAATCTCGCGGACATCATTTCCGCCAAGGGCATCGCCGATCTCATCAAGGGCGGGGTGGCCGACACCCGCGCCGCCAAGGAGGCCGTCTTCGGCGCGCGCAGGGCGGAGATGGCCGCCAAGATGGAGAACGCCAAGGACCGCGTGACCCTGATGGGCTTTGACGTGCCCGAGGCCCCGCCCCCGCCGTCCAAGCCCCTGGACATGACCCGCGAGCTGAACGCCCGGGCCGACCAGGTGGCCGCGGGGCGGGACCGGCTCAAGTCCATGGGCGAACTCCCGCCGGACAAAGAGGCCGAGCTCGACCGGCTGGTGGCCAAGCTGCGCGAGACCGGGCCCAAGCTCGACGCCCAGCGCGCCGACGGCCTGGCCAAGCTCAAGGCCTTTCAGCCACCGCCGCAAGCCGCCCAGGCCCTGGCCAAGGCCGGGCTGGACCCCGCCAAGCTGAAGCCCCAGAAGCCGGAGCTGGTGCTGGCCGCGGCCAGGGGCGAGGCCGGGGCGGACATGCGCGGGACCACCCTCAAGGGGCTGGACTTCTCCGGTCAGGACCTTTCCGGCCTGGACCTCTCCAAGACGCGCATCAGCACATGCCTGTTCAAGGGCACGAAGCTCGCAGGGGCGCGCCTGGACCAGGCCATGATCAAGGGCTGCGACTTCACCGGCGCGGACCTCTCCGGCGCGGTGCTGGACCGGGCCGTGCTGCAGGAATGCATCCTGGACAAGGCCTGCCTGCGCGGGGCCAGGGGCGAAATGCCCATCATCCAGAAGTCCAGCCTCAAGCAGGCCGACCTTTCGGAATGCGACCTCAAGCAGGCCATGGTGCAGCACAGCGCCCTCGCCGGACTCAGGCTGACAAACGCGCGGCTCGCCCTGTCCATCATCTCCGACGGCGACGCCACGGGCCTGGTGGCTGAGGGCGCGCGCTTCGAGAAGTGCGTGTTCAAGAAGACCCGGTTGGACCAGGCCTCCTTCCGTGGCATCGCCACGGACGCCATGCTGCTGCACGGCTGCGAAGGCCAGGGCGCCAGCTTCGCGGGCTCCGAACTGTTCAAGTTCCGCATCTCCCACGACTCCAGCTTCCCCGGCCTAGTGCTGCGCGGGGTGACCTGGAAGCAGGGCTACTGCCGCAAGGCCAACCTGGCCGGGGCGGACCTTCAGGGCTCGGAGCTGGAGCGCACCATCTTCGACTCCTGCGACATGACGGCCGCCAACCTGGGCCGAGTGCGCCTCAGGCGCTGCCGCTTCCTCAAAACGAACCTGGAGGCCGCCGTGCTGCACTTCGCGGACCTGTTCATGGCCTCCATGCGCAAGGCGCGGCTTGTGGGGGCCGACATGCGCGGGGCCAACTGCTTCGCCGTGGACTTCTTCAAGGCCGTGTTCGGCCAGACGCGCATGGAGGGGGCCAACCTCAAGAAGAGCCTCCTCGCCGGACACGAGGCGGCCATGCGCGACAAGGGGTTGATCGTATGAGCGCGGAGCTGACCCGCATGGGCGCGCGCGAGGTGGAGGACGCCATCCGCCAGGGCGCCACCATCGAAAACGCGGACCTCTCCGGCCTGGACCTGACCGGCGCGAACCTGCACCTGGGGCGCTTCCACGGCTGCGTGCTGGACCGGGCCGACTTCTCGGGCCAAAAGCTGGAGAAGACCGGCCTGCGCGACTGCTCCCTCAAGGGCGCGCGCTTTCGCGGCTGCTCCTTCACGGACATGTTCCTGCGCAAGCTCGACTTCTCCGGCGCGGATTTCCAGGGGGCGCTGTTTTTGCGCACGCACCTGTCGGGCTCAAGCCTCGCCGGGGCGGACCTCACCGGGGCGCGAGTGCACTGGAGCTTCCTGGACAAGGCCGACCTCACCGAGGCGCGTCTCCACCAGGCGGACGTCCTCAAAAGCGTGTGTCTGGAGGCCGTGTGCACGGGGGCGGACTTCACCGGGGCCCGGCTGGAGCGCGTGACCTTCCGCAAGGCGACCATGGAGGGCTCCATCCTGCGCGGGGCCGCATTCGACCACGTGAACCTCTCCGCGGCCAAGCTCGCCGGGCACGATTTCCGGGGCCAGAAGTTCCGCTCGGTGAACTTCTCCGGGGCGGAGCTCTCCGGGGCGGACTTCACCGGGGCGGACGTGTCCACCTGCGTGTTCCAGGGCGCGGTGCTGGAAGGGGCCGTGCTGGAGCGAGCCACGGCCCAGAAGTGCATGTTCGCAGGGGCGGTCATGCGGCGCGTCAAGGCGCGCGGGGCCGACTTCGCCCTGGCCTACTTCGGCCAGGCAGACCTCTCGGAAGCGGACTTCCGCACGGCCAAGCTCCAGGGCGCGCGCCTGGAAAAGGCCATCATCCGCAGCGCCGCCTTCATGGACAGCGACTGCTACAACTGCGACCTGAGCCACGCCGACCTCACCGGCTCGGACTTCAGCCGGGCCAACCTGATGCTGGCGCTGCTGCATGGAATCACGGACACGGACGCCCGGTTCCAGGGCGCCAACACGGCCTGGCTGCGCGGCCCGGACAAGGACATGGCCGAGGCCGAAAATTTCAAGGCCCCGCAATAACGACACGAACAAGGAGGACGCCATGGGCGCCGTCATCGAGATGAAACGCGAGGAATGCGCACAGCGCGAGCAGGCCAAAGGGGCCATGCGTCTGGAACCCTGCCGCGTGCTGGCCGGAGGCGAGGGTTTTGCCGTGGTGGATGCGCCGCTGGGCGCGCTGTCGTGCAGGCTGGCGGCCAGCTGCCTGCTGCGGCCGGAGCCGGGCGACCTGGTGCTTGCCGCGCTGCCGGAATCCGGGGCCGCGCCCTATGTGCTCTCCGTGCTGGAACGCGCGGAACCCGACAGCCAGGCCGTGCTCGACCTGCCTTCCGGGGCGCGCGTCTCAGCCCCGCAGGGCAGTGTGCACATCGAGGCGGCAGAGGGCATCGCCCTGTCCACGCCAGGGGAGCTGGCCGCCCAGGCCGCGCGCATGAGCTTCGCCGCCGGAAGCGTACGCTGGCTGGCGGACGCCTTCTCCTATGTAGGCAAGACGCTGGAACTCATCGCCACGCGCTTCACCGAGACCGCCCAGGAGCGCGACACCCAGGCCGGAACCTGGACCCAGCGCCTGGGCGACAGCTTCCGCCGCGTGGAGGAGCTGGACGAGACCCAGGCGGGCGCGGTGCGCACCCTTGCGCGCGACACGGCCCTGCTGCACGGCCGGGTGACCTACGTGCAGGCCGAGGAATTCGTGAAGGCCGACGGCCAGGAAGTGCACCTGGGCTAGGTGCGGAGGAGGCGACTGGCATGTTTCAGTTGAACATGGGCTGCGGCATGGACCTGGGCTTCCCGGACGTGTGCCTGACGCCGGTGGTGGTGCCGGTGCCCGTGCCCTACCCGGACATGGCCTTCTCGGTCACTTCGGCCCCGGCGGCCTACAACATCCTGGTGGACTGCCTGCCCTCCCTGAACCAGCTCTCCGAGGGGCTGGTGAGCGTGGGCGACCAGCCGGGCGTGCTTTTGGGCGTGGTGTCGCACCTGGAGGCGGGCGAGGCCATGTACATGCTGGGCTGCTTCACCATCTTCGTGGATGGCCCCCCGGCCCAGCGGCTCACGTCCATCACCGGGCAGAACGCCATGGGCCTCTTGCCCAACGCGCCGGGCATGTGCGCCGTGCCCAGCCAGTTCACGGTGCTCACCCTGGGCTAGTGGAGGAGGCCGGACGCCTCACTGCATCGTTTTTTCGACAATGGTCACAGGGCGGCCAAAAGAATGGCGAACAGGCTTGTCCCCCACGAGCTGAAGAAGATTGATGTTGAAGCGCGCATCTTTTTCCGAAAGCTGTCGGCCGTTGAACTCTGCGGAAACAAACGCTTCGGAATCCGGCGCGAGTTCCGTGTACTCGGCAGGATCGTTCTTGTCCTGCCAAGCATCACGCACGCCTTTCACGTCATGGGGCCGCCCATGGCCTGTTGCCGTGTTCGCGACCAGGCTTTCATTTTTGTTGATCGCAACAAATATTGACGCCTTCGACACGTTCCGGATGGAAAAGGACAAAAACACGTCATCATCGCGCCGCGCAGCGGCAAAGCCGCTCACGTACAGATCCCCCTGGGCGTACGGGGTCTCCTGGGTTATGGCTGCTGGAGCCTGCTGCACCGGGGCGGCTTGAGGCGGCTGTGGGGCGGGCGGGGCCGGAGCAGGCGCCTCCGCGACAACAGGGGTCGGCGCAAGCCCCACCGACTTGTTCACAAATGCCCCGTAGTCATACACCATCTTCGCCAAGAACGTCTTTTCCTGCCCGTCGGCCTCGCTGGTCTTGTACGCATAATACGACGAAGCTACCGTCGCCAGCGCAGCCACGATGCTCAATATAGCGGCGACAACCTCAAGCCCCTTCTTCATCAGCGCCCCCCAGGATACGGATATTTGCTTGGCTATGTTGCGAATTCTCCGCACCAAGTCAACAGGTTTCCCGCATCCACGCGCCCCCGCTACACCTGGATGACCTTGCCCGCCAGGCCCAGGCTGGTCACCACGTCCAGCATGTTGGTGGTCTCGCCCACGCGCTTTTTTTCCATGAGGCCGAAGAAGCCCAGGCAGGTGCCGCACACCAGCACGGAAACCCCGCCCTCGGCCAGCGCGGCCAGCTTTTCCAGGCAGGGGTGACCCTCGCAGGCCAGGCGCACGCCGCCGTTCACCAGCACCACACGCCACAGGCCCGGGCCAAGCTCCGGCAGGGTGGCCACAAAATTCAGCATCAGCTTGCCGCCCAGTTCGTCGCTGCCCCGGCCCATGCCGTCGGCGGTGATGAACACCGTGATCGTTTCGGCTTCCCTCACGCCTGGCTGGGCCACGGGGCAGGGCGCGGCGGCCGGAGGCGCTCCGCCCTCGCGGCGGGCCGAAAGGGTCACGCGGTCCGGGGCGACGGCGGCGCTGACGGCGAAACCCTTGCCGACGAGCAGCCGCGTCACGTTCTCCTGGGCGGCCGGGTCGTCCACCAGGACCTCCAGCGCCTCGACCTCCTGTGCCCCCGGGGCGCTTGTGTCCAGAACATCCATGACCCGGAGCACCGGGCCGGGGCAGGCCAGCCCGCGACAGTCCACGGCAAGGGGTGCGCCCATTGTCGCCTCCATTGGTAATGACGGTGGTGATGACGGCGCGCCGGGCCTTGGCCCACGCGCTTCGGGCCGCACAATACACAGACGGGGTTCGATAGGTCAAATAGGCGGCGTCGATATCGCAATCCGCCTCGCCCCGCCTTGGACCACAGCCTGCCCGGCCCAGGCGGTTGCCACCACAAAGGGGCTCGGATACTCTCCCCCCTGGCCCGCTCCGGGCCACGGCATCCCGCAACGCGGCGTCCGGCGCGGACGCGCAAGGAGTTCCCGCAATGCGCATCCTGCATCTGGCCGATCTGCACCTGGGCAAGCTGGTCCACGAGGTCTCCATGACCGACGACCAGGCCCACGTGCTGGAGCAAGCCCTGCTTCTGGCCCGCGAGGGCCGCGCCGACGTGGTGGTCATCACCGGCGACGTGTATGACCGAGCCATCCCGCCCGTGGCGGCCACGCAGCTCATGGACGAGTTTCTTTCGCGCCTGGCCCTGGACCTGCGCCTGCCCGTCATCATCACTCCCGGCAACCACGACAGCGCCGAACGCCTGGCCTTTGGCGGCAGGCTGCTCCAGGCGGGCGGCATCCACATCGCGCCGGGCCTGCCCGAGCCCGTGCGGCCCGTGGTCCTCAACGACGCCCACGGCCCGGTGCGCTTCCTGCCCCTGCCCTACGTCTCGCCCGTGCTGCTCAAGGAGCGCGAGGACGACCTGCCCACGGGCGACTTCGACGAGGCCCTGGGCCGCGTGCTGGCCGCCCTGCCCCCCGCGCCCGGCCGCAGCGTGTGCCTGGCCCACTGCTTCGCCCTGGGCGGCGCGCCCTCGGACTCCGAACGGCCGCTGTCCATCGGCGGGGCCTGCCAGGTGAACCCCGCGCGCTTTGCTCCGTACTCCCTCACCCTGCTGGGGCATCTGCACCGGCCGCAGCAGGTGGCCCCCACGATCTTCTACGCGGGCAGCCCGCTCAAGTACTCCTTTTCCGAGACCGACCACGCAAAATGCGCCGCCCTGTATGACCTGGGCGCGGACGGCTCCTTCACCCGCGAGCTTGCGCCCCTCACTCCCCGGCGCGAGCTGCGCAGGCTGGAGGGCTCCCTGCACGCCCTGCTGAAGGCCGCCCCGGCCGACCCCGGCCGCGACGACTACCTGTGGATCCACCTCACGGACCGGGGGGCGCTCTTCGACTACGCGCCCAGGCTGCGCGAGGCCTATCCCAACGCGCTCACCATCACCCGCGCGGCCTACGGCGAGGACGCGGGAGAGCAGGGCGGCATCGACCTCACGGGCAAGACGGAGTGGGAGATCGTGCGCGGGTTCTACCTGCACGTGTCCGGCCAGGAGCCGGAACCCGGCGAGGAGCGCGTGCTGCGCGCCGTGGTGGACGAAATGCTGCGCCAGGACATGGCCGAGGCCGACGCGGCGGACGCAGGCGGCGCGGAGCATCCGGCAGACGGGGCCGACACGGAAGGCGAGGTGCGGCCATGAGGCCCCTGCACCTGACCTTGCGGGCCTTCGGCCCCTTTGCCGGGGAGGTGCGCGTGGACTTCGCGCGCGGCGGCGACGCGCAGTTCCTGCTCATCAACGGCCCCACGGGCGCGGGCAAGACCTCGCTGCTCGACGGCCTGTGCTTCGCCCTCTACGGCAAGGCCAGCGGCGAGGCGCGCGAGAAGCAGAGCGACCGTTTCCTGCGCTCGCAGCAGGCCCGGCCAGAGGACGAGTGCGTAGTGTCCCTCGTCTTCGAGGTGGCCGGACGGCGCTTCCTGGTGGAGCGCAAACCCACGCAGCTGGTGCGCTCGCGCGGGAAGGACGTGGAGCGCAAGCACAGCGCGGGGCTCTGGGAGCTCGATGCCGATGGCGCGGTGCTGGGCGAGCGCCTGGGCAAGGTGACGGACGTGAACCAGCGCGTGGAGGAGCTCATCGGCTTCACCAGCGAGCAGTTCCGGCAGGTGATGGTGCTGCCCCAGGGCGAGTTCCGCCGCCTGCTGCTGGCCAAAAGTGACGAAAAGGAGAAGATCCTGCGCAAGCTCTTCGGGGCCGGGCGCTACCGCCTGGTGGAGGAGGCCCTCAAGGCCCGCCGCAACGCGCTGGAGCGGCAGCTGTCCGAGCTTGGCGCGGGCATGGAGGCCATCCTCTCGGCCAAGGGCGCGCACGGGGTCGGGGAGCTGGAGGAGCGTCTGGCCGCAGCCCTGGCCCGACGCGGAGAGCGCGAAGCCGGGCGCGACGGCCTGCGCCTGGCCCAGGCCGAGGCCCAGGCGGCCCTGGCCCGGGGGCAGGCCGTGGAGCGCGAATTCCTGGAGCGCGCCCAGGCCGGCGAGGCCCTGGACGCTCTGGCCGCGCGCCAGACCGAGGCCCAGGCCCAGGCGCGACGGGCGGAACGCGCTGTGAAAGCCCTGGAGCACGCGGACCTTGAGGCGGCCATCGCCCAGGGGGAGCGCGCCGCATCCGGACGGCTGGCGGAGCTGGCGCGCCTGGACCGGGAGCTTGCGGAGCTGGAGGCGCGCCGCGCCCAGGCCCAGGAGGCGCTGACCCGGGCCGAGGCCGCGCGCCTGCGCGTGCCGGAGCTGGCGGCCGAGCGCGAGCGCCTGGCCGCAGGGCTGGCGCGCCTGCGCGAGCGCAACGCCGCCGCCGGGCGGGTGCGCCAGGCCGAGTCCGGGGAGGCCGCCGCGTCCACGGCCGCCGCCAAGGCGGAGCAGGAGCTGTCCGCCCTGGACCAGCGGCTGGAGGAACTGCGGCGCGAGGCCGAGGGGCTTTCCGGGCTCGGGGCCGAGGCCGCGCGCCTGGACATGGAGATTTCGCGCCTGGAGGCCCAGACCGGGCAGCGCGCGCAGCTGGACGAGCTGACCCGCAAGCAGTCCCGCGCCGAAGCCGGGCTGGCCCAGGCCCAGGCCGGTCACGCCGAGGCCGAAGCCGCCCTGGGGCAGGCCAGGCGCGCCCGGCAGGAGGCCCAGCAGGCCCTGCTGCACGGCCGCGCGGCGCTGCTGGCCGCCACCCTGGTCCAGGGCCAGCCCTGCCCGGTGTGCGGATCCACCGAGCATCCGGGCCCGGCCGCCGGGGCGGGGGCTCTGCCGGACCGCGCCGCCCTGGAGAAGGCCGAGGCCGCAGAGGCCCGCGCCGAAAAGGCCCTTGAGTCCGCCCGCGCGGCGGTGGATGCGGCCCGCACCCTGGCCGCCCGGCTGGAGAGCGGCCTGGCCCACTGCCGAGAGTCCCTGGGCGAGGCCGCCGCAATGCCGGCCGAAGAGCTGTCCCGGCGGCTGGCGCAGGCCAGGGAACGCGCCTCCGCCCTCAACGTGGGGCAGGAGCGCCTGGAGCGCTGCCGCGCCGCGCGCGAGGAACTTGCGGCCAGGCGTCCGGAGGCCCTTGCACGCCGGGACGCGGCCCAGGCCGCCCACGCCGGGTCCGCCCAGGCCCTGGCCGGGGCGCGCGCCCTGCTGGAACGCCTGCGTTCCGAAGCGGACGCACAGGGAGCTGACGGCGACGCCGCGGCGGTCCAGGCCCGCCTGGACGAGCTGGCGCGGGCCATCCCCAAGGCCGAGGCGGACTTCCGCACGGCCCAGGACGCCCTGAACGCTCTGGACACGCGGCTCGGCACAAGCCGGGGCCAACGCGGCGGGCTCTGGCAAGGCCACGAGGAGGCCTTGGCCCTGTTGGCCGGACAGCGCCAGGATTTCGAGCGGCGGCTGCTGGAATCCGGCTTCTACACCCGCCGGGAATATGAGGAGGCCAAGCTGCCCCGCCAGCAGGCCGAGGCCCTGCAAGAGGCCGCCGCGCGGCACGGCCAGGCCCTGGCCGCCGCCCGCGACCGTCTGGACCGGGCCACGGCCGCCTGCCAGGGCAAGACCCGGCCGGACATGGCCGCCCTGAACGCCGCGCAGGAGCGCGCCGCTGCGGAGCTGGACGCCCTGAACCGCGAACTGGGCGAGCTGTCCACCCAGGTCCAGGACCTGGGCGAGGCGCTCAACGCCATCGGCGAAAAGGCCGCGCGAACCCGCGAACTGGAGGAAAATTACCGCGTGGTGGGCAGGCTGGCGGACATCGCCGCCGGGGACAATCCCCGCAGGATGACCCTGCAGCGCTACGTGCTGGCCGCGCTGTTCGAGGAGGTGGCCCGCGCGGCCTCGCAGCGGCTGGGCCGCATGAGCCGGGGCAGGTACCGGCTGGTGCGCTCCGAGGCCACGCGCGACGCCCGCAGCACAGGCGGCCTGGACCTGGACGTGGTGGACGCCCACAGCGGCGAGGCGCGGCCCGCCTCCACCCTGTCCGGCGGGGAGTCCTTCCTGGCCTCCCTGGCCCTGGCCCTGGGCCTGTCCGATGTGGTCATGGCCCAGCAGGGCGGCCGCAGGCTGGACTGCATCTTCATCGACGAGGGCTTTGGCGCGCTGGACGGCGACACCCTGGAGGACGCCCTGCGCACCCTGGCCGAGCTGCACGGCGCGGGCAGGCTCATCGGCGTCATCTCCCACGTGGCCGAGCTCAAGGAGCGCATCGACGCACGCATCGACGTGCTGCCGGGGAGGCCGGGCAAGGGCGGCAGCACCGTGCGGCAGGTGAACTGCTAAAACAAAAAAGGGCGGCAGGCCCGCGCCCGCCGCCCCCCCTGAAAGCCGAATTCCAAGGCTGGCTACTTGCCGCCGACCTTGACGCTGCCGACGTTGGTTTCGGCCTTGACGTTGTGCCCGCTGCCCACGTTGGTCACGGTCCCGGCCTTGCCCTTGATGGTGATGTCGCCGGTCTTGGCGCCGTCCTTCACATCAACGGAATGCACGTTGGTCTTGGCCTCCACGTTCTGGCCCGAGGCCACGTTGGTCACCCGGCCCACCTGGCTGTCCACGGTGATGTCGCCGGTTTTGGCGGCGGCAAAGGCGAAGGCAGTGCTGGCCAGGACGACAATCATGCTCAGCGCGAACTTCTTCATGGTCTTTCCCCTCCCGGAGGTTGGCGGTTGGCAGGAACGATCAATACAGCATCAGCATACGCTATCACAAAGCAAGGCCCATGCCAGGACGCAAGCCACGGAAAACGTTCGCAGGCAGAGGCGAGGCTGGCCTGGCCATGCACTACGATGGGTATTTTTTGCGCACGGCCTGCGCAAAAACCCCCCGCCGCACCCCTGACCGCGTGCGGCAGCCTTGCGACGCGGCGGCTTCGGGATTAGGCTGGGGGCAGGCGTCCGCACGGTCGCGCGCCCGCCCAACCCGGAGGTTTCATGCCCGCAGCAATACCCTGTTCGCCCCGCGTCCCGCCAGCCCTGCTGTCGCCCCTGCGGTACATGGCCCTGCTGCTGGTTCTGCTGGTCGGCCTGGCCGGGCTGGCGGCCGGGTGCGCCGCGCCAAACGGCCGCAGCGGCGCTGACCTCACGCCGGGCCAAGACACCCTGCCCCAGGCCGCCACAGCGCGCCTGGACGGCGTGCTCCTGGCCTGGCGCGACCTGCCCGCGCCGCCGGGCGAGGAGACCGCCCGGCCCCTGCTGCTGCTCACCGGCTTCGCCATGACGGGCGAGGGCTGGGACCGCCAGTTCCTGCGCGGCCTGAACGCCGGGCGCAGGGTCGTGGTCATGGAGAACCGGGGCATGGGCGCGGCCGCCGGGCTGCCCCCAGGCGCGCCCGTGGACCTGCCCACAATGGCCCGGGACGCGGCGCGTCTTCTGGAGCATCTGGGCATCGCAAAGGCCGATGTGCTGGGCTGGTCCATGGGCGGCGGCGTGGCTTTGGAGCTGGCCCTGGCCCGACCCGAGCGCGTGGCCGCGCTGGCCCTCTACGCCCCGCCGCTTTCCGGAGCGGCGGTGAAACCCGTGCTGGACCGCATGTTCGCCATGTCGCCCCAGGAGCTCAAGGCCGCACTGTTCCCGCAGGACTGGGCCGCCGCGCATCCGGAGGTCTGGGCCGAGCTGCCGCGCCCCGCGCCCCTGCCCGAAGGCATGGCCGTCCGGCAGTACGCGGCTCTTTGCGCCTGGCCCGGCGTTGCCGAACGTCTGCCGGACCTGCGCGTTCCGGCCCTGTTCCTGGCGGGCGAGGCGGACTGGGTGTGCCCGGCCGAGGACGTGCGCGTCCAGGCGCAGGCCGCGCACGGCGCGCGCCTGGAGCTGGTGCCCCAGGGCGGGCACTGGATGATGCACCAGGAGCCGCGTACGCTGGCGCGGCTGGTGGACGACTTTCTGAACGCCCAGCCCTAACCGAAAAAAAGGAGGGCCGAAGCCCTCCCTGAATCCGATGGGACGCGGCCGTCCCTAGCAGTCCACCATGGTCACGCCGAGTCCGGCGGTGCCCATCTCGCGGAACTGCGGCGGCAGGGCCTTGCCTGTCTCCAGCATGGCGGCCACCACACGGTCCAGGTCCTCCCAGTGCTGCTCCACAATCTCGCTCTTGGCCATAAGCGCGGCGTTGTACGCCTTGAGCGCGCCAAAGGCGTTGCGCTCGATGCAGGGAATGAGCACGAAACCGCCCACGGGGTCGCAGCTCATGCCCAGGTGGTGCTCCAGGGCGATGGTGGCGGCAAGCTCCGTGGCGGCAAGGTCGGCCCCGGTGGCATAGGCCATCATGGCCGCGGCCATGGCCGAGGCCACGCCGATCTCGCCCTGGCAGCCCACCTCGGCCCCGGCCACGCTGGCGTTGGTCTTGCACAAAAGGCCCACCAGCCCGGCCGCCAGCATGCCCTTGCGCATGGCGTCCCGCGGAAGTTTCAGCTCGTTCTGCATCACGTACACCAGCGCGGGCATGGTGCCCGCCGAGCCCAAGGTGGGCGCGGTGACCGCCAGACGGCCCGCCGCGTTGCCCTCGCTCACCGCGATGGCGTAGCTGCTGACCCGCTGCATGAAGCCGTCGGCCTCGCCCATGGCCCGGGCCTTGTCGAAGAGCACCCTGGCCTTGCGGTGCATCTCGAAGGGGCCGGGCAGAAGCCCGGTTTCGGACAGGCCCAGGTCCACGCCGTCGGCCATGGTCTTCAGGACCATGTCCAGGTGTTTGAAAACCTCGGCCTCGCCCACGCCCAGAATGTCCATCTCGTTCTCAAGCATCAGCTGGTGCAGGGGCTTGCCCGTGTCCTTGGCCAGCTTGCGGAACTCCGCCATGTTGCCGAACACGTGCCGAGGCGTGCCGCGCTTGGCCGGGGGCTGGCCTTTCCAGGCGAAGAAGCCGCCGCCGGGGGAGTAATACTCGCGCTCGAACAGCGCCGCACCCTTCGCGTCCACCAGGCGCATGACCAGCGTGTTGCTGAAGGGGTAGGAGTGCTCCACAGCGTCCCACACGACCACGGAATGGGCGATGCGGAACGCCTTGCCGCCGATGACCGTGGGGAACACGGCCTTCTCGTCGGCCAGGGCGTCCATGACCTTGGGGTCGCAGGTCTCTGGCTTCTGGCCCAGCAGCCCGGCCAGCACGGCGCGGTCGGTGCGGTGGCCGCGCCCGGTGGCGCTCAGGCTGCCGTACAGATGCGCCTCGAAGCGTTCGGCCCTGGCCAGCACATCCTTGGGCAGGGCGGCCACGGTCTCGCGAAAGTTGCTGGCGATGCGCAAGGGCGCCAGGGTGTGCGAGCTGGACGGGCCTGGGCCGATCTTGAACAGGTCCAGCAGCGGCACCACCACCTGGTTCTTGGGCAGCACAAAGCAGCGGCCAGGGCCGCCGCCGGGGAACGCCTTGGCCGGAATGCCGCGCGCCAAGGCCGGGGTCCCGGTGCAGGTCAGGCCGAGGCCAAGGGTGGAAAACGCGGCAACCTTCAAAAAATCGCGCCTATCCATCAGCACCTCCACAGCATGTTGCAGTCATTTCGGGATATGGTGGAGCAATATGTCAGTTCACGCGGCGATGCAACGCTCGCCCTCTTTTCTCTTCCGGCGCATCATGGCAGGATTCCCCAACGTCCGCCCCAAGGAGCCGTCATGCGCCACAGCCACGCCCGCACCGTCGCCAGCTCCATTCTTTCGCCTCGCCCGCTGGCTCGCCCGCTGGCTCGCCCGCTGCCGATGCTGCTGCTGGCCCTGCTGCTGGCCCTATGCGCCTGCGCCCGGCCGCAGCCCCTGCGCCTGGAGCTGGCGCACCTGAACGACACCCACTCCAACCTGGAGCCCGTGGACGAACGGCTCGTTTTGCAGGTGGACGGCCAACCGCAGGCAGTGCGGGCCAAAATCGGCGGAATGGCGCGGCTCAAAACCGCCCTGGACGCCGCCCGGTCCCAGACCCCCGGCCTTGTGCTGCTGCACGCGGGCGACGCCGTGCAGGGCACCCTCTACTTCAACGTCTTCCACGGCCGCCCGGAATTCGAACTCCTGAACGCCCTGGGCGTAGACGCCATGTGTCTGGGCAACCACGAGTTCGACAAGGGGCCGCAGGCCCTGGGCAGGATGCTCGCCCTGGCGCGCTTCCCGGTGCTGGCGGCCAACGTGGACGCCTCAAAAGAGCCCGCCCTGGCCGGACGCTGGCGGCCCTACGCCATCCTGCGCGTGCCGACAAAAGGCGGCACCGAGCCCGTGGGCGTCATCGGGGCCACCACGCCCACCACCCCGCGCATCACCGCGGACGTGGGCCGCGTCCGCTTCTCCGACCCTGCTCCGGCCATCCGCCGCGCCGTGGCCGAGCTTTCGTCCCAGGGCGTGAACAAGATCGTGCTGCTTTCCCACAACGGCTACGAGGACGACCTGCGCCTGGCCAAAAGCGTGGCCGGGCTCGACGTGGTCATCGGCGGGCACAGCCATACGCTGCTGGGCGACCGCCGCGCCCTCGCCGCCCTTGGCCTCTCCCCTGCCGGGCCATACCCCACCGTGGTCTCCGGGCCGGACGGCGGCGCGACCCTGGTGGCCCAGGCCTGGAAATGGGGCGAGGTCCTGGGACGCCTGAGCGTGGACTTCGACGCCCAGGGCCGCATCACCGGCCACAGCGCCGCCCCGGCCCTGGTCATGGACAAGGCCTTCTCGCAGGACGGCCGCCCGGTGGACCCGGCCTCGGCCCAAGGCGCGGCCCTTGCCGCCGCGGCCAGGGCCTCCGGCGCCGCCGCCTTCCCGGCCGAGGATCCAGCCATGCTCACGGCGCTTGCGCCCTACACGCAGCGCATCAAGGCCTTCCAGAACGCGCCCGTGGGCGCGACCCTGTCCCAGGATCTGGTGCGCGGCGCGGCCAGCGACCCAGGCCCGCTCGTGGCCGACTCCTGCCTGGCCGCCGTGCCCGAGGCGGACATCGCCCTCATGAACCAGGGCGGCCTGCGCCGCGACCTGCCCGCAGGCCCCGTGACCCAGGGCCAGGTCATGGGCCTGCTGCCCTTCGCCAACACCCTGGTGGTGCTTGAAGTCTCCGGCCAACAGCTCAAGGACGCCCTGGAGGACGCCCTGGCCTCCCAGATTGCTGCACGGCACGGCGAGGCCCTGCGCCCGCCGCATCCGGCGGGCTTCACCTACGCCGTGGACGCGGCACGGCCCAAGGGACGGCGCATCACCGCGCTGGCCCGCATGACGCCAGGTGGCGGATCTGCGCCCATCCTGCCGGGCGACGCCCTGCGCCTAGTCACCATCAGTTTCCTGGCGGGCGGCGGCGACGGCATGGACACCCTGCGGAAGATCGGCGACCGCACGGACACGGGCACTGTGGACAGCGACGCCTTTGCCGCGCACCTCGCGCGCCTGGGGGCCTCCGGCCCCGTGGCCCCGCCCGCCGGGCCGCGCGTCAGCCTGGCGCGGTAGGCCTGGCGCGCTGCTCCTTACACGGACCGTGGCGAGTGCCGTGACCGCGCCAGCTCGGGGTTGCGGGCGCTGCCCGCCGGGATGCCTCTCCCCCCACGGCTCGGCGAAGCGGATGGCGAGGCGGGGACCAGCTTTCCGTAAAACAAATTGCAACCCATTGTAGCGCCTGGGCCACGAATCGCACTCCAACTCCAAGCGCGGACAAGCACCTACAAAATTGTCTCTTCGCGCCTGCATTGCCCCCCCCAAGCGGCAAGCGTCGCCGCCGCGAGAATCACTCAAATTCTTTATTCCGTGTTGTTGAGGGTTAATATGTAGACAGCCTGCCCAAGACTGCTGCATATGATGCGTTCTGAACATTTTCCAACACGGAGGAGCCATGGAAAGAAGCTTGTTTGAACAGGTCCGGTCCCGGGCGGTGGAGCAATGGCGCAAGGCGGGGCTGCTGCAGGAGCCTGTGCGCATTGCCGCGCGCGTGCTTTCGGCCGAGGAGGCCATCGGGAACCCCGGCGAAGGATTCAAGCTCCAGACGGGACGCGAACGCATGATGGAGGCGGAGTTCCACGGCGCGCGCGGCCAGGCCTTCACCGACCAGTTCGGCGACTTCGTCGGCACGCTTGCGGACATCGCGGACATGCCGCTTTCGAACAATTACCGCCGGGCCGTGTTCGTGGCCACGCTCAACGCCACCATGCGCAGCCTGGGCCTGTGCGACCGCACCGTCCACTGCCGCGACCAGGGTCCGTCCGAGTGCGCCGAGCACCTGCGCGAGCACCTGCTGACACGGATCGGCCCCAAGGCGCGCATCACCCTTGTGGGCCTGCAGCCGAAGTTCGTCGCGGCGCTGGCGAAAGACTTCGAACTGCGCGTGCTCGACCTGGACCCGGACAACATCGGCAAACAGGTGTCAGGGGTGTGCATCGAGGGGCCGGAGCAGGAGCGCGATGCCGTGTCCTGGGCGCAGCAGCTTGTGGTCACCGGCTCCACCCTGACCAACGGGACCCTGGGCAACTTCCTGGGCGGACCTCCGGCCACCATTTTCGGCGTCACCGCCGCGGGAGCGGACGCGCTCATGGGCTGGGACCGCTTCTGCGCCAAGTCGGACTGAGCCGTCATGCTCCGCGCACGCCTGACCAAGCGCCTGGACCGATTCGCCCTGGACCTGGAGATTGCCTGCCCGGCAGGCAGCATCCTGGCCCTCACCGGGCCTTCCGGCTCGGGCAAGACCACCCTGCTGCGCCTGCTGGCCGGGCTGGACAGGCCCGATGCCGGACGCATCGAACTGGACGGCGAAGCCTGGCTGGACACGGGCGCAGGGATTTTCCACAAGCCCAGGCAGCGCACCATCGGCCTGGTGTTCCAGGAGTATTCCCTCTTCCCGCACATGACCCTGGCGCAGAACATCGCCTACGCCACGCACGACCGCGCCTGGGCCCGCGAACTGCTGGAATCCTTCGGCATCGCGCATCTGGCCGGAGCCAGGCCGGGCCGCATGTCCGGCGGAGAGCGCCAGCGCGGCGCGCTCTGCCAGGCGCTTGCCCGCAGGCCCAAGCTCCTGCTCCTGGACGAACCCTTCTCCGCCCTGGACGCCGCCACGCGCCGGGCGCTCCGGCTGGAACTGCTGCGCGTGCGCGACCGCTTCCGCCTGCCCATCATTCACATAACCCATGACCTGGCCGAGGCCGCCCAGTTGGGCGATGCGGTGCTGGCCATGGTGGACGGCCGCCTGAACCCGGACTGGTTCCCCCTCCAGGTGGCGCAGCGCCTGGACGAGGAAGCCGTGCTTCTGGCGCGCGCCGGGGACCCGATCTTTTCGCAACCACATCAACCCCAAGGAGCGCTCTTATGAAACGACTGGCCCTGGCTTTGCTGTTCGTCCTGTGCGCCGCGGCCCTCGTCCGGGCGGAAACCCTCACCGTGGCCTCGGGCGCGGGCTACAAACGCCTGGTCACCGATCTCGCCACCGCCTACGAAGCCAAGAGCGGCAAAAAGCTGGAGCTGATTTTCGGCAACATGGGCCAGGTCATCGCTCAGGCCAAGGCCAGCGGGAAAGTCAGCATGATCATCGGCGAGCAGTCCTTCCTGAAGAAGTCCGGCGTCCCCCTGGCCTCCTTCACGGAGCTGGGCAAGGGCGCGCTGGTGGTGGCGTGGCCCAAGGGCAAGAGCATGTCCGGGCTGGGCGACCTGGCCAAGCCTGAGGTAAAGCGCGTGGCCATGCCCGACGCGGCCAAGGCCATTTACGGCGTCGCCGGCATGGAGGCCCTGGAACGCGCGGGCCTTTCGGACGCGATCAAGGGCAAGCTGCTTGTCGTGGCAACCGTGCCGCAGGTGATGACCTACGTGGTTTCGGGCGAGGTGGACGCCGGGCTGGCCAACCTCACCGATGTCCAGGGCCAGTCCGACAAGATCGGCGGGTATTTCGTGGTGGACCGCTCGCAGTATTCGCCCATCAGCATCGGCGCCGGAGTGCTGGCCGGACAGGAGTCCGCAGAGGTTGCGGCGTTTGTGGCCTTCCTGAACTCGGCCAAGGGCCGGGAGCTGGCCCGCAAGCACGGGCTGTAGGGGCATGACCGGGGCCTTGGCCGCGGCCCTCGATCCGGGGGCCGCCTTTTCCATTGTCCTGACGCTCCGGGTGATGGCCTGGACCGTGCCCCTGCTGTTCGTCATCGGGGTGCCGCTGGGCTGTCTGCTTGGGCTGGGGCGCGGCCGTCTGGTGGCCCTGCTCGACATGCTCGTGTCCCTGCCGCTCATCCTGCCGCCCATGGCCGTGGGCTTCGGCCTGCTGTTGCTCCTGGGCCGCCAGGGGCTCCTTGGCGCGCCCCTGGAGCGCTGGGTCGGCCTGGAGCTGGTGTTCAGCACGCCGGGGCTGGTGCTGGCCGCCCTTACCGCAGGCATTCCGCTTATGGTGCGGCCGGTGCAGGCGGCCATGCGTGGCGAGCTGACACGGCTCATGGAGCTTTCGGCCGTCCTGGGCAAGGGCTGGCCCACCACCTTCGTACGGGTGGTTTTGCCGCACTGTCGGCGCGGCATAGCGGCGGGGCTTTTTCTGGCCACGGGCCGCGCACTGGGGGAAGTGGGCGTAAGCCTGCTCTTGGGCGGCGACATCATCGGCCGCACCAACACCGTCTCGCTTGAGATCTACAACGCCGTGTTCACGGGCGACTTCGCCCGGGCAGGCGTGCTGGCGACGCTCTTGGCGCTGGTGTCCGTCGCCCTCACCGTGCTGCTCAAAAGAATGGGCAGGGAATGATGCCCCGGGCAAACCGCCGCAGTTCAGCAAGGGCGACGCAGCCAAGCCGGTCGGGAACGGCCCGCCGCTACTTTGGCGCGGTGGCGTCCTTGAGCACGCGTTGCAGCAGTTCCGTGCCGATGTCTATGGCCGTGCCCACGGCGCTGTCCTTGTCGGTCAGGTCCGGCTGGTCGGGCGTGCGCAGCTTGAGGGTCACGATGTCGGGCGTCAGCACGGTCTTGCCGCCGGGGGTCTGGGCCAGGCGCAGGGTCACGTCCTTCTGGCGGTAGCCGTCCTTGACTATGGTGAGCAGATGGTTCTGATCGGTCTTGGCTTCCACGCCGCACGGGGTGGCCTCGCAGACCTTGACCCCATCCAGAAACACGGCCGCTCCGCCGGGATCGGTGCTGACGGGGATTTTTTGCGTGGTGACGCAGCCGCACAGGGCGGCAAGGAACGCGATGGCAAGCGGGGCAAAAGCACGGCGCATGGCAGGGCCTCCAAATAGGGTTATGCGCGCATGGTAGCGCAAAGCGCGCACGCGGACAATGGCCCGTGGAAGGCGCACACCCCTCCAATCTCTTACTGAAAGTTGCGCATCATACGCCGAGCGGCTACGGGGCTTCCGGCGCGCCGGAGGCTCCGCTCAGGCCATCCATGCCGAGGTCCAAAGCCTGTCGCAGGGCCTCCAGCCCAACGGCCTCCACGAAGCGCGCGGTCCGCTGACGCTTGGCCGCGCGTGCGCCATAGGCCGCAAGCGCCCGCCGGGCCAGCTCCAACGCCGCCTCGTCGGAGAGCCCCCGCGCCAGTTCGTCCGCAACGCGCGGCCTGGCCCCGGCGTTGCCTCCAAACACCAGGGTCCAGCCCGAAGGCCCGCCGATTAGCCCCAGATCGCGCACGCGGGATTCCGCGCAGCAGCGAGGACAGCCCGACACCCCGACCCGCACCTTGGCGGGCAGGGCAAGGCCGCGCAAGACCTCCTCCAGGCGCAGGGCCATTGGCCCGGTCTCGCGCTGGGCGTTTGGGCAATCCGGAGCGCCTGGGCAGGCCTGCACCAACCCGCCGCCGTGCCCGCCGTCGCCGTCCTCCGGCAGGCCAAGCAGCGCAAGCAAACCTTCGCGGTCCTCCGGGCGCACGCCCGGCAAGGCGATGCGCTGTCCGGCGGTGAGCCTGGCCAAGGGAATGCCGAAACGACGCATGGCCGCGGCGATGGTCTCCAATTGCTCTGCGCTGACGCGGCCAAGGATCAGGCGCGGCGTCAGCGCGCTGGCCGTCGGCGTACCTGATCGTGATTGCGCGTGGCCGGAAGCGGACATGAAAGGCTCCTCTGCGGATCGTCTTGGAGCGACCATGCCACAATGCCGAAGCGCGCGCCTTGACTTGCGTCAGGCACGGTGCGCGGTCCGCGCAAGGGGACACAATTCTGCGGAACGCAGATAGTTGCCGTTGACAACCAATTGCCGCATCCCACCCTCAAGGTTCCGGGCTGGGAGGGCTACTTCGGGAATTCGAAATATATCTTGCCCGCCACGCGTTCAATGCGCAGGGCCGTCAGGGCTTGCGATCCGCCCTTGTCGTCGCGCAGGGTCACCGTCACGGTCATGCGGTCTCGGCCGTCCCGGACGGCAGCAATGCCCCTTGCTCCGGGATCGGGCACAAACGACAAGGCGTACGCCGCAGTGAGCGTGCCGCCCGTGAACGGCGCGCCCTTGCGAAACACATCCACATGGTACTCCGCGCCGACCGGACAGGGAATTTCCTGCCGATAGCCTGGGTACAGCCCCCAGCGCGGCGGAGGGTCCGTCCGCCAAGTCACGTCCACGCGGTCAAGGCCCGCATCGCCACAGCCCGCAAGGACAAACGCCGCCAAGGCCAGCACAGCGCACAACACCGCGCGCATCCTCTTCCGCATCCAGCACCTCCGCCAGGGGGGATTTCCCCGTAAACGCTAGCACGTCCCATGCCAACGCGAGAGGTATACCCGGCACACGATCCGGGCGACGGGGCCGATGTCGTGCCCGGCTCATGCTCCGCAGGCCAGGGGCTTACGCGCCCCTGGACCCGCGTGAAGGGAGAAGGGACAGCGGATCCCTTGCCTTCCCCCTATCCGGGATTCCAAGGGGCCGGGAAGGCCCCTTGGCCGCCGGAGGCATACACAAGGCACCACGCTCTGCACGGTTCATGCTCCGCAGGCCAGGGGCTACGCGCCCCTGGACCCACGTGAAGGGAAAAGGGACAGCGGCTCCCTTGCCTTCCCCTATCCGGGGTTCCAAGGGGCCGGGAAGGCCCCTTGGCCGCCGGAGGCATACACAGGCACCACGCTCTGCACGGTTCATGCTCCGCAGGCCAGGGGCTTACGCGCCCCTGGACCCGCGTGAAGGGAAAAGGGACAGCGGCTCCCTTGCCTTCCCCCCTACCCGGGGTTCCAAGGGGCCGGGAAGGCCCCTTGGCCGCCGGAGGCATAAACGGGCACCACGCTCTGCACGGTTCATGCTCCGCAGGCCAGGGGCTACGCGCCCCTGGACCCGCGTGA
Organism: Humidesulfovibrio mexicanus; assembly: GCF_900188225.1. NCBI lineage: Bacteria > Pseudomonadati > Thermodesulfobacteriota > Desulfovibrionia > Desulfovibrionales > Desulfovibrionaceae > Humidesulfovibrio > Humidesulfovibrio mexicanus. The sequence goes on along the minus strand of NZ_FZOC01000003.1, from coordinate 222,768 downwards.
AGGAAAAAGGGACAGCGGCTCCCTTGCCTTCCCCTATCAGGGGTTCCAAGGGGCCGGGAAGGCCCCTTGGCCGCCGGAGGCATACACAAGGCACTCCCCCTGGGCCGCCGGAGGCATAGACGGGCGCAACAACCTGGCTGGCGCCGTGTCCCTCAGCGCACGGCGCGCTGCATTTCTGCCTCCACATATCGGCCGAGTTCGCACGCAAAATCCGAGTACAGGCGCAACCGTCCCATATCCAGCGGGGCCGCCAGCCTGGTCAGCCGCGCTATGTCGCCGTCCTCCGCGGCGTGGGGCCAAACTCCTGTGAAGAAGAAGCCCTCGGCCTCGGCCAGTTCCCACAGCGTCGGCGTGCCCGGCTGCGCCAGGGGCAGTTCGATATGCAGCACCTCGGCTCCGGCGATATCCAGCAAGTCGACCGTAGCGCGACGGATTTCCGGCCACTGGCGCACGTCGGCGCGACCCACCCGCACGATGCCTTTGGCGAGGCTTCGGTCAAAGGACACGCTGTAAGATCCTGCTGCGGCGGCATCTGGCGCGCCGAACACGAAGGGCCGCTCCATGGTCGCGTAGATACGCGCGACAATATCGTGGTTCCGTTTCGGTGCGAACGCCACGGTTGGGGGCGGAACCGAGAGATGCTTGAAGCAGTGCAGATAGGATTCGCGCTGCGGCGGGCCGTCCTCAAGGCGCATGGCCTTGAACTGCCTGGGAGGGCAGGCGGCAAGGTCCAGGCCGCAGGGTCTGCCCCCAAGCTTGATGGACTCGCGCTGGCTGACGGGGTGGCTCGTTACCGGATTGATGGACACGCCGGACAGGCCCATCTCCTCGGCGCAGGCGGTCAGCGCGACGGCGAGCCGCTCCATGAGGCCGCGCCCCCTGTGCGCGGGCGAGACCACAAGCAGCGCCATTTCGGCCATGGGCACCGGCTGCGGGCGCAGCAGCCCCGCGTGGGCCACCACCTCTCCCGCGGCCGTGACCGCCACATGGCTGCGGAGCACCCCGCGCGCCACCATGTCCAGCACGCCTTCCGGGCGGTAGAACGCCTCGTTCTTGTACGAAAAGCCATACGTCAGCCAGAACAGCCGGGTCACCTGCAAGGCGTCCTCCGGGCAAAGGGGGCGCACGAGGTATTCCTGCTCCGGGGCGCGGGGCGGCCTCGCCTCTCCTTGCTGCTGCCCCTCCTCCAGATCAAGGGCGCACAGCGAAGGCGGCAGACGCTTCACCAGCCGCAACGCCTTGCCCAGGCGGCCCCGATTTTCCCAGACCACTTCGTCCACAGCGTTGTGGATGAGCTTGAGCCCGATGCCGCGCGTTTCGCCATCCGATCGGCGATCGCGGCGCTCAAGCAGGCTGGGATCAAAGGGCAACCCCTCGTCATGGAAGGCCAGACGCAGCTCGCCCGCCAGCAACTCGCCATCCACAAGCACGTCGCCCGGCGTGCCGTCGGCATAGGCATGAACGCAGATGTTCTCAAAGGCCTCCTCCGCCGCCAGCTCCAGGGCCAACATGTCCCGCTCCGGCAGCCCCAAGATGCGCGCCAGGCCACGCACATGCTCCTGGGCCAAAGGCAAAAACCGGGTATCCGCAGGAAGCCGCAACTGCGTATGGGTTTTCTTTTTCATGCTGTGACAGTGCCGTAAACATGTCCCTGTGTCCACATGGCCCGGCGTTGCGCCCGACAGAGCGGGGGCAGGTGTCGTGCCCGGTTCATGCTCCGCAGGCCAGGGGCTTACGCGCCCCTGGACCCGCGTGAAGGAAAAAGGGACAGCGGCTCCCTTGCCTTCCCCTATCCGGGGTTCCAAGGGGCCGGGAAGGCCCCTTGGCCGCCGGAGGCATAAACGGGCACAACGCTCCGCCCGGTTCATGCTCCGCAGGCCAGGGGCTTACGCGCCCCTGGACCCGCGTGAAGGGAGAAGGGACAGCGGCTCCCTCGCCTTCCCCCTTATCCGGGACTCCAAGGGGCCGGGAAGGCCCCTTGGCCGCCGGAGGCATACACAAGGCACTCCCCCTTGGCCGCCAAATGGCGAGCAAGGCCCTTGCAAAGATGACGCGCAGGGGTTACATTTCAAACACGGCGCGCAGTCGGCCCAGACTAGGCTTTGGCCCGCGCCCTGCTTCCACGGACGGAAGACGCTTTTGCCCCGGTCCTCCACAGGAGAGAGGGTGGCGATTTCCCCGATACTCGCAAGAGGTGTCGGGAAACGCTGGACCAGGGGCGGCACAAGCGGCTTCCGGTCTTTTTTTGATTTGACCGGACGCCCGGGCCAGCCCCGGAGACGGCCATGACCCCAGGCATCGGCAGCAGCGGCGCAAACAGCGCGGCCCGTCAGGCCGCTCTTGTTTCACGCCCGCAGGTGCAGACGCGCCGCGTTTCGGTGAAGCTCGGCCCGCTGGGCATCAGCTATTCCACGGACCAGGTGGTGTGGGGCCGGACCGGAGCGGCGCAGGCGAAAGCCCCCTCGAATCCGGAGGCGTCGGCCAATCCTCTTGCCGCGGCCAGCCCGTTCGCCGGGACCGGCGGAATCGAGGCCCCACCCGTGGACTCCGTTGCGCGCGTTGGGTCCTGGGCGACTGGGGCCGACGCCGCGCAGGGTTCCGGCCCCATCCGTTTCGGGGGTGATTTCGATTCCGCGCTGGCCCAGGCTTGGAGCGCGCTCGACGCCGGACGCGCGGCCTCCAGCGTCTGCGACGGGACAGGCGCTTTACGCGCCTCTCCGCAGGCCGAGGAGGCAGAAAGCCCAACGGCAGCGGAACGCGCCGGGCAGGAAGCCCCGGCGGCGCAGGTCGAGGCGGCTCTCTCTGGCGCGGAAGTGGCCGGCCCGGACGGACCGACGCCAGGTGGCGGTGCGCGGTCCCCGGAACATGCGGGTCAAGGCGTCGCGGCATGGCGGCTGCGCCAGGCCCTGGCCGCCTATGTCGCCTGCGCGGAAGGATTCGCCGCCACACGCCCCATGTTGCAAGTCACGGCCTGACGCCTCAGCAGGAGTGGAAGTCCTTGCTGATGTAGAGCATGAGATCGAAGAGGTTGTGGGCCATCTCGTCGGCCAGGGCCGGGGGTTCCACCGGCGCGGCCCCGGCGGTGCGGGTGATGATCTTGGAAAACAGCAGTCCCACGAGCTGGTCGTCGCCCTGGGTCCACGGCGCTGAGCTGGAGGGGAATTTCTTCTGGAATCCGTGGTAGTACATGCGCTCTCCCGGTGGTCGTTCGGCGTGTGCGCAGGGGCGCGTGCGGATTCGGCCGGTGGATGTTGCGCGCCGTGCCGTCCGGGGCTATGTTCCTGCGTCATATGCGCTATCGGCCCGGTTGGCCGACAACTTTACACCGGCCGCACGCCGGAGCGCGTCCTGTCCACCAGCCCCGTACAGATGGAGGCCGATGTGTCCCAGAAGACCGTTCTTGTGGTCGAGGACCACCCGGAAACCCGCGAGTTGTTGTGCTATCACCTGACCTCGGCGGGATACGTCGCGCGCTCGGCCGGAGCCGGACAGCAGGCCCTGGAGCTGGCGCAGCGCATCCGCCCGGACCTGGTGCTGCTGGATGTGATGCTGCCCGGCGGCATGGACGGCCTGGAGATCTGCCGCAGGCTCAAGCAGGACGAGCGCACCCGCATGGTGCCGGTGATCATGCTCACGGCGCTGGGCGACGAGGTGGACCGCATCGTCGGGCTGGAGCTTGGAGCCGAGGACTACGTGTCCAAGCCCTTCAGCCCGCGCGAGCTTCTGCTGCGGGTGAAGGCGCTGTTGCGCCGCGCGGCCCCGCCCGAGCCCCAGTCCTCCGGCTTCAGCAAGGCCGGGCTGTGCATCGACTTCGAGGCGCACAGCGTGAGCGTTGACGGGCAAGACGCGGGCCTTACGGCCACGGAGCACAAGATCCTTCGCGAACTGGTGGCGGCCAAGGGCCGGGTGCTGCCGCGCGAGCGTTTGCTGGACACGGTATGGGATACGGACTTCGACGGCACCTCGCGCACGGTGGACACGCACATGCGCCGCCTGCGCGGCAAGCTTGGGGTCTACGCGGACTGGATCGAGACCGTGCGCGGCGTGGGCTACCGCTTCAAGCCCGTGGAGCCCAGCAGCGGCGACGCCTAGGATATCGTACGCCTATCGACACCGCATTATCATTAGATTTCAAACAATAAAGAAGTAATCGGCAAGCGGCTAAGCGCCTTCCGCCAAGCCGCGCAAATGTGCGGCCCAGCGGTCTGCGGCCGCGCCCAGACCGTAGCGCTCCGCCACATGCCGACGCCCGGCCAGGCCCATGGCGGCCCGGCCCTCCGGCCCCAGCTCCAACACCCGCCCAAGCGCCCCGACCAGGGCCTCGGCCCGGGCCCCGGCATCCGCGACCTCCACGCTGGCCACCACGCCGCCCGGTCCGGCGAGCTCCCGCGCCGCGCCCACGTCCAGGCAGGCGGCCGGAACCCCGCAGGCAAGCCCCTCGGCCAGGGCGTTGGGGAAGCCCTCGCCCAGGGAGGGCAGGGCCAGGGCGTCCAGTGCCGCCAGCACCCGCGGCATGTCCTGGCGCGGGCCAAGACGCAGGGCGCGCTCCGCCAGCCCGTGCCGCGCCAGCAGGGCGTCCAGGCCGCCGCCGGGTTCCGTGCCCGGTCCGCAGAACAGGGGCCGGACATTGGGGAAGCGCGCCCGCAGGCGCGCCAGGGCCGCGCAGAACACGTCGTGGCCCTTCATGGGGTCCAGGCGCGCGGCCAGGCCGACCAGCAATTCATCCGGGCCCACGCCCCACATGCTTCGCAGTTCCTCACGCGCCTGGGCGTTTGGCTGGAACAGGGCGGTGTCAACGCCGTTCTCCAGCAGCACCAGCCTGCGCGGCCGGTAGCCCAGGCGCTCCACATGCCAGCGCGCCCCGGCCTCGCTGTTGGCCGTCACCGCCTCCGGCCAGGCCGAAAGCGCCGAACAGGCCCGCACCGCAAGCCGCGTGCCCACGCCGGAGCGCGAAAAGTCCATGTGCCCGCAGCGCAGCCCCCAGCTCACCGCCGCGCCGGTCCCGCTCAGACGCGCAGCCAGGAGCCCCAGCAGATCCGCGTGGTAGAGCCAGGTCTGCACCACAGCTGGACGCGTGCGGCGCAGCAGGCCCGCCAGGCGCAGCAGCGCCGCCCCGCCGGAGGCCAGGGGCAGCCCGCGCGCAAGGCCCAGGCTGTGCACGGGGACGCCTTCGGCCCGGATGCCCTGGGCCAGCGCGCCGCCCGGGCCGGAGAGGTCGAGCAGGCTCGCCACCTGGCAGGAGAACCCGCGCGCGGCAAGGCCCGGCAAGAGCCGCGCCAGCCAGGTTTCGGCCCCGCCCAAGCCCAGGCCGGTGATGAGATGCAGCACGCGCACGGTGGTCATGGCTGTGCCCTAGCGCAGCTTGCGTCCCGTGGGAAGGGCGTCCGACGGACGTTTGCGGACCGCCTGCCGGATTCCTGCCGTCCCCGTTCCAGCCTGCCGACAGCCATCCGTGGGCCGCGCGTGTTGCAATCACGCCGCGTGCAGCGTACAGGAATCCATCCCATACCATCCGGAAGGTGCCCCTCATGAGCTACCGCATTTTGCAAAAAAAGGTCCTGATACCGGGCCAGACCACGCTGCTCGTCATCGATGCGCCGCACGTGGCCAAGCACGCCAAGCCCGGCAACTTCGTCATCCTGCGCACGTCCGAAAACGGCGAGCGCATCCCGCTCACCATCGCCGACTGCGACCCGCAGGCCGGAACCGTGACCATCGTGTTCCTGGTGGTGGGCAAGAGCACGGCCGAGTTGAACACCTTCGAGGAAGGCATGAGCCTGCCCGACTTCTGCGGACCGCTGGGCAAGCCCACGCACATTGAGAAGCAGGGCACCGTGATCTGCGTGGGCGGCGGCACCGGCGTGGCCGCCATGCACCACATCGCCAAGGGCCACGCGGGCGCGGGCAACCGCGTGGTGGCCATCATCGGCGCGCGCAACAAGGACCTGCTGCTCTTCTGCTCCGAACTCGGCAGCTTCTGCCCCGAGGTGCTGGTGGCCACGGACGACGGCTCCCAGGGCCACAAGGGCTTTGTCACCGAGGTGCTCAAAAACCGCCTGGAAGAGGACAAGGACGTGAGCGAAGTGGTGGCCATCGGCCCGGTGCCCATGATGGAGGCCGTGAGCAAGGTCACCAAGCCCTTCGGCGTCAAGACCACGGTCAGCCTCAACTCCATCATGGTGGACGGCATCGGCATGTGCGGGGCCTGCCGCTGCAGCGTGGGCGGGGAGACGAAATTCGCCTGCGTGGACGGTCCGGAGTTCGACGGGCACCAGGTGGACTTCGGCGAACTGCGCCTGCGCCTCTCCCAGTTCCGCGAACAGGAGCAGGAGTCCATGCGGCTGTTCCAGCACAAGTGCCAGTGCGCGGAGGGCAAATAGCATGGCTGAAAAGACCGCCAAACCCGCGCGCACGCCGCGCACCGAAATGCCCACCCAGGCCCCTTTCGCGCGCATCCAAAACTACCTTGAAGTGGCGCTCGGCTACGGCGAAGCCGAGGCCATGGTCGAGGCCAGCCGCTGTCTGCAGTGCAAGACGCCCCTGTGCCGCCAAGGCTGCCCCGTGGAGATCGACATCAAGGGCTTCATCGGCCAGCTGCAGAAGGGAGACCTGCCCGGCGCATACAAGGTGCTGCGCGAATATAACTCCCTGCCTGCCGTGTGCGGCCGCGTGTGCCCCCAGGAAAACCAGTGCGAGGGCATGTGCATCCTGTCCAAGAACCCGGTCAAGACCGGCGGGGCCGTGGCCATCGGTCGGCTTGAGCGCTACGTCGCCGACACCTTCGCCGCGCGCCTGGCCGCGGGCGACGCCGCCTGCCTGCAAATCACCGGCGAGGCCGCCTGCCGCATGACCCGCGACGACCTGCGCGTGGCCTGCATCGGCGCGGGCCCGGCCTCGCTCACCGTGGCGGGCTATCTGGCCGCGCTGGGCGTCAAGGTCACCGTGTTCGAGGCCCTGCACGAGGTGGGCGGCGTGCTCGTCTACGGCATCCCGGAATTCCGCCTGCCCAAGGACATCGTGCGGCGCGAGGTGGACGCCATGAAGGCGCTGGGCGCCGAGTTCAAGACCAACTGGGTGGGCGGCAAGGCCATAACCGTGCAGGAGCTCTTCGACGAGGGCTACAAGGCCGTGTTCATCGGCGTGGGCGCGGGCCTGCCCCAGTTCATGAAGATCCCCGGCGAGAACAGCATCGGCGTGTTCTCCGCCAACGAATACCTGACCCGCGTGAACCTCGGCCGCGCCTACGACTTCCCCAACCACGACACGCCCATCTTCAAGGCCGACGAGGTCTGCGTCATCGGCGGCGGCAACGTGGCCATGGACGCCGCGCGCACCGCCCTGCGCCTGGGGGCGAAAAAGGTCTCCATCGTCTACCGCCGCACCAAGGCCGAAATGCCCGCGCGTCTGGAAGAACTGGAACACGCCATCGAGGAGGGCGTCCAGCTCGAACTGCTGTCAGCGCCGCTCTCGCTCAACGCCGACGAGAACAAGCGCCTTACCAGCATGACCGTGCAGAAGATGCGCCTGGGCGAGGCCGACGCCTCCGGCCGCCGCCGCCCCGAAGCCATTGAGGGCCAGACCGCCGACATCCCCTGCCAGCTGGCCATCATCGCCGTGGGCACCCGGCCCAACCCCATCCTGCTCGACGCCACAAAGGGCCTCGCCCTCAACAAGCGCGGCTACATCGACGCCAACCCCGAAACCGGCGAAACCAGCATCCACAACGTCTTCGCCGGAGGCGACATCGTCACCGGGGCCGCCACCGTCATCAGCGCCATGGGCGCGGGACGAAAGGCCGCCAAGGAAATCGCCCGCCGCTTGCTCGGCACGGAGCTGTAGGGAGAGAACCAGGGGCGCCGCCCCTGGAACCCCGCCGGGGGGCTGCGCGCCCCCCGGAGCCCCTGCGCACGCGGCGCGATTCCAGCGGGCCAGAGCCCGCGGGAATCGCGCCGTGAGCATGGCCCCCAGAACGGAAGCCTCTTCGGCACAGCGTTCAGAATCCCCGGCCGCTCCCCAGACCGTATACTCTCCCGCCAGAACCCTTCCCGAGCATGATGGCCCGGACGGCGCGTGCGCCGTCCGGGCCATCATGCTCGGCAAAGGGATTCCAAAGGGCCCGCGGCCCTTTGGCGGGGGTGCAGGGGGCGGCGCCCCCTGCCCTTCTCGTCTAGGCTTCGGTGAGGCTGCTGGCCATGCCCTCGGCGCTGGTGCCTCCATTGGAGCTGGAGGTGGTGCCGGCGCTTTCGGCCTGGGCCTGCAGGAGCTGGGTTTGCAGCATCATGAGCTGGGACTGGAGCAGCTGAACCTTCTGGTCCTGCTGCTCGGAACTCAGGCTGCTGTCCTGCTGGGCCTCTTTGATCTGCTGCTGGATTTCCTGGATCTGCTGCTGAAGCTTTTCAACCTCGGTTTCCGAGTCGTCGTCATCGGACGAGGAGGAGTCGGAGGAGCTGGCCGAAAGGGTGGCCGCCGTGGCCCCGGAGGTGTCGGAAGCGCCCGCGGAGGAGGCGGACAGGGCCTTGGCCTCGTCGGAAATGCTGACGGTATCGCCGGAGCCGGAGGAACTGTCCGAATCCGAATCGGAGGTGTTGAGACTGGTCTTGGCGCTTTTGGACAGGGAGTTGATGGTCAGGGAGGACGCGCCCTCGTTTGCTGCCTGGGCAAGATTGGTGTAGCCGGAAATATCCATGTTCATCTCCTGATGCAAAGGGTTTGGGGATGCCTTTATTTCTTCGGAGCACAGGAGATGACGTTCATTTTGACATGCTCATCGGCCGTGGCGATGGAACGCTTTAGGGAGCTGATGCATTTTTTTGGGGGGGAGAGGGAGCCGTTGCGCGGGCAGGTCCGCCCGCAGTTGCCACGGCAGGCCAGTTCGGGCTATCAGGAGGCAGGCCCGGCCTCCTGCCCGGCCCAGGCCGCGACCTTCTTGCGCATCACGGGGAGCCCATGAGCCTGACCAATCTCGATTCCCTCTTCAATCCCAGGACGGTGGCGGTCATCGGCGCGGCCAACGCCCCGGCCAACATCGGGCATCTGGTCATGCGCAACCTCATGGACGGCGGCTTCCACGGCGCGGTGATGCCCGTGAGCGCAGAGGCCGAAGCCGTGGCCGGGGTGCTGACCTACCCCACCGTGGCCGATCTGCCCAAGACCCCGGACCTGGCCATCGTCTGCCGACCGCTTGCCGAGGCTCCGGCCATCATCGACGCGCTGCGCGCGCGCGGCACGCGCTCCGTGGCCCTCATGGGGCCGGGGTTCGCGCGGCTGGACGAAAAAAGCAGGGACCGCCTGCGCGCGGAGATTCTGGAAGCGGCGCGTCCGCCCGCCCTGCGCGTGCTCGGCCCCAAGAGCATGGGATTCATCGTGCCATCGCTGAACCTCAACGCCAGCCTTGCGCACACCAGAAGCCTGCCCGGCAAGACCGCGTTCCTGTCGCAGTCCGACAGCCTGTTCACCACGGTTCTGGACTGGGCGGGCAGCCACGGCATCGGCTTTTCGCACATGATCTCCCTGGGCGCGCAGATGGACATCACCTTCGCAGACGTTCTGGACCACCTGGGCGCGGACCCGTTGGTGCGCTCCATCCTGCTCTACGTTGAGGGCGTCCACGACGCGCGCGACTTCGTCTCGGCCGCGCGGGCGGCCAGCCGCAACAAGCCGGTGCTGGCGCTGCGCCCCGGCCAGGCCCTGCACGCCGCCCTGGCGGAGCTGGCCAAGGCCACGGGCCAGGGCGAGGCGTTCGCGGCCCTTGCCTCTACGGACGAGGTCTACGACGTGGCCTTCCGCCGCGCGGGAATGCTGCGCGTGGGCAGCATCGACGGCCTGTTCGACGCGGCCCAGACCCTTTCTGGCGGGCGGCCCGTGCGCGGCGACCGCCTGGCCATCCTGGTCAACGGGGCAAGCGCGGGCATCATGGCGGCCGACGCCCTGCTCTCCGGCGGCGGGCGGCTGGCGCAGTTCAGCGACAGCGCCACCCTGGCCCTGGACAAGCTGCTTGGCGGCGCGTGGGACGGCGGCAACCCCGTGGCCTTGCGCTTCGACACCCCGGCGGGCGACTGGGTGGAGGCCCTCAAAATCCTGCTTACCGATCCCGGCGTGGACGCGGCGCTGTTGCTGCATGTGCCCTTCGCCGGACTCTCCGAGGTCGAGGTGGCGCAGGCCGTGGCCGCCCAGGCCAAGCGCGCCAAGCGCATGGTCCTCACCTCCTGGATGGGCTCGGACTCCGCCCTGCGCGCGCGCGCCGTGTTCGCCGATGCGGGCGTGCCCACCTACGACACGCCGGAGCAAGCCATCCGCGCCTTCTTGTACATGGTGCAGTTCCAAAAGAACCAGGAGCTGCTCATCCAGACGCCGGACTCCCTGCCCTCGGATTTCTTCCCGGACACGCGCGCCGCGCGCGACACCTGCGAACGCGCCCTGGCCGAAGGCAGAAGCCGCCTCACCGGCGCGGAGGCCAAGGAGGTGCTCACGGCCTACGGCATCCCCGTGGTGGAGACCGTGCAGGCCACCAGCGCCCGGGAGGCCGTCATCGCCGCGGACCAGCTGGGCTATCCCGTGGCGGTGAAGCTCAAAAGCCCGCAGATCAGCCAGCCGCAGGAGGTGGGCGGCGTGGTGCTGGACCTGGACGGCCCGGACAAGGTCTGGGAGGCCTGCGCCAGCGTGCTGGCCCGCGTGTCGCGCCAGCGGCCCGACGCCTACATCGACGGCTTCGTGGTGCAGAAGATGGGCCGCCGCGCCGGAGCGCACGAGCTGTTCATTTCCGCGCACCTGGACCCGGTGTTCGGGCCGGTGGTCTCCTTCGGCCACGGCGGCGTGGCCAGGGAAATGATCCGCGACCGCGCGGTGACCCTGCCGCCGCTGAACATGAGCCTGGCCCGGGAGCTCATCTCGCGCACGCGCATCAACGGCCTGCTTTCCGGCACGCCGCAGCACCCGGCGGCCGACATCGACGACATCTGCCTCACCGTCATCCAGATCGCCCAGCTGATCATCGACGTGCCGCAGATCGTGAGCCTGGACATCAACCCGCTCTACGCCGACGACATGGGCGTGCTCTCGCTTGGAGCGCGCATCACCGTCGCGCCGGAGACCCGCCCCGGCGCCGAGCGCCTGGCCATACGCCCCTACCCGCGCGAGCTGGAAGAATGCACGGTGATGAAGAACGGCCGCAAGATCACGCTCCGGCCCATCCGGCCCGAGGACGAGGCCGCCCACCGCGCCTTCATCCGCCAGCTTTCGGACGACGACTTGCGGATGCGCTTCTTCGGTTCGGTCAGGCGCGACTTCGACCACAAGGACATGGCGCGCTTCACCCAGATCGACTACGACCGCGAGATGGCCTTCATCGCCAGCGCCATGACCGAGGGCGGAATGCCCGAAACCCTCGGCGTGGTGCGCACGGCCACCAAACCCGACAACACCGACGCGGAGTTCGCCATCGTGGTGCGCTCCGACCAGAAGGGCACGGGGCTGGGCAGCATCCTCTTCCGCAAAATGATCGACTACACCCGCGGCCGGGGCACGCACCAGATAACGGGCCAGACCCTGGTGGAGAACAAGGCCATGCAGGGCCTTGCCCGCAAGTTCGGCTTCGAGATCAAGCTCAACCCGGACGAGGAACTGGTGGACATGGTGTTGGATCTGCGCCAGTCCCCCGCACCGGAACAACGCCCCAAGGAGTCCTGATGAAGACCCTCATCGCCGCGCGCATGGAGCGCTGCATCGGCTGCCAGAGTTGTTCGCTCGCCTGCGCAAGGCTGGTTCACAAACGCTTGTCCTGGTTCACCGCGGGCATCCGCATCGCGTCCTCCGGCGGCATCTCCACGGGTTTCGAGGCCCGCGTGTGCCTGGCCTGCGACCCGCCTCCCTGCGCGGCCGCCTGCCCCACAGGGTCCCTTACCCCCCGCAAAAGCGACGGCGGCGTGAAACAGGACAAAAGCCTGTGCATCCGCTGCGGCAAGTGCGTGGCCGCCTGCCCGGTGGGCGCCATCGTGCAGGACGAGCTGGACAACCCTTACGTGTGCATCCACTGCGGCCGCTGCGTGCCCTTCTGCCCCCACGACTGCCTGGAGCTGGCCGAAAAGGGCCAGGCCAACATCGTCCAGGAGGTGGCCGAATGATCCGCCCGCACTTCCGCGTCGTCATCGTGGACCTCTCCGCGCGCAAGACCCGCGTGGAGAACCTGCCCGGCCGCGAGCAGTGGCTCGGCGGCTCCGGCCTGGCCGCCCTGTGCTTCGAAAAGTACGGCGACCCGGCCCTGCCCTGGAACGACCCCGCGCAGCCGCTCATTTTCGCCATCGGCCCGCTCACCGGCTACTTCCCGCTCATGAGCAAGACCGTGTGCGCGTTCCTCTCGCCCTATCACGGCCAGTACGCCGAAAGCCACGCCGGGGGCCGCAGCGCCCTGGCCCTGCGCTTCGCCGACATGGACGCGCTGGTGGTCGTCGGCCGGGCGGAGCGCCCCTGCGTGCTGTCCATCGGCCACAAGCACATGGAGATCAAGGACGCGCCCTTTCTCTGGGGCAAAGACGTGTTCACCACCGGCAAGATGCTGCGCAACATGCTTTCCGGCTCCGGCACGCGCAGCATCCTGCGCATCGGCCCGGCCGGGGAAAACGGCTGCGCCTACGCCTGCATCAACGTGGACACGTACCGCCACTTCGGCCGCCTGGGCGCGGGCGCGGTAATGGGCGCAAAGAACCTCAAGGCCATCGCCATCCAGGGCGACGCCTCCTTCCCCCTGCCCGAGGGCAAGGCCTACGCCCAGGCCTTCAAGGACATCTACGCCCTGCTCACCGAAACCAGCATGATGAGCAAGTACCATGACCTGGGCACCGCCGGGAACATGGCCGCGCTCAACGAACTCAAGAGTCTGCCCTGGCGCAATCTGCAGGCCACCACGGACCCCGGCATCGAGGGCATCAGCGGCGAGCGCTTCGCCAAGGACATGCTGCTCAGGAACACCGCCTGCGCGGGCTGCCCCGTGGGCTGCATCCACATCGGCTTCCTGCGAGAGAAGTTCATGGCCGACAACCGCTACCTGTACCGGCAGGTGGCCTACGACTACGAGCCCATCTTCTCCCTGGGCTCCATGCTCGGCATGACCGACGGCTTCGCGGTGCTGGGCCTCATGGACGCGGTGGAGCGCGAGGGGCTGGACTGCATGAGCGGCGGCGTGGCCCTGGCCTGGGCCACCGAGGCCTTGCAGAAAGGCCACATATCCCTTGCCGAAACCCTGACGCCGCTGCAATTCGGGGATGCGGAAGGCTACAAGGCCGCCATAGGCCACCTGGGGCGCGGAACAAACGAATTCTACCGCAGGCTGGCCCAGGGCACCATGAAGGCCGCCAGCCACTACAACGGCCAGGACTACGCCTGCGTGCTGGGGCAGGAAATGGCCGGCTACGCCACGGGCGAGACCTTCTTCGTGTCCGAGTCCCTGAGCTTCCGGCACTCGCACCTGGACTCCAGCGCCTACTCCGCCGACCAGAAGCCGCAGGACAAGGACGCCGAAAAGGTCGCCTCGGGCTTCGTCAAGGACGAGGCCAGCCGCATCGTGCTCACCAGCATGGTGGGCTGCCTGTTCGCGCGCGGGGTGTACACCACGGAGCGTCTGCAGCAGGCCCTTGGCTCCCTGGGCTACGAGGATGCGGCCGCCAACCTTGAGCCCGCGGGCCAAGCCATCCAGCGCCTGCGCTGGCGGCTGCGGATGCGCTCCGGCTACGACCCCGTTCACGCCAAAATCCCCAAGCGCTACACCGAGGTCGTGACCTGGAAAGGCCCCATAGACGCCGAGTACATGGAGACCCTGCGGCAAACCTATGCCGCAAAGCTTGTGGAGTTGGGCAGCGAATCCCAGCCAGGCTGACCGGGGACGGCCGTCCCCGCGCCCGGCCCCAAGCGCCCGGCCCCGGCAAAACGCCCGGGGGCCCTTGGCGGCCCTGTGGAGGCAAGGTCTTCCGCCTATTCCGTGGGCTGTGCGGCCTCCGGCTCTATGGGCAGGATGATGAAGAAGTTGTTGCCCAGGGGCGCGGCCTCGTAGCCGACCTGCCCGCCGTGCAGGTCCACCACCTGGCGCACAAAGGCCAGGCCGTGTCCGGTGCCGTGCTCGCCGCCCATGGTGCTGGCCCGGAACCCGGGCTGAAACAATCCGCCGCGCTCCTCCTCCGGCACGTTGGGGCCTGTGGTGAACACGTTGAGCTTGACGCCGGGGCGTCCGGGGCCGAAGGCCTCGGGCAGGACATCCCAGCCGTAGGCCATGAACTTGGCGCTGCGGCCGTCCGGGGTGGCGACCGCGCTGGTGTATTTCACGGCGTTGGAAAACAGGTTGGCGTACACCTGGGCCATAAGCCCCAGATCGGCCATGATCTGCACGGGGACATCGGGGATGCCGCCCATGGAAAGGTCGATGCCGATGCCCCGGTCCACCAGCCTGGGGCGGAAGCGCTCCACCTGCGGCTCCACCACCTGCTTGCGCAGGTTCACCAAGCGCTTTTCCAGCACGTAGCGCCCTTCCTCGAAATGCCTGCGCCGCAAAAGCGTCTCCAAAAACAGACTGGTCTGCTCGTAGTGGCGGCTGATCTCCTCGTACTGCGTGCGCAGGGTGGACTGCACCAGGTCCAGTTCGCGCAGGAAGTCGCCCGGGGTCTGGGCCGGGGCGGCGTCCACAAGAGCCTCCAGCTGGCCTATCGCGCCGCGCAGACGATTAAAAAAAAGCTTGAAGGTCATGTTGGGCACAATGACGTTGTGCCCGATGTCGGCCACCAGGTTCTGGATGAAAGAGAGGTGCTCGCGGTTCTTGGCGCTGGCGAGCCGGTTGTGCAACTGCACGCCGATGCGCCCGGCGTACCGCTCGAAAAAATTCTGCCGCGCCTGGGACAGGGCCGCGCCCCCGGCGATCTCGATCCACCCCATGACGCCGTGCTCCAGCGGGTAGCCGAGCAGATCTGCGGTGTCCTTGCGGGCGGTGATGGGCGCGTAATAGTCGCACCCGCGCACGCACGGCCGCGGCGGCGGCTCGAAGTACGGCAACTTGGGCGGAATGCGCAGGCAGCGGGCCAGCCGCCAGGAGCGCGGGCCGCAGCGCAGGTACACGCGCATGTCCTGATCGAAAAAGATCATGGGCAAAAGCACGCTTATGGTCAGCAAATCACGCCGCGAGTCGTACTCCTGGGCGAGATCGAAAAAGGCGCTGAGCATCCGCTGTTCGTCAAGGCCGAAGCCATGGCTCTCGGCCTCGTCCATTTTGACCAGGGCGCGGGCTTCCAGGGCGCGCCGCCGCGGGACATCGTTCTCCAGGCACAGGGCCGGGTCGGGCGGAAGCGGCGCGGTCGGCGGCCCGGCGAAAAGCCCGCTGTCGGGCCGCGGGCGCGGCGCGCCGGGACAGCGCACGGGGCTGTCAGCCATGATCCCTCCCACGGGCGGCGGCCCGGTTCACGTTGTCCACGCCCAGCACCGTGCGCACGGCCTCCAGGCCGGGTCGCAGCTCGCCGCGCGGGGCCAGCCGCCAGGTCCAGGTTTCGCCCCGCAGGGAGTGCTGCGCACCGAAAAGCACATCCGACTCGTAGCACGGCTCCCCATCCTCGGCGCCGTGCTCGCGCAGATCGGTGACGAGGCAGGCCGGGCATGGCAGCCGCGCAAGGCCTGCCAGGTGGGCGCGGATCAGGGAGGCGGCATAGGCCTCCAGGTCTTCCTCCCCCGGCGGGGAAACGCGACGGCGCAGAACGGCCATGGCGTAGAGCGGCAGCTGCGACAGCAGGTTGGCCGAATAGACGAAATCCAGCTCCGGCAGTCCCAGGGCGAGATCAGGGACGGGCGCGGGGGCGCGGGCGGCCAGTTCGTCGGGACTGGGCAGGTCGTCCATGCAGCCGGTAAGGTCCTGCAGCACAAGCTCCACATTGCCCAGGCCGCGCGCCAGGGAGATGGTGGGGGGCAGAAAGGCCAGGTCCGCCAGGACCACGCGGCGGAACAACCGGGCCAGGACCTCCAGGGGCACATCGTGCAGCAGCCCGGCCCCCAGGACCAGCGCCGTGCGGTGGCCGGGGCAGGCCTCGGCCGCGCGCAGGCACAGCATCCGCGCACGGGCCAGGTGTTCGGCCCAGGCGTTGCGTTGCCGCCGGTAGCGCGCCCAAATGCCCACCAGCTCGGTGAGATGCCCGTGCCGGTCGTGCTGCCCGGCCAGGCGCGCACGGGCGTACAACAGGGCCTCGGCCAACATGGCGCGCGCCTTTCCCGCCTACGCCCGCACGCCGGCGAACTTTTCCGGCAGGGCCTGGCACACGGGACAACGGCCAGGCGCGCCCCCCGCGTGGATGTATCCGCAAATGGAGCACACATGGAACTCCTGTTCCGCGCCCCCCGCGTCCAGGACCAGATGGCTGGCCAGGGCCCGGGCCATCTGCACCAGAAGCGCCCCGGCGGCGCGGTCGCCCTCGGCCTGGGCCAGCACGGTCCAGGGCAGGGTCTCCACGGCCATCTCGCGCGATTCCTGCAGCGCCTCGGCCACGTTTTCCCGCGTGGGGCCGATGCGGCCGCGCAGCAGCAGCAGGGCCTTTTTGGCCTGCACCTCCTGGGCCTGGGCCAGGGCCAGGAACAGGGCCTGGGCGGGGTCCTCCTCCTGCGCGGCCTTCTGGGCGCGCACGCGGTTCTTTGCCGCGGCCATGGACTGCCGCACGAAGGCTTTGGCAAGAGGCTCGGTTTCCGGCTGCATGATTACGACTCCTGACTTGGCGGTTGTTGGCCCTGCCCCGGCCCAAGGATGTCCCGGACAGCGGCGAGAATTTCGGCCTTGGTGAAGGGCTTGCGCAGCACGGCGCGCGCGCCCAGCCTGCGCGCGGTCTCCAGATAGAAATCCGGAGCCACGCGCCCGCCTCCGGACATGACCATGGTCTCCACGCCGGGGGCGAGATGGCGCAGCTTCAAAAGCACCTCGAACCCGTCCACGTCCGGCATCACCACGTCGGTGATGACCAGGTCCGGTGGCAGCAGGCTCAGGCGTTCCAGGGCCTGCCGGCCATCCTTGGCGGGCACGGCCTCGTAGCCGTCCTGTTCAAGCATTCGGCACACAAGGTCGCGCACGTCGGTGTCGTCGTCAACCACTAGAATGCGATGGGGCATTGCTCCCTCCCGTGGGGCCGGCAAAGGCCTGGCGCACGGCCAGGGCCAGCTCGCTTGTGGAAAAGGGCTTGGGCAGAATCCGCACCGCGCCGAGGGATTCCAGGCGGTCCGGGGGTATGGTCCTGCTGAAGCCGGTGATGAGCACGATGGGCAAACGGGGGGCCAGCGGCCGCAGCTCCTCGGCAAGCGCCAAACCGCTGATTCGGGGCATGTTGAGATCGGTGACGAGCAGGTCGCAATCCTGCGGGGCCTGGCGCAGGGCCTCCAGTGCGGCCTGGGGATCGCTTGTGGTGGTCACCTGGTAGCCCAGCGGGGCCAGCGCCTCGCGGCAAAAGTCCAGCAAGTCTGGCTCATCATCCACCACAAGAATGCGTTCGCTGCCGCGCAAGTCCTCGGGGCTTTTTTCGGCCGGAGCCTCCGGCGGCGGCAGTTGGGCGGGCAGCAGCACGCTGAAGCGCGCCCCGCTTCCGGGCTCGCTCTCCGCCCACACGTCGCCGCCCAGGCTGGTCACAATGCCGTGCACCACGGCCAGGCCCAGGCCAGTGCCCTCGCCCGGGCCCTTGGTGGTGAAGAAGGGGTCAAAAATACGGCCCAGCAGTTCCGGCGCAATGCCCGGCCCCTGGTCCTCCACGTCAAGGCGCACATATTCCCCCGGGGACAGCCGCCGCCTGGCGGCGATCTCCGGAGGCAACAGGCCGCGCCCGGTCCGCACTTCCAGCCTGCCGCCGCATTCGCGCATGGCCTGGGCCGCGTTGGTGCACAGGTTCATGACGATCTGATGGACCTGGGAGGGGTCGGCCAGGATGAACGAATGGGAGGCGAGCACCGCGCGGATTTCAATGTTCTTGGCCAGGGAGGCCTCCATGAGCTTCAGGGCCTCGCCCACCACGGAATCCGCGCGCAGGTGGCGCAGCTTGTGTTCGCCGCGGCGGCTGAAGGAAAGGATCTGCCGGACCATTTCGCGGGCGCGCAGGCTGGCGCCGAGCACCCGGTCCAGGCAGGCGCGCGCGCGGGACTGGGCGGGCAGATCGTCGAGCGCCAGCTCGGTGAAGCCCATGATGGACGCCAGCAGGTTGTTGAAGTCGTGGGCGATGCCGCCGGCCAGGGTGCCCAGGGCCTCCATCTTCTGGGCCTGCCACAGTTGATGCTCCAGCAGGCGCTTCTCGGTCACGTCGCGGCACACAGCCACGTAGCTTACCAGCCTGTCCGCGCGGCTGCGTATGGCGGAAACGGTAAACTCCACCTCCATGGCGACCCCGTCCGGCCGGGCGAAGGAGCAGGTGCCGCGCCAGGTGCCCTCCTGGCCCTCGGCCGGGGTGACGCAGCTGTGGTGCTCCAGCACGGCAAGGTCCAGATCGAACACGCCCTTGCCCTTCAGGCCGTGGCCGCCGGGCTCCCGGCCGGTCATGCGCTCGAAGGCCGGATTGGCGTAGAGGATGACCCCCGGTTCAGCGGCGATGACCACGCCTTCCGCCGCCTGCTCGATGGCGCGGTGCAGGCGCGTCAGTTCCGCTTGCGCCTCCTTCTGCTCGGTGATGTCGATGCCGAAGGCGATGATTCCGGCGACCCGCTCCCCCTCGCGGAGCAGGCTGTTCTGCCAGGAAATGTGCCGGAGCAGGCCATTTTTTGTCAGCAGCACGCCCTCGTGCTGGCGCGGCAGGGCGGTGCGCCCGGCCATGAAGTCGCCGTACAGCGCGGCGCTTACGTTGGAAAGGTGCCCCGGCAGCATCTGGGCGTTCCATTCGCGGCCCAGCACCTCGGAGCGGCTGTAGCCGGTGATGCGCTCGGCCGCGGCGTTGAACAGGGTGGTGCGGCCCTCGGTATCCAGACGCACCAGCATGGCGTTGGCGCCTTCGATGAGGCTTTCGGCGTAGTCGCGCGACTTGCGGATGGACTCGGCGTCGCGGCGGGCCTGAAGCACGCGCCACAGCCCGGCCAGAAAGAGCTGGAGCTGGCGGGTGTCGTTGTCATCGTAGGGGGTCTGCTTGTTGGCCACGCCCAGCACGGCCACCACCTGCTCGGTCTCCAGCAGGGGCACGGCCATGAACCGCGCCAAATCCGGGTGCCCCTGGGGCAGTGGCCGTTCCGCGGCATAGGCGGGGTAGTCGTTGACCAGCACCGGGGCCTTGGTGCGCAGGCAATCGGCCCAAAGGCCGCCCCTGGCCGGGGTGTAGGAGGGGGTGAGCCCCTCCGGAGGAGACGTTGCCCCGTCCGGCAGACGCCAATGGACCTGCTCCGGGTCGATGCGATCCCCCTCGACAAAAAACAGAAAGCCCATGCCGCTGCCGGTGAGGGCCACGCCCTGGTCCAGGGCGAAGCCCACCAGCCCTCTGGTGTCGGCGCTGTCCATGTGGATGAGGGTCAGCAGGGCCTCCATGCGGTCCTGCCCCAGGCGCAGCGCGGCCAGGGCCTGGTCCCGCTCGGTCAGGGCCGCCAGCAGCCTGCGGTTCACGCGCAGCAGGGACACGTACCGCCAGGTGAGCAGCACCGCGCCCACCACCACCACTATGGCGGCCATGATGCCCATGGCCATGGGGGTCAGCACCGGGGGAGCGGCGGCGGCGTGCCATTGCCGATACAGCAGCCGGAACTCCGGGGTTTCGCGGTATTGGCCCAGGACGCGGTCCAGATCGGCCAGCAACTCCGGTCGCCTGGGGCTCACGGCCAGGGCGCGGTTCACCTCCAGCAGGGGCGCCTTGCTGCGGACAAGCCTGTCCTCAAGCCCGGCGGCCTTGGACGCGTGCTCCACCAGGGGAGCCTGAAAGACCAGCGCGTCCGTCTGCCCCGAGAACAGGTCGAAAAGCGCCTGCGGCAGGGATTGCGCCACATGGGGGACGCTTCCTGCACGCGCCAGCCGCTCCAAGGGAATGCTGCCCGCCACCACGGACACGCGCAGCCCCGCAAGGGAGGCCAAATCCTCCCGGCGCGGGCTTTCCGCACGGGTGTAGATGTGCACGGCCTGGGTCTCGAAGGGGCGGCTGAAGAGCAGGCGCGTGGCGCGCTCCGAATCGGCACCCAGCCCAGGCACCATGTCGGCCTGGCCCGTCTCCACCAGGCGCATGGCCTCCACCTGGTCCGCCACGGCGACAAAACGCAGGGAATAGCCCGCGCGCAGGGCCACCTGCCGCAGCACCTCGGCGGCGAACCCCGTGGGCCGCCCATTGGAGCCCAGGGTGTACAGCGGCGGCAGGTTGGCCGGAACGGCGGCGACGATGGACCGGGGCTCCCCGGCGGCGGCCGCGGCGCACACCGTGGCCCCGACCCACAGCGCTGCCGCCAGGACGCTCAAAAGCGCGGCCTTTGCGCGGGTCTTCCCCGCAAGGGTCGCCGGGGTGTGCGGCATGGGGTCTCCTGCGGGCGTGGCCCTAGTCCAGGGCACGCTTGACGTATTCCTCCAGCACGGAACGCTCCACGGGCTTGGGCATGAACCACGTGGCCCCAACGGCGAGCAGGCCCGAGATCTCGCTGACGCCGATGAAGGCGCTCATGACGATGACGGGCAGGTCCTTGAAGCGTTCGTCGGCGCGCAGGGTGCGGATGAGCGTGGTGCCGTCCATGCCGGGCATCATGATGTCCGTGATGAGCAGGGCGAAGCTGTTCTCGGCGCTCAAGGCCTCCCAGGCGTGGCGTCCGTTGGGGCTCACCATTGCGCTGTGGCCCATTCGTTCCAGGATGGCGGACACAAAGCGCTGGGAGATGGGATCGTCTTCGGCGATGAGGATTTTAGCCATGGAAATGCCCTCCGGTACGCCGCCGTGCTGCGTCGGGGCGCGCAGCGGCGGGCAAGACAGATAATCAAAAACCGTTCCAAACGATATTTGACGGTTCTCGCATGGGCCTGGTCCTGCTCCTTGGCCAGTGCCCCTGGGCCGACGCGACTGATTTTCCGGTTTTTCCGGAATATTCAGGCCGGTCCCCGACGCCCCTTCACAAGCCCGTGCTTTCCCAACAGTTCGTACAGCCGGGCGCTCTTGAGGCCGGAGAGTTCGGCCGCCAACGCCGCGTCTCCCCCGGCGCGGTCCATGAGCGCGGAAAAGTACTCGGCCTCGGCCCTGTCCAGCAGGCGGGCGCGGTGTTCCCTCCAGGTCCCCAGGGTTCCGGCTGCGCGCTCCTGGCCGCCCTCCACAGGAGAAAGCCCGCGCGAGGCCACCCGCCCCCGCATGAGGCGGACGCGCAGGTCCAGGGGCAGGTGCTGCGGCAGCAGCATGGCCTCGCCCATGGCCGAAACCAGGCTCATGTCCACGGTTTGCAAAAACTCGCGCACATTGCCCGGCCAATGGTGCGACAGCAGCAGCTCCAGATACTCCGGGCTGGGCTCCGGGGCGGGGTTGCCCGCGCGGGCGGCGTGCTGGGCCATGCGCCAGTCCAGCAATTCCTTGATGTCGCCCTCGCGTTCGCGCAGGGGGGGCAGTTCCAGGCAGAAGGCCCCCAGGCGGAACAACAGGTCCTGGCGGAACTCGCCGCGTTCGGCCATGGCGGCCAAGTCCCGGTTGGTGGCCGCCACCAGCCGGAACTCGCTTTTGTGCAATTGGCCGCCGCCCACGGGCCGGAAGCTCCGCTCCTGCAGCACGCGCAGAAATTTGGCCTGCATGAGCAATGGCAATTCGCCTATTTCGTCCAGGAACAGGGTGCCGCCGTCGGCCTGCTCGATGAGCCCGGTCTGCTTGCGGTCCGCCCCGGTGAAGGAGCCCCGCTCGTGACCGAAGAGCACGCTCTCGGCCAGGGTTCCGGGCAGCGTGGTGCAGTCCACCACCACGAAAGGCCCCTGGGCGCGGCCGCCGCTGGCGTGGATGGCCCTGGCGAAGATTTCCTTGCCGGTGCCGGTCTCGCCGGTGATGAACACGTCCACCCCGCTGGCCGCGGCCATGCCCGCCTGGGCCAGGCAGGCGGCCAGCCTGGGGCTCTTGCCCACGATGCCGGAGGTCTCGGGCAGGGCGGGGATGCGCTGGCGGCGCTTTTCGGCCCGGTAGGACAGGGCGCGCAGCATGGGCAGGGTCATGCGGTCCACGCTGGCGGGTTTTTCTATGTAGTCCCAAGCCCCGCAGCGCAGGGCCAGCTCCGCGCCGTCCGGGTCGCCCTGCCCGGTGACGATGATGACCTCCGGAGGGTCCTTGCCCGCCCGCAGCTCCTCTATGGCCAAGGCGCCGGAGCCATCGGGCAGGCGCACGTCCAGGTACACCACGTCCACGGCATTCCGCGCGGCGATGCGCCGGGCCTGGGCCAGGGTTCCGGCGGCCAGGGCCTTGTGCCCGTGCCGCTCCACGGAGGTGCACAAGAGCTCCCGGAACAGCTCGTCGTCGTCCACCACAAGGATATTGGCCATGGCTCCCTCCGCTTTCCGGAAATCTCGGAATGATTCCGGGAAAAACGTACTACGAAGCCGTATTTTTCGCTACCTTTTCTCCGGCCTGCAGTGGCAAAAAAAAGGCAACAAGCGGCAATGGCTACACAAAAAAATGATGGCACGGATATTGTTTTAAGCAGATCGTGCGCCGGGCGGCAACGTTCCCGGCGGCCGCGATGGTTGGACCATCGTGTCTGCCGGGCAGGTGGGGGGCCTGCCCGGCTTTTTTTGTTCTTTTCCGCTCGGTTATACCCGTCAGCCCTGGCGGCCGCCCGCGCCTCGCGTCTTCAAAAACAACGCCTCGGTCTCCTCCACCATGCGCTCCACGGAAAACAGACCCTCGGCCCGCGCCCGGCAGCGCACGGCCAGGCCTGCGCCCTCGGCCTCGCGCCGGGCCAGCAGGGCCAGCATCCCCCCGGCCAGGGCGACGGCGTCTCCGGGCGCAACCGTCAGCCCGCATTCCCCCAGCATCCCCTCGCAGTCGCCCACGCGGCTGGCCAGGCAGGGCAGGCCGCAGGCCAGGCCCTCGGCCAGCACGTTGGGCGCGGACTCCCGTTCCGACGGCAGGCACAGCATATCCAGGGCGTTGTACGCCGCGGGCATGTCCGCGTGCTCCCCGGTCCAAGCCACGCGGTCCGCCACTCCCAGCGCCAGCGCCCGCTCCCGCAGCCCGGCGGCCAAGGTTTGCGGCCCGCCACCCAGACAGACGAAGCGCAGGTCCGGCCGGGCCGCCGAGGCCAGGGCCGCAGCCTCAAGAAATACGGCATGGCCCTTGTGCGGGTCCAGCCGGGCGGCCACGCCCACCAGCGTCTGGCCCGCCACCACCCCCCATTGGCGGCGCAGGGCCGCGCCCCTCTCCCTGTCCGGGAGGAAGCGGGCCGTGTCCACGCTGTTGGCCACCACATGCAGGCGGCCCGGCGCAAAGCCGCGCCCCACGCAGGCCTTTCGCGCGGCCTCGGAGTTGGCGACGACCAGATCGGCCAGGGGCGAGAGCCGGGCCTCCAGCTCCAGCAGCAGCCGTCCGGCCAGCCGTCTCGGGGCGTTGGGCCCCCGTGCGCTGTCTGCGGCGCGGATGCCCAGGACCAGCCGCGTCGCCGGGACAAGCGGGGCGAGCATCGCCGCGCGCACGGTGCAGGTGGGAAGAAAAGCGTAGTGGACCTGCGGGGCCTCGCGCCGCAGGAGCCCGGCCAGGGCCGCCAGAGCGCCGAGGCCGTTCCGGCCAGCGCCCCGCATGAGCTCCACCAGCCGCGCCCGGCCAAGCTCCCCGGCCAGCGGTCCGGCGCGGTCCAGGGTCACGGCCAGCACCTCGTGCCCGCGCGCGGCAAGGCCAGCGGCCAGGGCCGCGAACTGCCGCTCCGCTCCGCCGCGCTCCAGGCTGGGAATGCTCATCAGGATGCGCACGGCCCGGCCCCCTGCTCCGCTTCCAGCCAGGCCTGGAGCATCAACGCGTCCCAGACCAGGTGCCGCCAGTTGTCCTCCCCGGCCAGGAACTCCGCCCACAAACGCGCGATTTCCTCCGCGTCCAGCAGGCCCTGGCGCGCCAGCCGCGAGGGGGAAAGCAGGTCCGAGGCCCAGGGCCGCAGCTCCCCGCGCAGCCAAGCGGCCAGTGGCGGGCCGAAGCCCATCTTGGGCCGCTCCACCAGCGCGGGCGGCACATGGCGGTGCAGCACCCGGCGCAGCAGCCCCTTGCCCACGCCGCCCTGAAGCAGCAGCGACGCGGGCAGCCGCGCGGCGAACGCCACCAGCCGGTGGTCCAGCAGCGGGGCGCGGACCTCCAGGCCCACGGCCATGCTGGCCCGGTCCACCTTGGCCAGAATGTCGTCGGGCAGGTAGCAGAGCAGATCGGCCAGGCGCATCCAGGCCAGGCGGGCATCGTCGCCGTCCCCCAGGTCGGCTGGCCAACGTGCGGGCCGGTACCCCGGCGAGCCGGGGGCGCGCGCGCCCGGCACCAGCCGGGCCGGGTCCTTGTGCTGGGAGAGCAGGCGCAGGTACAGGGCCTCGAAGCCTTCGACGCCCAGGGCGTCCAGCCGCCAGCGCAGGGCGCGGCCGCGCGGCAGGGCGTTCCACAGCCCGGCGGGCGGCAGCCCCAGCAGGGCGACCAGGCCCCGGCGCAGGGGCAGGGGCACAGCGCGCAGCAGCCGGTGGGCGCGCAGGGTCCAGGGGTAGCGGGCGTAGCCGCCGAAAAGCTCGTCCCCGCCGTCGCCGGAAAGCGCCACGGTCACATGCCCGCGCGCCAGGCGGCACAGCAGGGCCGTGGGCAGCTGCGAGGCGTCGGCAAAGGGCTCGTCGTAGATGTCCCCCATGCGCGGGGCTAGGTCCAGCATGTCGCGCGCCGTGGCGGTGAGGGTGGTGTGCCGCAGGCCCAGGTGCCGGGCCACGGCCTCGGCGTGGGGCGACTCGTCCAGGCCGGGATCCTCGAAGCCGATGCAGAAGCTGCGCACCGGCCCGCCTTGCCGCGCCAGCAGCGCCGCCACCAGGCTCGAATCCACCCCGCCGGACAGGAACAGGCCCAAGGGCGCGTCGGAAATGGCGCGCAAGCCCACGGAGTCCGCCAGCAGCCGCTCCAGTTCGTCCTCTGCATCGCCTGCCGACTTGGCCAGGGGTTCGGCCAGGGACTCGGCCAGGCCATGCCGCCAGACCTCCTCCGCGTCCCAGTAGCGCCAGCGGCGCTCGCCCTCCGGCCCCAGGGACAGGGCCTCGCCGGGAAGGAGCTTGTCCGCGCGGACGTATGCGCTGTGCGGGGCCGGAATGCAGCCGTGGCGAAAGAACAGGGCCAGGGCCTCACGGTCCAGGGCGCGGTCGAACTCCGGGTGGACGCGCAGGGCGCGCAGCTCCGAGGCGAAAACCAGCCCCGCCCCGCCATCGCCGCCCAGGCGGCCCACGAGGAGCGGCTTCTCGCCCAGGCGGTCGCGCAGCAGGGTCAGGCGGCGCGCGCGCGCATCCCACAGGGCCAGGGCGAACATGCCGTTCAGGCGCGGCAGGGCGTCCTCAAGCCCCCACTGCTCAATGGCCGCCAGCAGGACCTCGGTGTCCGAGCCGCCCCGGAAGCCGTGGCCCAGGGCCTGCAACTGCGCGCGCAACAGCCGGAAATTGTAGAGCTCCCCATTGAAGCACGCCACGTAGCGCCCCGTGGCCGAGGCCATGGGCTGCGCGCCCAGGGGCGAAAGGTCCTGCACGGCCAGCCGCCGGTGCCCCAGGCCCAGGCCCGCGCCGGGGTCGGTCCACAGCCCCGCCCCGTCCGGCCCGCGATGCGCAAGGCTGGCGGTCATGGCCGCCAGCGGGGCCAGCAGGGAGCCGTCCCCCGCGCGAGCCGGCGCGTACACGCCGCAAATACCGCACATGCCCTATGCCCCTCCCTGTCGTGTGAACGATGCGCAGGGCCCGCGGCCCGCGGGGTGCGCTCCGCCGCGCCTGGGGCAGCGCCTGGCCGAAAGGCCAGCCAAGCCGCCCTTCGGGCCGACAGCGCCAACAGCCCACGCCCAGTCGGCCCCAACGGCGCGCAACCGCCTCACGACCGCGCCCCGCGCGGCCGCAACACGGCCAGCAGACATGCCCCGGCCAGCAACGCCTGGACCAGCGCCGAGCTGGCCGCGATGCCCGCCACGCCCAGCACCCGGCTGAAGCCCAGACTGGCCAGCGCGCCCAAGGCCAGCAGTCCGGCCTGCACCACAAGCAGCAGACGCCGCCGCTCCTGGGCCTGGAGCAGCCGCATGGCCCCGATGGCCAGGAGGTAGAAGGGAATCTGGACGAAATACCAGGCCTGGACCGCGCTCACCGCCTGGACGGCCTGGGCGTCGAAACGGCCGCGCTGGAACAGCAGTTCCGTGACCAGGGGCGAAGCCAGCACCCCGGCCAGGGCCAGCGGCCCGGCCAGCAGGGCCACCCGCAGGGCCATGCCCCGGCAGGCGGCGCGCAGGGCCTGGGGCTCGGCCGTGGCGGCCAGATGCGAGAAGTGCGGCAGCAGCACCGTGGACAGGGCCAGGCCCAGCAGCCCGGCGATGCCCAGGGGCAGCCGCGCGCCAAAGCCCAGGGCCGACACCGCGCCCTCGCCCAGGGCGCCCGCGATGGCGTTGTCGATGAAGGGGGCGAGACCGAAGAGGGCCGCTCCAAGGGCCAGCACGCCCCAGCCCCGCAGCAGCGGCCGGATGTCCGCGCCCGGTCCGGCGCGCCGCCACCCGAAAAGCCCCCGGCACATCCAAGCCAGGAGCGCGAATTCGCACGCCGCGCCCATGTCCACGGCCAAGGCCAGGGCCCGCACCCCAAGGCCGCCCGCCAGCACGGCCACGCCCGCCAGCACGGCCAGGGCGTTGCCCAGCCCGGCCAAGGCCGGGCCCGCAAAGCGTCCCTGCGCGTTGGCCAGGGCCCCCAAGGTGTTGTTCAGGCTGGCCAGGGCCATGGCGGGCAGCAGCAGCAGTTGCAGCTCCCGCAGCAGCGCCAGGCGCTCCGGCGTTGCCGTCGGGGCCAGGGCTCGCCAAGCCCCGGCCGGGACCAGGGCCAGCAGCAGGCAGGCGCAAAACACCAGCAGCGCCTGGGCCAGCAGGGCACGGCCGCGCAGATGTGCGCCGCCGCCTTCGCGTTCCGCCCGGCCCAGGGCCGGAATCAGGGCCGAGGAAAAAATGGAGCCCAGCAGGTTGGTCAGAAAGGACGGGGCGAGCAGGGCCAGCAGGTAGGCGTCCAGCGCGCCGCCCACGCCGAAGAGCGCGGCCACCAACGCCTCCTTGCACAGGGCCGCGCCACGGCCAAGCCCGGCGCAGCCCAGCACCAAAAGCGAGGCGCGACCCAGGCGCGAGGAGCACTCCGCGCGCAACCGGGCGAAAAGCCCCGCCGTGTCCCCATGCCGCCACATGCCCCGTGCCTACGGGAAATCGCGCCGGACTTCAACGAGGGCGGCGCGGGCGGCCTGTCCGCCCCAGGTGGGATTTGGCGCATGTGGCAATCGACTCTTCACGCCGCATCGCGTTCCCCGAAAACCCGGCCGATGCGCGCACCGTGGGCGGCGCGACGTTCCGTTCGGCGGCCCCCCCGACGTCATCGAGGGCTCGGCGTCCAACACCGGCAGGCCGCGCCAAACTACGGAAGCGGCCATGTCTCCAGTTTGTCCCACAAGACGTGCCCGGCGTCCGTGCGCACGCGCGCGCAGCAACGGCAATGTCGAGCGCTCACGCAGACGGCGCTGCGCGAGTGGGCCAAAACGGCCAGCTCCGCCAACGCAAATGAAAGAGCCGACGAGTGTCATCGCCGGCTCCACAAGCACAGGTTCCGCTGCGCCAACAAAACATGAGAACATCACCCAGTCGGCTCGGACAGGTTGTGAGCCCCGCCCCGAGAGTCCAGGGCCCCCCCCCGAGGGGCCGCCCCGAAGCCGGAGCGTCCGCGCCCTACAGCCAGTCCAGGCAGACCAGCTCCAGGCGGGCCGGGCCATGGACCCCGCGCACCAGCACCAGCTCGATGTCCGCCGTGCTGCTGGGCCCGGTGATGAGGTTCAGGCAGCTCGGCAGCCGCCCATCCGGATCGGCGTGGCGCGCAAAGAGCCCCGGCAGGTGCGAGACATCGGGCAGCAGGCTGCTTCTTGGCACCAGGACCACCGAGCACGGCGGCAGCAGCGACGCGGCCCGGTGCCGTCCCGGCGCGGCCACCACGGCGATGCTGCCGGACTCCAGCAGCGCGGCGTGGGCCAGCACAACGCCCAGGTCCGCCTGGGCCAAGCCGGGGCAGGGTCCGGCGGGCAACCGCGCCAGTCCGGCCAGCGCGGCGTCGAAGCCGCCGGGCAGGTCCAGGGCGTCCAGGGCCTCGTCCCAGCGGGTGTAGCTCTTGGCCCCGCACTCGCGGGCGATGTCGGCCAGATGCCGGACGGCCTCCCCGGCCGTGCGGGCCAGACGCGGCCGCACCTCCAGCGGGGCCAGCGCCTCGGCCAGGCGCTCCCAGGCGTCCTGGCCGCCGGGGGCTCCCGCAGGTTGCGGACCGGGCGGCGGCACGGGCAGGGAGGCGGGCCGGGCGGGCGGCTCGTCCACGAACAACGGCGTCCGGGCCAGGCCCTGGCGCAGGGTGTTCAGGATGGCCGCGCGTGAGCGTGTGCTGGCCGGAATCATTGCCGCTCCTTGTTGCGCCGGGCGCGGAAGGGCGCTTTGAGCTCCGGCGGTTTGCGCGCGGCCGCGAACTCCGCCAGGCCGGGCAGGCCGGGCAGGCGCGGCAGCAGGTCCAGATGCGGGTCCACCGCGCGGGCGGCGGCCACGGCGGCGCGGTAGGCCAGCGGGTGCCGCGCCAGCATGGAGTGCGCGGCGGAGAAGGGATTGGCGCGCCCCGAAGCCACGCGCTGGCGCAGGGCCAGCATCAGCTTGGGATGGTTGATGGAAAGCGGGCAGGTGCGCGCGCAGGCCCCGCACAGGGTGCAGCCGAAGGGCAGGTCGCGGGTCTGGTCCTGGGGCAGCAGCAGCGAGGACAGCAGCGCGCCGATGGGTCCGGAATACACCGAGCCGTAGGCGTGGCCGCCGATGGTCTGGTACACCGGGCAGACGTTCAGGCAGGCCCCGCAGCGGATGCAGGCCAGAGCCTCGCGCAGGGCGGGATCGGCCAGGACCTGCGAGCGGCCGTTGTCCAGAATCACAAGGTGCATCTCCTGCGCGCCGTCGGTCTCGCCCTCGCGGCGCGGGCCGGTCAGCACGGACACGTAGGAGCTCATCTTCTGGCCGGTGGCGCTTCTGGGCAGCACGCGCAGCAGGTCCGCCGCGTCCTCCATGGTGGCCGCCACCTTCTCCAGGCTCATGAGGGCCACATGCACGCGCGGGCAGGTGGTGCTCATGCGGATGTTGCCCTCGTTCTCCACCAGGATGACGCTGCCGGTCTCGGCCACGGCCATGTTGGCCCCGGTGACGCCCATGTCCGCGGCCAGGAACTTCTCGCGCAGGGCGCGGCGCGCCAGCAGGGTCAGCTCCGGGATGCTCTGGCCGTGCAGACCCAGCTTTTCGGCGAAGAGCTCGGCCACGTCCTGCCGGGACTTGTGCACAGCCGGGGCGATGATGTGCGAGGGCGGCTCGCCCGCCAGCTGCACGATGAACTCGCCCAGATCCGTCTCCCAGACCTCGGCCCCGGCGGCCTCCAGGGCCGGATTGAGCGCGATCTCCTCGGTGACCATGCTCTTGCCTTTGACGATGACCTTGGCCTGCGCCTGCCTGGCGATGCCGACGACGATGGCCCGCGCCTCGGCCGCGTCCGCCGCCCAATGGACCACGGTCCCGGCCGCCGTGGCGCTGGCCTCAAGTTCCTCCAGCAGGTCCGGCAGGCGCGCAAGCGAACGCAGCCGCGCCGCCCGCGCCCTGGCGAAATGCTCCTCGCGGCCTGGAAAGGCCTCCAGGGAGGCCGAACGCTTGCCGATGAAATACCGCGTGGCGTGGTCCAGCACGGCGCGCAGGTTGGCGTCGCGGCAGGCCGCGCGGCTCTGCTCGCGGAAGCGCGCAGGAGTCATGGCGTCCATCTAGAGCCCTCCCCGCAGCCCGGCGTCCAGCACCTGGGCCACATGCAGGGCGGGCAGCGGGCGGCCCATCTTGGCCAGGCGGCCGCTCAGGCTCATGAGGCAGCTGGGCTCGGCGCTTACCAGCATGTCCGGCGCAAGGGCCAGAATCTCCCTGCATTTGTCGTCGGTAAGCGCCTCGGACACGGAGGCGAACTGCAGGCTGAACAGCCCGCCGAAGCCGCAGCAGCGGTCCGCGCGCTCGGCCTCCACCACGGTCAGCCCGCGCACCAGGCCAAGGAGCCTGCGCGGCGCGTCGGCAGGGTCGCCGGGAACCCCCGGCATCTGGCAGGAGCCGTGGTAGCAGGCCCGCGCATCAAGATTCAGGGGCAGCTCCGCCGCGCCGGGCAGCCCGGCCACGAACTCGCAGAACTCGAAGGTCCGCGCGGCCAGGCCCTCGGCCCTCGCACGCTCGGGCGTGCCCAAGGCGAACAGTTCAGGGTAGGTGCGCAGCATCTTGGTGCAGGAGCCCGAAGGGCACACCACCGGCTCCGGCGCGTCGAAAATGTCCAGGTAGCGCAAAGCCAGGCTCCGCGCGCCCGCCACGTCGCCGGCCTTGTAGGCCAGCTGGCCGCAGCAGGTCTGGCCGGAGGGATGCCGAAGGGCCACCCCCAGGCGCTCCAGCACCCGGGTCGCGGCAACGGCGGCCTCGGGCTGGCAGTCCTCAACCAGGCAGGGAATGAACAACTGTGCGTGCATGGGCTGCCCCTTACGCCCGGCCCCGGCCACTGGCAAGCCCCCCTGTCCGCAGGATTCCCCGCGCCCGGCTCAGCCGTCTTCGAGGCGCAGTCCATACTGCGCGAGCTTGTGCCGCAGGGTGCGCGGGCTGATGCCGAGCAGCTCGGCCGTGCGCTGCTTGGAGCCGTGGGCCGCCTTGTAGGCGCGAAGCATGGCGGCTGTCTCGGCCCGGCGCACGGCGGCGTCGAGGTTGAAGTCGGCCAGGGCTTCGCCGGAATGCGGGGTCCCGAACTCGTGGGGCAGGTCTGGGGCGAACTCCAGCCGCATTTCCAGAGGCAGGTCGTCGGCCATGACCGGGCTCTCGCTGGTGTGCAACAGGGCCACGCGCTCCATGAGGTTCTTGAGTTCGCGCACGTTGCCCGGCCAGCGGTGCCGGGTGAGCACGGCCATGGCCTCGGGGGAGAGGCGCAGGTTTGGACGGTGGTAGTGGTGCCCGAAAAGCCAGAGAAAGTACTCCGCCAGGGGGGCAATGTCGTCGCTGCGCTCGCGCAGGGAGGGCAGGGCGATGGGGATGACGTTGAGCCGGTAGAAGAGGTCGGCGCGAAAACGCCCGGCGCGGACCATGTCGGGCAGGGCGCGGTTTGTGGCCGCCACGATGCGCGCGCGGAAGCCGAGATCCTTGTCGCCCCCCAGGCGCTTGAAGGTTCGCTCTTCGAGCACGCGCAGGAAGTCCACCTGGTTGGCCAGCGGGATCTCGCCCACCTCGTCAAGAAACAGGGTGCCGTCGGCGGCGAGCTCGAAGCTGCCCTTCTGCAAGCGCGTGGCCCCGGTGAAGGCGCCGGGCTCGTGCCCGAAAAACTTGTCGGCGAACAGCTCGCCGGAGAGCACCCCGCAATTGACCGGCACGAAGGGCCTGCCGCTGCGGTTGCTCAGCGTGTGCAGCAGCCGGGCGAAGATCTCCTTGCCCGTGCCGGACTCCCCCGTAAGCAGCACCGGGGCGTCGCTTCCGGCCACCTGGATGGCCACGCGGTAGAGGGCGCGCATGGCGCTCGACCGGAACAGCAGCCCGGCCTCGTGCATCGCGGCGCGGGCCTCGGGGTCGGCCTCCAGTCCTTGCGGCAAGAATTTGCCGCCATAGGCGCGTGGGTCCATCATCTTGAACTCCCGAACGAAAAAACACCCTTGCGGACGCGGTCGGCACTCAGCGACATGGGGTGGCGACGCCCTGGCGCACACCGGGGGGAGAGGCAAAACCCTGCCGCGCCCCCGGCTCGCAACGGCAAGACGCCGCCGGTCGGCCGGTCCTTGCCGCACAAGCGGCAAGTTCTTGCCGTTTACCTGCTTCCAACGTGGAGGTCAAGCATGTAAAATCAAGCAGTTACATCTTGGCCCGCTTCTTGATTAGTGGGGCAAAGTCCACTGCGCGGGCCGAGGGGCTGGCGAGGCAGGCTGGGCAATCCAGAGATGATTCAGAGGAGCGGGAATGAAGATGGATCGACTGAGTCTCCCGGCGAAAATCGCCTTGTTCGTAGTGTCCGGCGTGCTGCTGTTTGCCGTGGCCGCCCTTGCCTCCGGGACCGAGGCCGCCACAAATGCTGCCGCCAGCGCCGGGGCCGAGGTGGCCCACGCCGCCGCCCAGCTCGGACCCGACACCGGGGTTGCCTGGTGGGTATGGCCGACAGTGCTGCTCTTTTTCTGCTTCGTGCTGGGCATCATCGCCGTGCTCGCGGGCGTGGGCGGCGGCGTGCTGTACGTGCCGCTGGTGAGCGGCTTCTTCCCCTTCCACCTCGACTTCGTGCGCGGCGCGGGCCTCATGGTGGCGCTTGCCGGCGCCCTGGCCGCCGGCCCAGGCCTGCTCAAGCGCAATTTCGCATCCTTGCGGCTGGCCCTGCCCGTGGCGCTCATCGCCTCCAGCTGCGCCATCGTGGGCGCATTTTTGGGCATGGCCCTGCCCACCAACGTGGTGCAGCTCTGCCTGGGCATCACCATCATGGGCATCGCCATCCTGCTGCTGATGAGCAAGAACACAGCCCACCCCCATGTGGAGAAGCAGGACGCCATCGGCCTGGCGCTGGGCATGAACGGCGCCTACCGCGACCCCTCCACCAACGAACTGGTGGAATGGAAGACGCACCGCACCCTGCCGGGGCTTCTGCTGTTCATCATCATCGGCATCATGGCCGGCATGTTCGGCCTGGGCGCGGGCTGGGCCAACGTCCCGGTGCTCAACCTGCTCATGGGCGCGCCCCTCAAGGTGGCCGTGGGCACCAGCAAGTTCCTGCTCTCCATCACCGACACCTCCGCCGCGTGGGTGTACCTGAACAAGGGCTGCGTCATCCCGCTGATGGCCATTCCCTCCATCGTCGGCCTGATGCTTGGCTCTTTCGTGGGCGTGCGCCTGCTGGCCAAGGCCAAGCCCACCTTCATCCGCTACATGGTCATCGGCGTGCTGCTCTTCGCGGGCGGCAAGGCCCTTCTGAAGGGCCTGGGCATTTAACAGGGCCCCACGGCGCATTACGAGCACAAGGAGAAGCACAATGAGCAATACCGAACAGCACACCGGCAAGGCCGCGCCCGAGCAGGTCAAGTACGCCAACATGCTCTTCTATGGCTGCTGGAGCGGCCTGGGCATCATGGCCGTCACCTATCTCCTCTACATCAGCGGCCTGGTGGCCCCGCACGTGCCCCTGGAGCTGGTTCCCCGCCTCTGGTCGGAGCCCGTGGGCACCTACCTTGAACTTGGCAACGTGCCAACTGGTTGGAACTGGGTGTCCCTTGTCGGCCAGGGCGACTTCCTCAACTTCGTGGGCATCGTGCTCCTGGCGGGCATGACCATTCTTTGCTACATTCCGCTCATCCCGGCCTACCTGAAGCGGGGCGAAAAGACCTTCGCGGTTCTGGCCGTTGCGGAGATCCTCGTCCTGCTGGTGGCGGCGTCCGGCATCGTGGGCGCCGGAGCGCACTAGAACCCCTCTCCGGGTTCGGGGGGCGGGCCTCCGCCCCCCCCACCTGGAGGACACACACCGATGGACGACACCATGGCGACGCGCGAAAAGCAGAAACCATTTGCCGGGCTGGCGGCGGCAGGGCTTGAACGGGCCGATCTGCCGCGCGTCCTGCGCGACCTGCCCTTCGGGGTGGCCGTGCTGGACTGCGAGCGCCGCACCCTGTTTCTGAACACCGCGCTGGAACGGCTTACCGGGTTCAGCAGCCAGGAAGTGGCGGGCGTGCCCTGCCGCCATGTGCTGCGCGGCAGCTTCTGCCTGCACCAGTGCCCGGCCCTGCCGCGCCAGGGCGAAGGCTGCGCCGCCCGCTGCTCCGAAAGCCGCGAGGGCACCCTCATCAACCGCCACCGCAGAAAGGTTCCGGTGCGCCTTACCAGCGTGCCCGTGCAGGACGCGGACGGCGCGCTGCTGTGCACCCTGGACGTGGTGGAGGACCTCTCCGCCCTGAAGGAGCTGGAAGGCCGCCTGACGCGCACGGCCGGTCCCGGCGCCATCGTGGGCCGCAGCGCGCCCATGGAGCATCTGCTGCGCATTCTGCCCGCCGTGGCCCAAAGCGACGCCGCCGTGCTGCTCACCGGAGAATCCGGCACGGGCAAGGATCTTCTGGCCGAGGCCCTGCACCGGGCCAGCTCCCGCGCGCGGGAAAGTTTCGTGCGGGTGAACGCCACCCCCATGCCCGAGGCCCTGCTCGACGTGGAACTCTTTGGCCAAGCCGCGTCGGAGGACGGCGCCCCGCCCCGGCCGGGCAAGTTCCAGCTGGCCCAAAACGGCACGCTTTATCTTTCCGAGATCGCCGACATGCCGCTGGCCCAGCAGGGGCGGCTGTTGCGCCTGCTGGACGAGAAGGCCGTGGTGCCCGCCGGGGGCGAACGTCCCATGCGCCTGAACGTGCGCGTGGTGGCCGCCACCGGCCGCGATCCCGAGGCGCTGGTCAAGGCCGGGCTGCTGCGGCAGGATCTGTTCCACCGGCTGAACGCCGTGCGCCTGCACCTGCCCCCGCTGCGCGAACGCGGCGAAGACGTGCAGTTTTTGCTGACGCATTTTCTGGGCCTGTTCGCCACCAAGCTTCGCAAGCAGGTGCTCGGCTTTTCCGAGGAGGCCCTCCGGCTGCTGTCCTCCTACGACTACCCCGGCAACGTGCGCGAGCTGCGCAACATGGTGGAGTACGCGGTCATGGTGTGCGCAGACGAGCTGGTGCTGCCAGAGCATTTGCCCCCGCACGTGCGCTTCCGCCCCGAATCCCCGGAGCAGGCGCCAGAAGCCCTGAACGACGCGACGCCACGGCCGCGCCACAGGAAAAAGGCCTAGGGGGGCGCGCCATGGGCAAGAAAATCCTCGTCACCCTGTACCGGGACGAAGTGGCTCCGCGTTTCGACCTGACCACGGAAGTGCTGCTCGTCACCGTCAACGCCGAAGGCCGCGAAGCCAAGCGCCAGGAACTGGTGCTGGCCCATTCCAGCGCCGACGACCTCTGCGACCTGATCCTGGACCGCGAGGTCTCGGTGGTCATCACCGGCGGCATGGAGGAGGAGCACTACCACTACCTGCGCTGGAAGCGCCTGGCCGTGCTGGACGGCATCGCCGGACCGGCGGAGGAGGCCCTGCGCCTCTACCTGGAGGACCGCCTGGAAAGCGGCGCCATCCTTTTCCCCCGCGGCCCCGGCGGGGAGGCCGCGCAGGCGGCGGCGGAGCAGGACCATGCGTAAACTTGCGCGGCTCCTCAAGCACCCCCTGCGCGAACTCACCGGAGAGGTGGACGAGGCGGTCTCGCCGGAGCGCTACACCCTGCTCCAGCGCAAGATCGTGGCGCTCATGGTGGCGGCCACCCTCATCCCGCTCACCGTCATGGCCGTGCTCAACTACTACGAGCACCAGAAGGCCATGACGCGGGAGATCCAGAACCCCCTGCGCGTGCTGGTGAACAAGACCAAAAACTCCTTCGAGCTCTTCCTGGCCGAGCGCACCAGCACCATGAGCCTCATCGCCAGCGCCTACACCTATCAGGAGTTGGCGGACCAGCACAAACTCGCGCGCATCTTCAGCGTCATGAAGCGCGAATTCGAGGGCTTCGTGGACCTGGGGCTCATCGACGAGAACGGCGTGCAGGTGAACTACGTGGGTCCGTACAACCTCAAGGGCATCGACTTCTCCGAACAGCGCTGGTTCCAGGAGGTGCGCCTCAAGGGCAAGTACGTCAGCGACGTGTTCCTGGGCTTCCGGCAGTTCCCGCACGTCATTGTGGCCGTGCAGCACATGGCCGAGGACGGGCGGGTCTGGATTCTGCGCGCCACCCTGGACACCAAGCAGTTCGAGCGCATCATCGCCGGCATGGGCCTGGAGCCGGACGCCGACGCCTTTCTGGTGAACACGCGCGGCCTTCTGCAAACCAACTCCAACAACTACGGCAAGGTACTGGAGAGCATGACCCTGCCCCTGCCGCCGCAGACCTTCGAGCCAAACGTGCTCACCATGCGCGACCCCCGTGGCCGCGAGGTGTTCTTGTCCTACGCCTACTTCGCGGACGCGGACTTCGTGCTCATGGCCGTAAAGCCCCGGTCCAGCTCCCTCAAGACCTGGTACACCGTGCGCGGGGACCTGCTGTTCATCTTCGTCGCCGGGGTGGTGGTGGTGCTCATCGCCGCCATGCGCGTCACCGACGCCCTGATCCAGCGTATGAAGGAGGCCGAGGATCGGCGCGAACTGGCCCTGCGCGAGGTGGAGCACTCCCAGAAGCTTTCCTCCATCGGGCGGCTGGCCGCGGGCGTGGCCCACGAGGTCAACAACCCGCTGGCCATCATCAACGAAAAGACCGGGCTCATGAAGGACATCCTCTCCATGCAGCCGGACTTTCCCACCAAGGAAAAGCTGCTGGCCCAGGTGGACAGCGTGCTGCGCGCCGTGGAACGCTGCCGGGGCATCACCCACCGGATGCTCGGCTTCGCCCGGCGCATGGACGTGAGCATCGAGGAGCTGGACCTCGCGGAACTCATCCGCGAGACCGCCGGGTTCCTGGCCAACGAGGCCATGCACCGCAAGGTGAACGTCCAGCTCGACCTGGACCCCGAACTGCCCAGGATCGTCTCCGACCGCAGCCAGTTGCAGCAGGTGTTCCTCAATCTCTTGAACAACGCCCTGGCCGCCGTGGCCGATGGCGGGGTCATCAGCGTGTTCGCCAAGGAGGAGGGCGGCGGCGTGCGCGTGACCGTGACCGACAACGGCTGCGGCATGTCCGAAGAGACCATGAAGCACATCTTCGAGCCGTTCTTCACCACCAAGAAGGGGAAGGGCACCGGCCTGGGCCTGTCCATCACCTACGGCATCATCAAGCGCCTCGGCGGCGACATCTCCGTCGAGAGCACGCAAGGAGTGGGCACAACGCTCACCATCACCCTGCCCAAGGGGCAGCGCGAGGCATTGGCATGAACAAGCAGGACTGGAAGATTCTTTTGGTGGACGACGAACACGAATTCATCACCACCCTCGCCGAACGCCTGGAGCTCAGGGGCATCAACGCCCGTGTGGCCTTTGACGGCGAATCCGCGCTTTCCGCCGTGGCCGAGGACGAGCCGCAGGTCATCGTGCTCGACGTGCTCATGCCCGGCATTAAGGGCCTGGAAGTGCTGGAGCGCGTGAAGCGCAGCAACCCCAAGGTGCAGGTGCTGCTGCTCACCGGGCACGGCAGCACGCGCGACGGCATCGAGGGAATGCGCCTGGGCGCCTTCGACTACATGATGAAGCCGCTGAACATCGACACGCTCATCGAAAAGATGGAATCGGCCATCGACTACGCGGGCAAGGCCGCCAGCCTGGGACGATAGGAGGCCGCCAGCCATGTGCGACGCCATATTCATGGGCAGGCTCACCGCCGGGGCCACCCACGAGATGCAGAACATCCTGGCCACCATCCGCGAGTCCGCGGGCCTCATGGAGGATCTTCTGGCCCTTGGCGGCGAGGGGTTTGCGCACGCCGAGCGCTTCAAGAAGGGCCTGGGGGTGCTCTCCGAGCAGGTGGAGCGCGGCATGGCCCTTTCCGAGCAGCTGAACTACTGCGCCCATGCGCCCGAGCCGAGCCCCACCGGCGCCGAGGTCAACGAGGCCATGCGCTCGCTGGTGGGCCTCTACCGGCGCGAGGCCGCGCGTCAGCGCGTGGCCCTGGTGCTGGCGCCGGGGCGTTCCGGGCTGCGCACGGAGCTGCGCGCCCTGGAGACGATGGCCCTGGTGGGACAGGCGCTGGACCTGGCCCTGCCCCTGCTGCCCCGAAACGGGCAGCTCATGCTCTCGGTCGAGGAGCACGGCGGTCTGGCCGTGGTGCGGCTGGACGGGCCAAGTTACGAGGCCTTGCGCAGCCTGCCGGGCCATGCCGGGCTGGAGCGCGCGGCCAAGGCCTGCCACGCCGGGCTGTGCGCCGGGCCGGGTGGGCAGGGGGTGGCGCTTTCGCTGCCCAAACCCGTGGCCTAGGGCACTTGATTTCTGGTTCAAGAGGAGTAGCATTCAATCATAGCAGCTTGACTTCACATGTCGCGCCAGGGGAGTGCACGCCGCTGACGCCGACCCAAGGAGGACTCTATGCTTGGAATGCTCAAGAGGATCGAGGACACCTTCGCCGGCTTGGCTTTTGCCGAGGCCGGGGAGCGGGAGGAGGCCATGCGAATGGCCGGTGTGACGGAGAGCGCGGCCAGCGTGGCTGATGTCTACGCAGCCGTCGCCTTTGCCGAGGTCGGGTGCTTCGACGAAGCCAGGGAGCTGATGGGGATTACGCCCAAGCGCCTTGCACCGCCGCCTCAGGCTTGCGGATTCCTGGAGTCCGTCGGGCTTACGGGCGTGCGCGTGGCCTACGGCCTGGCGGAAGCCTAGACCAAACGCCGACCGGGGGCCGCGGCACGCGGCCAAGGCCCCCGGAACAAGGCGCGCAAGCGCCAAACAAGGAGTGCACATGAGCAAGAAGATCAAGCTGCTGCTGGTCGACGACGAGGAAAATTTCGTCAACACCCTGGCCGAGCGCATGAAGATGCGCGACCTGGGCTCCGATGTGGCCCATGACGGCGAAACCGCCCTGGAGATGATCAAGGACGGCACGCCCGATGTCATGGTCCTCGACCTGCGGATGCCCGGCATCGACGGCGTCGAGGTGCTGCGCAAGGTCAAGAAGACCCACCCCGAGGTGCAGGTCATCGTGCTCACCGGCCACGGCTCCGAGCAGGATCAGGAAATCTGCATGCAGCTGGGCGCGTACGAGTACCACAAGAAGCCGGTGGACATCGACCACTTGGTCAAGAGCATCAAGGGCGCCTACCGCCAGAAGATGGAAGACGCCATGGTGGCGGCCACCTTCGCCCAGGCCGGCGACTTCGACGACGCCAACTCCGTGCTCAAAGAGGGTGAAGAGAAAAAGTAAGGGCGCAGCATGAACGCCGTGCTGCTCGTGGACGACGAGCGCGACTTCGCCGATCTTCTCGCCGAACGGCTCACGGCGCGGGGCTTCCAGGTCAAGACCGCCTACGATGGCGAGGAGGCCCTGCGCCTGGCCGCGGACGGCGAGATCGACGTGGCCGTGCTCGACGTCAACCTGCCCGGCATGGACGGGCTTGAGGTCCTGCGGGAACTCAAAAAGGTCAAGCCCCAGGCCGAGGCCCTCATGCTCACCGGGCAGCGCGATCTGGCCACGGCCATCCAGGGCATGAAGCTTGGTGCCACGGACTACCTTGTGAAGCCCGTGCCCATAGAGCGGCTCACCGAGGCCATCCTGCGCGCGCAGGAACGGCGCGAGGAGCGGCTTGAAGGCCAGCGCATGGCCGAAACGGCCAAAATGGCCGCGCTGGGCCGCATGGCCGAGGGCGTCGCCCACGAGATCAACAATCCCGTCAACACCATGCTCAGCCTTACCGGCTGGCTGGAGGACTTGGCCAACGAACTGGCCGGGACGCGCCCCAAGGATGGCCCGGACGCCGCGGTTCTGCGCGAAATGCTCGACGCCGCCGCCAAGATGCGCGAACACGGCCGCCGGGTAAAGGACATCACCGCCCAGCTGCTGTGCCTCTGCCACCCGGAACAGCAGCAGCGCCCGGCTGACCGGGCCTCCGCCCAGATCGACCTTGGCGGCCTGCTCGACGGACAGCTTGCGGCCCGCCGCGCGCGCGCCGAAGCAAGCGGCGTGCGCACCGTGTCCCGCCTGCCCGGAGATTTGCCCGCGCTGGCCCTGCCCCCCGCCGCCATGAACGCCGACCTGCCCGGGGCCGACCTGGCCACGGCGCTGGGAAACATCCTGGACAACGCCCTGGACGCCATGCCCACGGGGGGGGAGCTGCGCATCAGCGCCAGCCGCGCAGAGCATCATGTGCGCATCGAGATCGAGGACACGGGGCAAGGCATCCTGCCCGCGCACCTGCCGCGCGTATTCGAACCCTTCTTCTCCACCAAACAGGTGGGACAGGGCACCGGGCTGGGGCTCTCCGTGGCCTATGGCACGGTCAAAGCCATGGGCGGAGACATCGACATCTCCAGCACCGTGGGCAGCGGCACGCGGGTTGTGGTGAGCCTGCCCTGCTGACGCCTGCGGCAAAACATTGCCGCAAGGCCGAAACTGCGTAGTCCGTCCCCTTGGCCCATGGGCCGGACTCGGCTAGCATGAGGCATCCCTCAAGCGGAGACGCCCATGTCCATCCCCTCCATACCCCCCTCGCGCTCGGAACTCAGGCGGCTCATCGCGCCGTGCGGGCTGTATTGCGGCGGCTGCCTGGCCTTCGCCGGAGGCGCCATCCGCAACCATGCGCGCGCCCTGCGCGACCTGCTCGGCCCAAGCTTCGCGGCGTACGCAAAACGCTTGGCCCCCATGAGCCCGGCCCTGGAAGGCTACGCGGACTTTTCGGCGCTGCTGGAGTACCTGGCCAAAGGCGCGTGCACGGGCTGCCGCGAGGGCGGCTGTCTGCTGGAAGGCTGCGGCGTGCGCGCCTGCGCCGCCGCCCATGAGGTGGATTTCTGCGGCCAGTGCCCGGAGTTCCCCTGCGCGTCGCCCAAACTGCCCAAGCCCCTTGTGGAGCGCTGGCGCAAAAACGGGGAGATCCTGCACGAAAAGGGTCCGGCCGCCTTTCTGGAGCTGGCGCGCTCGCGGCCCCGCTACCCGTGACCCCTATCGCCCCTGGCTCTTTTTGTATCGAGCGCCCGTGCCCGCCGCCTCGAACATGTGGTCATAGACGGCGTTGTCGTCCGGAGTGGTGAACCAGCCCTGATCCACGGCCTCGGGCGCGCCTGCGCGCAACAATTCGGAAACCGTAGCCGTGGCGAAGCCGCGCCGGGCCAGCAGCGGCAAGAGTTCGCGCAGCAGCAGCGCCGTGTCGCGCGGCACGCAGTTGGCATGAAACAGCACAATCGACCCCGGACGCAGCGCCCTGGCCACGGCCTCGGCGCGGGCGCGCGGGGTTCCGCCCCCGCCTTCGCCCACCACATCCCACTGGATAACCGACAGGCCCAAGGCATTGAGTTCGCGCCAGACCTCCGGCCCGCCGCGGCCATAGGGCAGGCGGAACAGCGCCAGCGGCGGCAAGCCAGAGGCGGGAAGGCCCCGCGCCAGAAGCCTGCGGTCCAGCTCCTCCCGCAGCAGCTCGTACTGGGCGCTGGTCCACAGGGTCTGCCTGCGCCGCTCGTCCGGCGCGGCCACGGCCATGTTGGCGTGGGTCCAGGCGTGGTTGCCCAGCTCGAAGCGGGGATCGGCCATGAGCTGCAGGGCGCGCTCCGGGTGGGAGCGCAGCCACTTGCCCCCGGCGAAAAAGGTGGCCTTGGCGTTGCCCGCGCGCAGCACGTCCACCAGCCGGGCATCGTAGCCCGTGACATGGACGCTGCGCTCGCAGAGGTCGAAGGTGAGGGCCACGCGGCGGTCGGCCTCGGGCAGGGCCACGCGGCGGATGACGCCGGGCAGGGCCGGGGCTTGCGGCGCGGCAAGAGGCTCGGTGCGGGCGGGCGGGGTGGTGTCGGGCCGGGGCAGTTGGCGGATGGCGCGTTCGGCCCCGGCCTGCGGCCGAAGGGAGGGCTCGCGCAGTTGTGCGGCGGTCCACAGGGAAAGGGAGCCGGGCCGTGCGCCCGAAGGCGTTGCGGCAGGCTGCCCGGCGACGCCGGGAGCCACGCCCAGGACCGCCAGCAACACGGCAATGCGGCACAGGGCGCGCAGGATCATGGCCGTCCTCCAAAAACCGGAGCTACTCCTCGTCGAGGGTGATGGCCGGCCCGTTGAATGCAATGGACAGGACCTCGTATTCCACGCGGCCGCGCGGCACCTGGATGACCACCTCGTCGCCCACGCTCTTACCCAGCAGGGCCAGGCCCACCGGGGACTGGATGGACACGCTGCCCTTGCAGAAGCCGGTCTCGTCCGGGCCGAGCAGGGTGTAGCGCTTCTTCTCGCCGCTCTCCACGTCCTCCAGCTCCACAGTGGCGCCGAAGCTGATCTTCTCCCCGCCCAGGGTCTTCATGTCGATGACGTTGTACCGGGCCATGCGCGATTCGATGAAGTTGATGCGCGCCTCCATCATGCCTTGGCGTTCGCGCGCGGCGTGGTAGCCGCCGTTCTCGCGCAGGTCGCCTTCCTCGCGGGCCAGGCGGATGGCCTCGGAAACCTCCGGGCGCTGCTTTTTCAGGCTGTCCAGCTCCTTCTTCATGAGCTTGTAGCCTTCCTGGGAAATGGGAATGCTCGTCATGTCTCAACGCCTCTCATGTGCGCGGCGGGGGCCGCCGCCGGGGTCCGGGCAAAACAAAAAGGAAGCCTGCGGGGACCTTCCCGCAGGCCGCCTGCCAGTGTTGAGGGAACGATAGAGCATCGACACGGCGCGGTCAAGGCCGCGCCCGCCCGGCGCCGCCTACGCCCCGCGCCGCCTGCGACGCGCGGCCAGAAAGTCCAGCACCTTGCCCGCCAGGCCGAAGCCCAAACTCAACGACGTAAGGCTGCGCCGGGCGCGCGAACGCAGGGCCAGCAGCTCCAGCTGGATGACCTGTCGGCGCAGGTCCGCCTGGACGGCCAGCCGGGCCTTGGCCTGAGCCAATTCCTTCAGTTCCGCGTCGAGAAACATGTCTTGTCCTTTTCCAGCTCGTCCAAGGTCTGGGCGAAAAGGCGGCCGCGCCCGGCGATCTTGCTGCGCAGGGCGCCAAAGGCCCAGACCGCCGCAACGGCGCAGACCAAGGCCACAAACCCCATGGCCGGGGCGCGCCAGAACTCGGGCAACACGGCCAAAAGCGCCAGCACCCCAAGCACCAGGGCCATAAGCCCC
Organism: Humidesulfovibrio mexicanus; assembly: GCF_900188225.1. Classification (NCBI taxonomy): domain Bacteria; kingdom Pseudomonadati; phylum Thermodesulfobacteriota; class Desulfovibrionia; order Desulfovibrionales; family Desulfovibrionaceae; genus Humidesulfovibrio; species Humidesulfovibrio mexicanus. The sequence continues at coordinate 179,865 of NZ_FZOC01000003.1, read as the reverse complement.
AGCACCACCCCCGCGCAGGCCAGGATGAGCGCCTGCACCAGGCGGATCTTGTCCTCGCGCAATTCTATGCCAAGGAGCTCCACGCGGTCCTTGGCGGTCTGGACCAGGGCCTCGGCCACGCGGCCCGAAGCTCCGCCGAGGTCCAGCTCCTCCAGAAGCTGAGACATGGCGGCTACTTCCGCCCCATGAGCCAGCCGAGCAAAAGCCCGATGACGAAGGAGCCGCCGATGGCGTAGTAGGGCTTCTCGCGGATGAGCTTGTCCGTGTCCTGCAGGCGGTTCTTGAGGTGGCCCTCAAGCTCGCCGCACTTGACCTTGGCCACGGCCAAGCGTTCCTCCAGCACGGCGCGCGCCGCGCGGGTGCGGTCGTCGATCTCCCCTGCCGTGGCCTCGATGAGCTTCTGGGCGTGGCTGATGACCTCGCGCAGTTCGCTGGCCATTTCCTCGCCGTGGGCGGAATCATTGAACATGGGAGCCTCCTTGGGCTGTGTCTGGCTGCAGCGCCGTTTTGTGCGGTCCAGAAAATGCGTCATTGTGATAATCGCCCGCCTGCGGCTGTCTGTCAAGGGGCGGTAAGGCCTTATCCGATGCCGGGTTCGGTGGTCCAAGAATAGATGGGCGTGAGCGGCTGGTAGCCAACCAGGTCGATGCGCATGGCGCAGATGGCCCCGAACATGGGCGGCAGCAGCAGGGTGTTCAGCGCCTTCCAGGGCTGCGCCGCGCGCCAGGTGCACGGCGGCCCCAGCAGCACGGAGCGCGTGCGCGCGGGGGTCTTGTCCGTGTGGACCAGGGCCAGAGCGCGCATTTCGGCCCAGGTGTACCAGCGGGCCTTAGCCAGCGTGCGGCCGTGGTTCCAGGGCCAGGGGCGGCCGCGCGCCAGCCAGTAGGCGGAGCTGCGGTTCAAAAAGCCGATGAGCAGCCCCTTGGAGGCCACGCGCGTGGCCTCGGCCAGCACGGCGCCCGGATACTCGCAGAACTCCAGCACGGTCCACAGCACGCAGAAGTCGAATTCGTTGTCCGCGAAGGGCAGGCACGAGCCGTCGCCCACGTAGAGTTCGGCGGCGGACCCAAGGCGGCGGCGCGCCCCGGCGATCATTTGCGGGCTTTTGTCCAGCCCGGCCACGGCAAAACCGTCGTCGAAGAGAATCTGCTGGAACAGCCCCGTGCCGCAGCCGATCTCCAGCACACGCTGGTTGCGGCGCGGCCACTCGGCCACCATGCTGTCCAGCAGGCGACGTTCCGCCCCGAGGGCGAAACGGCCCTCCGGGGTGGCAAACCACTGCTCGTAGCGTTTGGCGTCCCAGTCCATGCGCGGCCTTCTTCCCGTGGTGCGGGGGGGGCTGTGGGGGAAGGCCCCCCGGGCCCGCCTGGACCCGAGGGGCGTCGCGGCACGCCGCTAGTTCTCGTTCAGGGCCTCGTACACCTTGCCCACCAGGGCCTCGGAGGGGGCCAGGGTCTTGGCGCCGGGGGTCCACTTGGCCGGGCAGGCCTCGTTCGGGTGCTTCATAAGATGCACGTTGGCCTCCAACTTGCGCACCAGTTCGTCGGCGTTCCTGCCCACATTGTAGAAATTCACCTCGCTGGACACCAGCACGCCCTCGGGATTGATGATGAAGGTGCCGCGCAGGGCCAGGCCGGACTCCCCGTCCCAGACATCGAAAAAGCGCGACACATGGCCCGCGGGGTCTGCGGCCATGAGAAACTTCACGTCCTGCAGCAGGCGCTCGCTGGTCCGCCAGGCCAGGTGGGCGTACTTGGTGTCCGTGGACACGCTGACCACCTCGGCTCCGAGCTTCTTGAGCCTTGCGTGCTGGGCGGCCAGGTCGGCCAGCTCCGTGGGACAGACGAAGGTGAAGTCCGCCGGGTAGAACACCAGCACCAGCCATTTCTTCTTTTTCAAAATCTTTTCGGAATCCACCACGGCGAAGCCGCCCTCGGCGGGGTCATAGGCCTCCATGCTGAAGTGGCGGATCTTCTGGCCCACCTTGGCGCATTCCAGGTAGTCCATCTCGTCGTGGTCGTGGTCGCAGCAGTCCATATGTCCGACTCCATGTGTTTCAGTGTAGGGGGGGGAACGCCGAAAACGTCCCGCAGCGGGGTTGCCCAACTTTTGCAACGATAGGTGCTCCGCCGGTGCGCGTCAAGACGATGCGCGCACCGCAGCCCGCATTGACGCTTCACATGACGGGGCGTATGTCCTACGTAGAAGGCGAACTGGGCCGCAGGGCCGCAGCCGCCCCGCCTGTGCAGTGCCGATCCCCGCTCGGAAGGAGGACGCATGAACAGCATCGCAGCCAATGGCGCAGAGAAGCGGACAGGCCATGCCCCCCTCATGTGCAGCGCACTGGACAGCCTTGCGGAACAGATCGCCGTGCTGGACCTGAACGGAGACATCATCGCCGTGAACCGGAGCTGGCGGCGCTTTGCCGAGGACAACGGCGCGCCCGCGCAGCCGGAGAACTTCGGCCTGAACTACCTGCGCACCTGCGACAGCGCGAACGGCGAATGCGCCAAGGAGGCGCTTCCCGCGGCCGAGGGGATACGGCGGGTGCTGGCCGGAAAGATAGCGGAATTCCGTATGGAATACCCCTGCCACTCGCCATCGGAGCAGCGCTGGTTCCTCATGTACGCGACCCCCTTGCGCAATGACGACGGAGCCATTGCCGGGGGCGTGGTCTCGCATCTGCTCATCACCGACCGCGTGCTGGCCGAAAAGCGCCAATGCGAAAGCGAAGCCCGGCTCAAGACCGCCCAGCGCCTGGCCCATGTGGGCAGCTTTGAGCGCGACCTGGAGAGCGGCAAGGGCGAATGGTCCGAAGAGCTGCACCGCATCTTCGGCCACGAGCCCAGGAGCGTGGAGGGGCCGACCGCCGCCGACTTCCTGCGCCATGTGCACCCGGACGACCGGGACGCGGTGGCGGCCCTTTTCGCCCAGGGGGACAGGGACGGCCGCAGCTTCCACGCGGAGTTCCGGATTCTGCCTCTGGGCGGCGGAGAGCGGTTTGTTTCCCTGATCTGCGACTACGACCTGACCCCATTGGGCCGCCCGACGCGGCGGCACGGCGCACTGCTGGACATGACCGAACACCACGCCGCCGAGGAGCAGCTCAAGCTGCTGGCCAACGCCGATCCCCTGACCGGAGTGGCCAACAGACGGCGATTGCTGGAGATCCTGCACGAGGAGCGCGAACGGGCCCTGCGCTACGGCCAGCCCTTGTGCGTGGCCATGCTGGACCTGGACGACTTCAAGCGGGTGAACGATGTCCACGGGCACGATGTGGGCGACGCCATGCTGCGGCACGTGACGACGCTGGTCAAGGCATCGCTGCGCAGCGTGGACGCCCTGGGCCGCCTGGGGGGAGAAGAGTTCTGCGTGCTGCTGCCGCAAACCGGCCTCGACGCCGGGATGGAGGCCATTCGGCGCATTCTGGAGCGCGTGCGCTCCACCCCGTTGCGGACGCCTGCTGGCGAGCTGCGGCAGACCTTGAGCTGCGGCCTGGCGGAATGCTGCCCCCCGCCGGAGAACTCCCCGCAAGCGCCCTCGGTGGACGAACTGCTCAAGCGCGCCGACCTGGCCCTCTACCGCGCCAAGGCGGCGGGCAAGGACCGCGTGGAACCCGGACGCGCCTGAGCCCCCCTTCCGCCTCCCCCTTCCCTCCCGGCCAATCGTGCTATATCTATGCCCCCACGGCGGCGGACGATTTCCCGCGCCCTTCCCACCCACAAAACCCAAGAGGCGCCATGACCCAGCCTTCCCAGACAACCCACGGCTTCATCCTTGAGCGCGAGCAGGCCATCCCCGAACTCTCCGCCACCGCGCGCATTTACCGCCACGCCAAAACCGGCGGGCGGCTCTTGTCCCTCATCAGCCCGGACGAGAACAAGGTCTTCGGCGTGGCGTTGCGCACGCCTCCGGCCGATTCCACCGGCCTGCCGCACATCCTGGAGCACAGCGTGCTCTGCGGATCGCGAAAGTACCCGGTCAAAGAGCCCTTCGTGGAGCTCATCAAAGGCTCGCTGAACACCTTCCTGAACGCGCTGACCTTTCCGGACAAGACCTGCTACCCCGTGGCCAGCGCCAACCTGCAGGACTTCTACAATCTTGTTGATGTCTACCTGGACGCGGTGTTCTTCCCCCGGCTCACGGAGAACACGCTGAAGCAGGAAGGCTGGCACTACGACGTGGAGAAGCCCGGCGACCCGCTGGCCTTCAAGGGCGTGGTGTTCAACGAGATGAAGGGCGTGTACTCCTCGCCCGACAGCCTGCTGGCCGAGTACTCCCAGCGCGCGCTCTACCCGGACACCTGCTACGGCCTGGACTCCGGCGGCGACCCGGAGCGCATTCCGGACCTGACCTTCGCGCAGTTCATGGACTTCCACCGGCGGCTGTACCACCCGTCCAACGCCTACGCCTTCTTCTCCGGCGACGACGACCCCGAGCGCAGGCTGGCCATTGTGGACGAGTATTTCTCGCAATTCGACGCCCCCGCCCCCGGCGAGCCCGCCTCCGAGGTGGGCCTGCAGCCCGCCTTCGACGCGCCCCGGCGCTTTGTGCACGTCTACGCCAAGGAACGCGACGCCGAAGACGCCGCCAACGCCCCCGAAACCCCCGAAGGGGGCGAAGGGGACGAAGGGGCCATGTGCACGGTGAACTTCGGCCTGCCGGACACGCAGAATCCGGACCTGAGCCTGACCTTGGAGGTGCTGGAGCACGTGCTCATCGGGCTGCCGTCCTCGCCGCTGCGCAAGGCCCTGGTGGATTCCGGCCTTGGCGAGGACCTGGCCGGCGGCGGCCTGGAGACCGACCTGCGGCAGATGTCGTTTTCCGTGGGGCTCAAGGGGCTGGTGACGGAGAAAGGCCGTGACGCCGAGGCCGCGGCCGGGCAGGTGGAGCGCCTGGTGCTGGACACCCTGGCGCGGCTGGCCGTGCCCGGCGCTGCGGACGGCCTGCACCCGGACGACATCCGCGCCGGGCTGAACAGCGTGGAGTTCGACCTGCGCGAAAACAACACAGGCAGCTACCCGCGCGGCCTGGTGATCTTCTTCGAGGCCCTGTCCACCTGGCTGTACGGGGGCGACCCGCTGGCGCATCTGCCCTTCGAGGGGCCGCTGGCCCGGCTCAAGGCCAGGCTGGACGCGGGCGAGCCCGTGTTCCAGGACCTCATCCGCGCGCACTTCCTGGACAATCCTCACCGCGTCCTGGTGATTTTGAAGCCCGACGCCGCCCTGGGGCAGCGCCGCGAGGCCGCCGAGGCCGCGCGCCTGCAAGCGGTGAAGGACGCCCTTTCCCCGGTCGATCTGGAGCGGCTTGTGGCCGAGACCCACGAGCTGCACGCCCTGCAGGAGGCCCCGGACGCGCCCGAGGACCTGGCCAAGATCCCGCGCCTGACCCTGGCCGACCTGCCCAAGGAGAACGCGCGCATCCCGCACGAGCGGGTGGACGTGGCCGGGGCGGCGGGCTTCGTGCACGAGCTGCCCACCAGCGGCGTGGTGTACCTGGACCTGGGCTTCGACCTCGCGGCCGTGCCCGACGAGCTTGTGCCCCTGGTGCCCATTCTGGGCCGGACGCTTCTGGAAATGGGCACGAAAAAGCGCGGCTTCGTGGACCTTTCCCGCGCCATGGCCATGCATACGGGCGGCGTGTGGGCGCAGACCTTCCTGTCCTCGGTGCGGGGACAGGGGCCGGAGGCCACGTCGCAGCGGCTGTTCCTGCGCGGCAAGGCCACAGCCGACAAGCTGCCGGCCCTGCTGGAGATCATGGCCGAGGTGCTCTGCGAGGCCGACTTCGGCGATGCCGAGCGCCTGGGCAAAATCATCCTGGAGTCCAAGGCCCGACGCGAGCAGCGGCTCATCCCGGCCGGGCACACCCTGGCCGCCATGCGGCTCAAGGCGCGCTTCGGCGTGGCCCAGGCCATGGGCGAGGCCATGAACGGCCTTTCCGGGCTGAACGCCGTGCGCGAGCTTTCCGCACGCATGGAGACCGCGCCCGAAAGCGTGAGCGCCGACCTGCATCGGCTTCTGTCGCTGCTGCTCTCGAAGCGGGGGCTGGTGGTCAACCTCACGGCCGACGGCGCGGCCATCGGCGCGGCTTTGCCGCGCATCGGGGCGCTGGCCGCCAGCCTGCCCGACAGCGCCCTGGCCCCGGCCTCGCGCGCCATTCCGGCCCTGCCCCTGCGCGAGGGCCTGACCCTGCCCGCCCAGGTGAATTACGTGGCCGCCGGCGGCAACGCGCGCGCCCTGGGCTTCGAGCCCGGCGCGGCCGCGGCCGTGGCCGCCAAGTTCCTGCGCGCGGGCTACCTGTGGGAACGCGTGCGCGTGCAGGGCGGCGCCTACGGGGCCTCCTGCGCGTACAGCCGCCTTTCGGGCAACATCGTGCTGGCCTCGTACCGCGATCCCAACGTGGCCCGCACCCTTGACGCCTATGGCGGTATTGGTCCATACTTGTCGGGACTTTCTCTAGACCCTTCGGAGTTGGAGAAGAACATCATCGGCAGCATCGGCGACATGGACCATTACATGCTGCCCGACACCAAGGGCTTTACCGCCCTTGCGCGCGAGCTGACCGGCGAGGACGAGGGGTACCGGCAGGCCGTGCGCGAAGCGGTGCTTTCCGCCAGCCAGGCTGACTTCGCCGCCTTTGGCGAAGCCGTGGCAGCCGTGCTCAAGGACGGCCCAGTGGTTGTTGTCGGCGGGCGCGATGCGCTGGAACGCTCCGGCCTGGGCCTGACCCTGACCAAGGCTTTGTAACATTTCTTCGTGCCAGGGCGTCGAGACGCTGACGCCCTGGCACGAAGAGTAGATCTAGATTTTTTCTAGATCGATTTCACGTCCCTGCGGCCCTTGGAATTGAAAATAGTGGCCCCGATATTGCATAAGGAAACGGCATGAACGCAGATTCCGCCCGCAGCACCCGCGCACGCCGCTTGGCCAGACCGGCCATGCTGGCGCTGCTTGGTCTGTGGCTGTTCTGCGCGGGCGGTTGCGCCCTGGTGCCCTTCGCCATCACCACCACGGCCTCCTTCGCCATGCCGCAGGCGGCGTCGCTCGCCATGAGCGGCGTCAAAAGCGCGTACAACGGCGCGGTCATCGCCAGCGACGAGCGCGACATGAACACCATCCTGCGCGACAACGTGCTGACCCTCAAGGCGCAAAGCGCGCTGGCCGAGGCCAAGGCCCCGGACGACGTGGAGGCGCTGGCACTGAACGGCGACATCTTCGTGGTGGGCACCGTGGCCAGCACCGAAGAGCGCGGGCGCATCATCGCCGCCCTGCAGACCGTGGACGGTGTGGACGAGGTGAAGGGACACCTGCCCCTGCGCGACCCCGACGCCGTCGCGCCAAGCGGCGCGGATACGCTGCTGGAAAACAGGACGCGGCTCGCGCTCTCGCGCCATTTGCTGCACAAGAACGCCGGCGTGGCCGTGGAGGCCGTTGGAGGCGACCTGTGCCTCATGGGCGTGGTGGGTTCCCATGCCGAGGCCCTGGACCTCATCCAATATGTGGAGTCCATGACCGGCGCGCGCGCCATCTCGCTTTTGGCCATCCGCAACGAATACGCCAGCGGCCGCGTGGAGACCAACGGCCTGTACCTGCTCTCCCCGCCGACAGCCGCGCCCCTGGACGCGGGCCCGGCCGGTGCGGCCGCCCAGGACAGCGCGCACGACGCGGATTACCTGCCCCTGCCCGACGCCCCGGTGGTGCTCCAGGCCGCCGCGCCCGCCGTGGGCCAGACTCTGGAACACGCCCTGCGCACAGCGCCCGTCGTGGCCGCCGCCACCCATGTTCTGCCCGCGCGGCCGCGCATCGCCCCCGCGCATACGCACGCCGCAGCGCCCGCCGTGAACAAGGTGCGCGCGCACATGCAGCAGAAGCTCATCACCCTGGCCAAGCGCGAGCACAACCAGCTGGCCCGGGCGGAACTGCTGGCCCTGGCCGACCAGGTGGCCCAGGACCGCGACGTGTCCATCTCGGACCGGCTGTCCGTGGCGGCCGAGCAGGCCACGCAAACGCAATCCAAGGCGCAGATCGAAAAGATTCTGGAGCTGTATTAGCGCGATCGCCGCCGCGGCCGCCGCCACACCCAACGCCATTCCCGACTTCGTTCCCGACTTCGCTCCCGACATCTGCCACGCGCCGCCCTCCCGCAACATGGCCGGAGGGCTTTTTTGCGCCCCGCGCGCCCCCCCCCCTAGCGGCGGAAGCGGTTGCGCACGGCCAGGGCGAAGAGGGTGGCCTGGAGGGCGGTTGCAACTTGGGCTAAGCCGGAGAATATGGTACGAATTCCCGACACAATAGGGGCGGAAGTGTTTATGGTTGCATCAATTTTGACCAAAGGCATACAACGCACCCACTCGTACAGCACTTCACCGACCTTCAGCGCGTCAAACCGGAGACTCAAGCCGGTCTCAAATAGTTTGAGGACGACAAGCGTTAATAATGACAACACGATGAGAGCCAGTAAGCTAATGGCTGCGCGCCCTGAACGCTCTCCAAAACCGCTAGATATCCAGTATAGGAACAGCAAGGAGCGGCGCATCCGCCAAGGGAGAGCACGAAATAACTCCCACAATGCCGACATCCGATTCTTGACACATAGGGATTCATCCTCGAAAGCATCAACGAGTGCATTTGATTTTGCTGGTAGCAGCTGCAGCTTGAGCTGCATGAGCTTTTCGCGGAAGTGCCAGCGGGAGGCTTGAGGTTGGTCGTGCAGCTCCAAGGCGCGTTGCTTCATGGCGCGGTAGAGTTCTTCGCATTCTTTCATATGGATCTTATTTTTTCTAACTTGCTCTTCTGGGCTAACAGTATCACCTTGCACCGTTGATGCGTACGTCTCATAGCCAAGCCTCATTGGCCATGTGAACACAGAGAAACTCATCCAGTGAACGTCATGGCTTCTGAATATTACATTCTTCATAAATACTTCATTGCCTCCGCCGTTGCGAGAGCCGTGGCCAGGAACTGTCGGAGCGCCTACCCTGGAAAAGAGTATCGACTTATCCTTGCCACTACAGCCATGGAAAAGTGCTTCAGCATTAAAAGAACATTCTTTAAAATGAATTCGTTCCTCAACATTGATTTCACAAAAGTTTACCTTTTGAAAGATGCAGTTATAAAAAACTCCTATTACAAACTTCGAGCCATGAAATAGAAATTCACCGTTGCTTTCTGACTTCGGACAACCACTTTCAAATTCTGAATAGTCAAAGGTTGCATCTTTAAAAATGGCGTTTTTAAATTCACTGTCAGAAAATTTTACTCCGTAAAACCGTACACTAGAACAGAATAAAGCACATGAGAAATCCGCTCGCACTATTCTCTTATTGGTATTTTTACCTATAATTTCAAACTTCCAAGGGAACACCACCCCTTTGAGGCAAGTAATCTCGTTTGACAAAACAGCATTATTCATTCGGTCAAGGACTAATTTATTGAAGGCTTGGCTCGTCAAAGGCTTCGCTGAATCAGCCGACGCCAGCTTCGTCTCCGCCTTTTGCGCATGAAAAACACAATACCCTTTGCCATCCACCGGGTCCTCCCACACCACTTCCTGCGGGTCCGGCCAATTGTACTCTTCGCACTTGCAGCACTTCCCTTCCATCTCCCCCTCCTTCTCCCAACCTCACCCTATCCACTACCCGATACGCCCCGGCCTGCAAAGCCCAAACCCTCGCCGGGGCGGGGAGGCGTTCCGCCCCTTCCCTCCCGCCAATCTTTGGCGTAGAACCTTCGGCGTTATGGTGCATCTCGACCATGTGAACTGCACGCTCGGCGGGTCCCAGGCCCTTGTCGACGTTTCGCTGCACGTTGCGCGCGGCGAGTTCGTGTTCTTGACCGGCCCTTCCGGCGCAGGCAAGACCACGCTCTTGCGCGTGCTGTACGGCGACCTCAAGCCCACCAGCGGCGCGGCAACCGTGGCCGGGGTGGACCTCATGCGCCTGAAGGCCTCCGGCCTGCCGGGGCTGCGGCGCAAGGTGGCCGTGGTGTTCCAGGACTTCAAGGTCCTGCCCGAGCGCAGCGTGTTCGACAACATCGCCCTGGCCCTGGAGGTGCGCGGCGTGCCCAAGGCCAGCATCGACCGCCGCGTGCGCGCGGTCATCCGCGCCCTGGACCTCGAAGAACGCTCCTACGCGCCCTGCCGCGAGCTTTCCGGCGGCGAGCAGCAGCGTGTGGCCATCGCCCGCAGCATGGTGGTCAACCCGGAGCTGATTTTGGCCGACGAGCCCACCGGCAACCTCGACGCCGACCTGGCCCGGCATCTCATCGAGCTGTTCAAGCAGTTCAACACGTACGGCACCACCATCATCATGGCCACCCACAACCGCGAGGTGCTTGCCTGGGCGCCGGAGGCCCGGCAGGCGCACATCGAGCGCGGCCGCATGAGCCTGCCCGAGGCCGAGGTGCTGGACGCCGACCCCGTTTCGCCCATCCGGGCCGCCAGGAGGGGCGCATGAGCACAGGCAAGCTGATGCGGCGCGGCGTGGCCGACATGGCCCGCCACCCGCTGCCGCAGCTGTTGACCCTTGTCACCGTGTGCATGGTGGCGCTTCTTGCGGGCGTGGGCCTGCTCATCCTGCACACCGTGCAGACCGAGGTGCTCAAGGCCCAGGGCCAGGCGCGCTTCCAGGTCTACTGGAGCGCCAGCTCCAACATGACCGAGGTGGAGGCCCAGTGGGCCGATCTGCGCGGGGCCGCTGGTCTGGCGGAGCTGTCCACCTTCACCCCGCGCGCGGCCATGGCCGAGCTCATGCGCGGGCTTTCCGAGGCCATTCCCGCGCCGCCCAAGGTCACCCTGAACACGGCGGCGCAGAACGCCACGGAGGCGGACAACGCCACCGACAACGCCACCAACAACACCCCAACAAGCCCCGCAACGGCGGCCAACGCCACCGCAAGCGCCACTCCCGCGCCCGATCCGGCCCTGGACGACTTCTCCTGGCTGGAGGGGCAGGACATTCTGCCGCCCACTGCGCTGGTGAGCTTCGACATCCCCTCCGGCGAGGCGCCGGAGCCCTGGATGGGCCGCATGTACGCGCGGCTGCGCAACCTGCCCGGCGTGGAAAAGGTGACCTACAACGCCACGCACCTGAACCTGGCCACGGGCTGGATAGCCCTGGTGCAGCAGGCGGCCTGGCCGGCGCTCGGCTTTTTCGCCCTGGTGGTGGGGCTTGTGGTGGGCAACACCCTCAAGCTCATGATGATGGCCCGCCGCGACGAGGTGGAAATTTTGTCCCTGGTGGGCGCCAAGCCCTGGTACATCCGCGCCCCGCTCTTCGCCAACGGGCTGGTGCAGGGCTTTGTGGGCGGCGCGCTGTCCCTTGTCTGCCTGAAATTTCTGCAGCTGTGGCTCGCCAGCCTGCTCGACGTGCCGCCGCTGTTCCTCAAGGTGCATTTCCTGCCCGTCTGGCAATGCGCGGCCCTTGTGGCCGCAACCACGGCCGTGGCCGGACTGGCCGCGTTCATCGCCGCGCGCAGGTGATCCCCATCCCCCGCATGTTTACCCATTTGCACAAGGAGTAGCCCATGCCCGCCGCAACAAAAAGAATGACCGCCCGCAGCGCCAAGATGACCGGGGGCCTGGAAAAGGCGCCCCACCGTTCGCTTCTGGCCGCCCTGGGCATGACGCGCGAGGAGATGCGCCGTCCGCTCATCGGCGTCGCCAACTCGGCCAACGAGATCATCCCCGGCCACATCCACCTGGACAAGATCGTCCAGGCCGTGAAGGACGGGGTGCGCATGGCCGGCGGCACGCCCATGGAGTTTCCGACCATCGGCGTGTGCGACGGCCTGGCCATGAACCACGAGGGGATGCACTTCTCGCTGCCCAGCCGCGAACTCATCGCCGACTCCATCGAGATCATGGCTTCCGGCCACCCCTTCGACGCCCTGGTGCTGGTGCCCAACTGCGACAAGGTGGTGCCCGGAATGCTCATGGCCGCGCTGCGGCTCAACATCCCCACCATCGTGGTCTCCGGCGGGCCGATGCTCGCGGGCGAGGTGCGCGGCAAGCGCGTGGACCTCATCAACGTGTTCGAGGCCGTGGGCCGCGTGAAGCTGGGCAAGATGGACGAGAGCGAGCTGGCCGAGCTGGAGGAGTGCGCCTGTCCGGGCTGCGGCTCCTGCGCGGGCATGTTCACCGCCAACTCCATGAACTGCCTCTCCGAGACCATCGGCCTGGCCCTGCCCGGCAACGGCACCATTCCGGCCATCGACGCCGCGCGCATCCGCCTGGCCAAGCGCGCCGGAATGCAGGTGATGGAGCTTTTGAAGCGCAACATCCGCCCGCGCGACATCGTGACCGAAAAAAGCGTCAAAAACGCCGTGCGCCTGGACATGGCGCTGGGCTGCTCCACCAACACCGTGCTGCACCTGCCCGCCATCTTCCGCGAGGCCGGGCTCGACCTCACCCTGGCCATCTTCGACGAGCTGAGCCGCAGCACCCCGAACCTCTGCCGCCTGTCCCCCGCAGGACCGGACTACATCCAGGACCTCAACGCCGCGGGCGGCATCCCCGCCGTCATGGCCGAACTCTCCAAGGCCGGGCTCATCGAGACCGGGGCGCTTACCTGCACGGGCAAGACCGTGGGCGAGAACCTCGCCGAGCTCAAGGCCGCCGTGCGCAACCACGAGGTGGTGCGCCCCATCGACGCGCCCTACGCCAAGCAGGGCGGCATCGCCGTGCTGACCGGCAACCTGGCCCCGCTGGGCGCAGTGGTGAAGCAAAGCGCCGTGGCCCCGGAAATGATGAAGCGCACCGCCAAGGCCCGGCCCTTCGACTCCGAGGAGGCCGCAGTGGCCGCCATCCTGGCCGGGGAGATCAAGCCCGGCGACGCCGTGGTCATCCGCTACGAAGGCCCCAAGGGCGGCCCCGGAATGCGCGAGATGCTCACCCCCACCAGCTCCATCATGGGCATGGGCCTGGGCGAATCCGTGGCGCTCATCACCGACGGCCGCTTCTCCGGCGGCTCGCGCGGGGCCGCCATCGGCCACGTCTCGCCCGAGGCTGCGAGCGGCGGGCTCATTGGGCTTGTGCAGGACGGCGATGCCATCGAGATCGACATCCCCGGCCGCACGCTGAACCTGCTGGTGGACGAGGACACCCTGGCCCAGCGCAAGGCGTCGCACCGGCCCAAGCGCAAGAGCGTCAAATCGCCCTTCCTCAAGCGCTACGTCAAACACGTCACCAGCGCCGCCCAGGGCGCAGTGCTGGAATAAGTCCACGCGGGGGCCGTCGCTCGGGCGGCCCCCCTTCTCCCCGCCTGCCGGACAGCCTCCCCGCGTCCGCCAGAGGCGCGCGTCTGCCCGCAAAACCGCATCCTCGCCAACAGCACAAGCACCCCATCCAACCGTTTTTTTTATGGGGGGGGGTCAAGATTTGGTACGCGTTCGCCGATATGCAGTGCATGGCGTAACCCATACACATGCACGAGGAGGCGATCATGCGCATCACTGGCATCAATGATGGCGTCCAGGCGGAGGGAGCGGACGGCCTGACCATTTCGGCCTTGAGCAAGAAAACGAAAACCTCCGTCCTCACCGAGCAGCGCGGCGGCGTGGCCGAGGCCGACACCGTGGATATCTCCGAGCAGGGGCGCGCCCTGGCCGCCCTGGCAGCGACCGGAGAAGACGGCGCGCAGGCCACGGACGAGACCGCCGCGGTCACGCAGGGAGAAGAATCCGCCGACGCTTCCGGGTCCGGCGACGCCTCAGGCCAGGGCGGGGCGCTCAGCCTAAGCGCTTCGGCGCGCGAGGCCCAAGCCGCTGTCAGCGCCTATGACGGCAACGAGACGGCCAACAGCACATACGAGAAAATCCTCAAGGAAATCCAAAAGCTTCAGGAACAGATCAAGGAGGTGCAGAACGACTCCAGCCTGACCGAGGAGCAGAAGCGGGTCAGAGTGCAGGAGCTGCAACAGCAACTGCTGTCCCTGCAAAACCAGCTGGTGAAGGCCAAGGCCATGAGCGCAGGAGACCCGCTGACCTACATGGGCGGCACGCGGGCGGAAGGGGCGTCCTTCCAGATGACATCGCACATGCTCCCCACCGATACGGGCGGGGGCGACGCCAAATAAAGCGATACGCCAACGCCTCTTCTGCCCTTCCATGTTGCCGCCCCGCGCCGAAGAACCTGCGGCCGCACGCCAGAACCACGGCGGGCGGCCGTTTCTTTTCGTGAAAATCCGCACATATCCGGCCTTGCCCCCTCCATCGCCGTTCACTTTGGCTTTTTCGCCGTTCACCGAAGAACACGGGCCAAGGCCTTGCTTCCTGACGTAGGACCGGGGCAGGTCAAGAACACATCGGCGAGGACCGCTGCGGATTCCGCTGCGCACTGGCGCTGGCGCACCCCAACGACAAGGCAGGAGTGAGGGATATGAGCGAAGAAAACACCATCGAGACCATGCAGCACGAGGGCCGCACCTTCGACCCGCCCAAGGGCGTGCAGCAGAACGCCTACGTCGCGTCCATGGCCGACTACGAGGCGCTGTACGCGCGCGCCGACCAGGACCCCGAAGGATTCTGGGCGGAACGCTCCCGCGAGCTCCTGCACTGGGACAAGCCCTTCACCAAGGTGCTTGAGGCGGACATGACCACGCCCTGCATCAAGTGGTTCGGCGACGGCAAGCTGAACGTCTCGGCCAACTGCCTGGACCGCCACCTCACCGACGGCCGCCGCAACAAGGCCGCCATCATCTGGCAGGGCGAGCCCGAGGACGACGTGAAGGTCTTCACCTATCAGATGCTGTACACCGAGGTGTGCCGCTGCGCCAACCTGCTGCGCAAGCTGGGCGTGGGCCGCGGCGACCGCGTGGCCCTGTACCTGCCCATGATCCCGGAACTGGCCATCGCCATGCTGGCCTGCACGCGCATCGGCGCCACGCACTCCATCGTCTTCGCGGGATTTTCCGCCGTCAGCCTGCAAAACCGCATCGACGACTGCCAGGCCAAGGTGCTTTTGACCGCCGACGCCGTGCTGCGCGGCGGCCGCGCCATTCCCCTCAAGGGCAACGTGGACGAGGCCCTCAAGACCTGCCCCAGCGTGGAGCAGTGCGTGGTGGTCAAGCGCGCGGGCATTGATATCCGCATGGTCGAAGGCCGCGACATCTGGTGGCACGAGGCCATGGCCGCCGAGGACATCAGCGGCGAGTGCCCCTACGAGAAGATGGACGCCGAGGACCCGCTGTTCATCCTCTACACCTCCGGCTCCACGGGCAAGCCCAAGGGCGTGGTCCACACCACAGGCGGCTACCTCACCTACGCGGCCCACACCACCCAGTGGGTGTTCGATGTCAAGGACGACGATGTCTACATGTGCACCGCCGACGTGGGCTGGATCACCGGGCACAGCTACATCGTGTATGGCCCGCTGGCGCTCGGGGCCACCAGCATCATGTTCGAGGGCGTGCCCAGCTTCCCCAAGCCGGACCGTTTCTGGAAGATCGTGGAAAAATTCAAGGTCAACATCTTCTACACCGCGCCCACGGCCATCCGCGCGCTCATGCGCGAGGGAACCGACTGGCCGAAAAAGCACGACCTCACGAGCCTGCGCATCCTGGGCAGCGTGGGCGAGCCCATCAACCCCGAGGCCTGGATGTGGTATTATGAGAACGTGGGCGGCAAACGCACGCCCATCGTGGACACCTGGTGGCAGACCGAGACCGGCGGCATCATGATCTCCGCCCTGCCGGGCGCGACGCCGCTCAAGCCGGGCAGCGCCACCCGCCCCCTGCCGGGCGTGGCCGCGGCCATCGTCCGGGCCGACGGCTCCGACGCCGGACCCGACGAAGGCGGGCACCTGGTCGTCAAGAAGCCGTGGCCGGGAATGCTGCGCGGCGTGTTCGGCGACCCCGAACGCTACCGCAAGACCTACTTCGACCGCTTCCCCGGCATGTACGAGGCCGGGGACGGCGCCAGGGTGGACAAGGACGGCTACTTTTGGATAATGGGACGCCTGGATGACGTCATCAACGTCTCCGGCCACCGCCTGGGCACGGCGGAGATTGAATCCGCCCTGGTGGCGCATCCGAGCGTGGCCGAGGCCGCCGTGGTGGGAATGCCGCACCACATCAAGGGCCAGGGCATTTATGCCTACGTCACCTTGAAGAGCGGCATCGAGGAGTCCGACGGCCTGCGCAAGGAGCTTGTGGGCCACGTGCGCAAGGAGATCGGCCCCATCGCCACGCCGGAGGTCATCCAGTTCACGGACGGGCTGCCCAAGACCCGCTCCGGCAAAATCATGCGCCGCATCCTGCGCAAGATCGCCGAAGGGCAGATCGAGGATTTCGGCGACACCTCCACGCTGGCGGATCCCACCGTGATCACCAGCCTGGTGGAAGGAAAGAAGGACCTCCTGGGTCAGTAGCGCCGACCCAGGAATCATCCGGGGTTGCGGGGGCGGATCGGCCGCCCCCGCTTGACCCCCCGGAGTCTCAAATCGTACGCTTTTCCCGGCCTTGCAGAGCGCCCGGCGTGTTCGCCGGGTCTTTTTTTCGCCCCGGCCCGCCGTCCAGCAGCCCCTTCCCTTCGCGCCCGGCCCCGCCGGTCCAGCCCCGGCGCAAAAACAGCAGCGCCAGCCACATGCCGACCAGGCAACTCAGGCCGCCCACGCCCAAAAAACCGTCATGCCCAAGCAGCCCAACGGCCGCGCCGCCCAGAATCGGGCCCAGGAAATTGCCCGCCTGCAGGGCCATGACCATGAGGTTGGAGTTCACCGCCTGCACCCGGCGCTCGGAAAGCGCGAACATCAACGCGTTCATGGACGGCGGCCCCACCCCCATGCCCAGCCCCAGCACCAGCGCCGTGGCCACGGCCATGCCCTCGCCCCGCGTGGCCCCCAACATGCCGAAGCCCAGCGCGGTGAGCCCATAGCACCACAGGACCAGCAACGGCTTCTGGATTTCGTCGAACAGGCGCGAGCCCAGCACGCGGATGGCCAGCATCACCATGGTCTGGATGCTGAAGAACACGCCCACGCCGCCCAGGCCCCGGGCCGCGAACAGCGTCTTGGACAAGAAGAACAAGGAAGAGAAATTGAGGTAGTAGACGATGTTCATGAGCAGCAGCAACGCGGTTTGCGGGGTGCGCAGGCTCTTGAGCATCGTGGCGGCCCCGGCGCGCTCCGGCCCGGCGTCACGCCCGCAGCGGCCGCGCGCCAGGGCAAGGGCCAGCAAGGCGGCGGGCGCAAGGGCAAGAGACATGGCCGCGTAGCCTTCCGCCGGGGAGGAGAGCGGCACGGGCAGGTGGTCGAACACGAAGGGCACGATGGAATACGGCAGCAATGCGGCGATGGAGTATACGCCAAAGGCCTGGCCGCTGCGCTCCGGGGCGATGTGCGCCACCAGCAGCGTGGTGGCCGAGGCCGTCACCAGGGCGATGCCCGCGCCGTTCATGATGCGCAAGGCGAACAAACCGGGAACGCCCGTCACGTGCAGATAGCCCACCCCACAGGCCACAAGCAGCCCTATGCCCGCGAGAATGACCCAGGGCGCGCTGTGCACGCCGATACGCGGCGTGATGAGCAGAAAGCCCGCTATGGTGGCCACGGACGAGGCGGAGATGATGGTTCCTCGCCAGGCCTGGGGCACGCCAAGCTGCTCCATGTATGGGTACAGGTTGTAGAAGACCGATATGTTGCAATAGGCCAAGAGCATGAGCAGGCACAGGGCCAGAAAACGGAAGGTGAACAGCGGGGGGCGGGGGCTGGGCATCGCGTCTCCTCGGGCGTCGTGCCCGGTGGCCTGCGCTAGCCCCGCACAGGGCCTCAGGTCAAGGCGTGAGCCCTTGCCCGCGCGTTGCGACGGCGCAATGCCCCGCTCGCCCATTCTCCCGCCCTCCTGTTGCCCAAGGCGGCCAATGGGGCTACAGGTGCTCAAGTGCGAGCCCATTCAAGCAAGGAGCGTCCCATGCGACAGAGTCTGCTTGGCGGAGACACGGGAGCGTCCGGACTGCTGGGAACCATCGCTTCCCCGGTCCACGCGGCCGACCGCTACGCCCACGGCGGCAACGTCTGGAAGCTGGCCGAGCGCGCGGGCGTGCGGCCCGAAGAGCTCATCGACTTCTCGGCCAGCCTGAACCCCCTTGGCCCGCCCCCCTGGCTGCCAGAGGCCGTGTCCGACGCGCTGGCCCAGGTGCGCCACTACCCGGACCCCGAGGCGAGCGACCTGACCCTGGCCGCCTGCGAGCTGTACAAGGTCTGGCCCACCCAGGCCGTTGCGGGCAGCGGCGCCTCGGAGCTGTTGCCCGAGATCTGCCGCCTGGCCGCGCGCCAAGGCCTCTCGCGGGCCATCATCCCCGTGCCCGCCTACGTGGACCAGGACCGCTGCTGCCGCCAGGCGGGCCTTGCCGTGGAAACCCTGCCCTGCACCGCGCAAAAGGGCTTCGCCCCGGATATGGAGGGGCTCGCCGCCCGGCTGGAAACGCCCGCATTGGTGCTCCTGACCAGTCCCGGCAACCCCACGGGCGTGTGCATACCGGCCCGCCACGTGCGCGACCTGGCCCGCGCCTTCCCTAAATGCCTGTTCGTGGTGGACGAGAGCTTCGCCGACTTCGTGCCCGGCATCGACGACGAGGCCGCGGGCGGGGCGGGCAGGCTGGTGCGCCAGCGGCCGGACAACGTCATCGTCCTGGTGTCGCTCACCAAGTTCTACGCCGTGCCCGGCCTGCGCCTGGGGCTCTGCTTCGCCTCGCCAGACAACGCCCAGGCCCTGCGCAGGCGGCTGCCGCCCTGGAACGTGGGCACCCTGGCGCAAAAGGTGGGCGCGCGCTGCCTGCGCGACCTGGAATACCGCCAACGCAGCATCCGCGAGACAGCGGCCCTGCGCGAGGCCCTTGCGGCGGAACTGCGCGAGATCCCCGGCCTACGCGTGTTCCCCTCCCAGGCCAACTTCCTGCTCTGCCGTCTGGACCGCGTGGGAATGAGCGCGGCCCCGCTCTTCGAGCGCCTGCTTTCCGAGGGGCTGGCCATCCGCCTGTGCGCCAACTTCGAGGGCCTGGACGACAGCTCCTTCCGCATCGCGGTGCGCCCCAAGGAGGAAAACGCCCGGCTGGTGGAGGCCCTGGCCCGCTTCTCCGGCGTGGCCAAGGCCCCGGCCGCCATCGTGCGGCGCAAGATTCCGGCCCTCATGGTTCAGGGCACCTGCTCCAATGCGGGCAAAAGCGTGCTGGCCGCCGGGCTCTGCCGCATCCTGCTGGAGGACGGCTTCGACGTGGCCCCGTTCAAGGCCCAGAATATGTCCAACAATTCCGCCGTCACGCCGGACGGCCGCGAGATCGGCCGCGCCCAGGCCACCCAGGCCCAGGCCTGCCGCCTGACCCCGGACGCCCGCATGAACCCGGTGCTGCTCAAGCCCACGGGCGAAACCGGATCGCAGGTGCTGCTGCACGGCCACGCCGTGGGCGTGATGAACGTGCGCGAGTACCACGCCTTCAAGCCCAAGGCCTGGGAGGCCGTGACCAGCGCCTACGACAGTCTCAGCGCCGAGCATCAGGTCATGGTGCTGGAGGGCGCGGGCAGCCCGGCGGAGGTGAATCTCAAGGACCAGGACATCGTGAACATGAAGATGGCCCTGCACGCCCAGGCCAAGGTGCTGCTGGTGGGCGACATCGACCGGGGCGGGGTGTTCGCCGCGCTCTCCGGCACCTTCGACATCCTGGACGAGGCCGAGCGCGCCCTGGTGGCCGGGCATGTGCTGAACAAATTCCGGGGCGACGCAAGCATCCTCGGCCCGGCCCTGGACTTTTTGTACCGCCGCACCGGGCGGCCCGTGCTGGGCGTCGTCCCCTGGCTGCCGGAGCTCTCCGGCGGGGCCCTGCCCGAGGAGGACTCCCTGGGCGTCCGCAACGTTGTTGGAGACAACTCCGGCAAACATGCGGATGCGTTGGACGTAGCCGTTGTGGTTCCCGCGCGCATCGCCAACTTCAACGACCTGGACCCCCTGGCGGCCGAGCCGGATGTGCGCCTGCGCCTGGTGCAGGATCCCCGCGAGCTGGGCGCGCCGGACCTGGTCATCCTGCCCGGCAGCAAGAACACCATCGACGACATGCGGGCTCTGCGCGGCGCGGGCCTGGCCGCGGCCCTGCGCGCCCTGCCGCCCACGGCCAGCGTTGTGGGCATCTGCGCGGGACTGCAAATGCTCGGCCTGGGCGTGGCCGATCCCCATGGCCTGGAGTCCAGCCAGCGCGAGGCCGAAGGCTTCGGCCTGCTGCCCCTGCGCACGGAGCTCAAGCCCGGCAAGACCCTCACCCGCGTCGGCCTCGTGCACGCGGCCTCTGGCTGCGCGGTGCGCGGCTACGAGATCCACCACGGCGACACGGTGTTGGACGCCGACATCGCCAGCCTGGCGGTTGGCCAGGCCGCAGAACCGCTGCTCGCGGACGCGTCTGGCCGGGCCCTGGCCTTCGGCCTCGCCGAGGCCCGGCCAGAGGCCTTCGGCCTGCCGCGCGTCTGGGGCACCTATGTACACGGGGTGTTCGACGACGACGGCTTCCGCCGCTACGTGCTGGACGGAGTGCGTGCGCGCAAGGGTCTTGCGCCCCTGGGCGCACCGCAGACGCGCTTCGGCCTGGAGCCCGCCCTGGAGCGCCTGGCCGACGCCCTGCGCCAGCACCTGGACATGGCGCGGGTGTATCAAATCATGGGCCTGCAGAAGCCCGGCGGCCTGCTGAGCTAGGTGCGGCGCGGCAAGCCATGGTCCCCGGCCTGCCGGATCCGGCCGACCGGGGGTCGGCTTGTGCCGCTCTGTGATTGCGAGAGACATCGAGCACGGCGGGCCAGCGGGGCGGCGGGGCGGCTCGTCAGCTCTTTCCCTTGAACTGGCGGGGCTGGCTGTTTCCGCCGAACGTCGAAGCGCCGTCTCCCCATGGCCTTGCCGTTGGCCAACGGCGTGTTCGGGCAGGTGCGGTTGCGCCTCAAACCGGAAACGCCTCAGGCCCGGCAAACGGCGCGCCGGACGGGCCGTCTGCGGCGGAAGGCTTCGGAAGCCCGTCAGCCCAGAGCGGCCAGGGCAGTCCCGGCCTCGCGCCCCCCGGAGCGGCCCGCCCAGGCCTCCGGAGGCCGCCCGGACAGGGCCGCCTCCACGCCCCTGCGCAGGGCGTCCAGGCTGCGCGTCTGGCCGTCCTCGTCCTCAGGCAGATGCGCAGGGTCCAGCTCCAGGCTCACGGTGGGGGCATGGCCCGCGCACAGGCTGCCCAGCCGCGCCAAAAACGGCCCCACGGGCAGCTCCCCAGCCCCTGGCGGCAGGTGCTCCATGTAGCCCGCCGCGTCCGAGCAGTGCACATGCCGCACCAGCCCGGCCGGAATGCGTTCCAGATCCGCCAGGATGTCGCGGCCGGACACCCCCAGGTGGCAACAGTCCAGGGTCAGGCCCAGCTGTTTTTCGCGGCACTGCTCCACCAGGGCGGCCAGGTTGTCGCGGCCAAAGAGCGCGCCTGCGGCCCAGGGCAGATTTTCCAGGGAGAGGTCCACGCCGGGCTCCGCGTCCAGCAGCCGGGGCAGGCCCACGGCCCTGGCGAACCAACGGGTCTGGATGGCGTCGCGCAGGGTGCCCGCGGGCGGGTGCAGGGTCACGTGCACGGCGCGGCCGTTGGCCTCGCAGCGCAGCCTCCCTGCCAGGGCCACGGCGGCGCGCCAGGCGTCCATGTGCCCGCCCCAGGCGCTCCAGTTGCGGAAGGGCGCGTGGATCACATGCACCGGGCACAGGGCGTGGGCGGCGTCCAGGTCCGGGCCGGGGCCGATTTTCGGCGAGCCCATGACCAGATCGAGCCCTTGGAAGCCCGCTGCCCGCGCGATGCGGGCGATGTGCGGCAGGGGCAGATGGAACAGCGAGCCCGTGGACAGCAAGGGCAGGGGCGCGGCGCGTCCGGCCGCCGACATGGCGGGCGGGGGCTGTGCGGCGTCGGCGACCGATGCCGACTGACGCGCTGACTGGCGCGCTGGCTGGGGATGGCTGTCCATAAAGCCGGAATGCGCCTTGCCTTGTCCAGGCGCAACGCAAAACCGGGGAACGGACGCCCGCCGCTGGTGAACGGCGTGCTTTGCCCCACGGGCGTTCTACCGGGGGGAGAAGAGCCCGGCGTAGCGGCCGTAGCCCTCCTGCTCCAGCTCCGCCAGGGGAATGAAACGCAGGCTGACGGAATTCATGCAATAGCGCATTCCGCCCAGCTCACGGGGGCCGTCCGGGAACACGTGCCCAAGGTGGCTGCCCGAATGCCAGGCCAGCACCTCGGTACGCGGGGACAGCAGGCTCGTGTCCCGGCGGGTGACGAGGTTGCCGGGCATGAGGGGCCTGGCGAAGCTGGGCCAGCCCGTGCCGGAGTCGAACTTGTCCCGGCTTGAGAACAGCGGCGCGCCGCTCACCGGATCCACATAGAGGCCGTCCCGGTGCTCATTCCAGTAGGCGTTGTCAAAGGGCGGCTCCGTGCCCTGCTCCCGCGTCACGCGATAGGCCAGGGGCGAGAGCCGGGCGCGCAGCACATCGTCCGGGGGCGCGCCCTTGGGCAGGCGCGGAACGTAGCCCAAGAGCGGGTCCGCAGCTTCCGGCCCCCACAGCCGCTCCAGGGTGGCATCGCGGCCGCAGCCCAGGCGGTACTGCTGGTAGCGGCGCGGCTCTTTGCGGCTGTACTCCTGATGAAACGCCTCGGCCGGGTGGAACGGTCCGGCGGGCAACAATGCGGTGACGTTGGGACCAGGCAGCAGGCCCAGGGCGGTCAGGGCGGCCATGGAGTCGCGCGCGTCGCGCCGCTGGGCCGCATCGTGGAAGAAGATGGCCGGGAGGTATTGCGGGCCATGGTCGCAGAACTGGCCGTGGGCGTTGCAGGGGTCGATGCGCCGCCAGAACCAGTCCACCAGCGCCCGGTAGTCCACAAGGCCCGGATCGAAGCGGAACTGCACGGCTTCATAGTGGCCCGTATGGCCCTGGCAGACCTCCTCGTAGCCGGGGTTCGGGGTCTGACCGCCCGTGTAGCCGGGCATGGCCGCGAACACGCCCGGCACATGCCGGAGGTCGGCCTCCAGGCACCAGAAGCAGCCGCCCGCAAAGGTGGCGGCGGGAAAGGGATCGACGGCCATGACGCTCTCCTCGTGGCTGGGAGTCCGGAGCATCGGAAAACTGTAGCCAGGTCTGCGGGATTGTCAACGCCCCGGCCGCGCCCCTGTGGTTGACAACCGCCGCCCAGGCCCCATATCCCTGCCCACAACAAAGGAGCGTCCCATGGCCGGAAAATGGCGGCTCACCATCGACGAAGGCTTCTGCGCATCGCACCAGTTGCGCAACTACAACGGCAAGTGCGAGCACCTGCACGGGCACAACTTCGGCGTCAGCGTGGAGGTGGAGGGCAGCGAGCTGGACCCGGCCGTGGAGATCCTGGTGGACTTCGGCGAGCTCAAGCGGCTTGCCCGCGAGGCCGTGGACGCCCTGGACCACGCGCATCTGAACGACCTGCCCGCCTTTGCCGAGCGCAACCCGTCCAGCGAGAACATCGCCCGGCACCTGTACCAGGGCATCAGGGAGAAGCTGGCGGCCCTGGCTCCGCAGGCCCGGCTCGTGAGCGTCAGCGTGTCGGAAAAAGGCACCTCCCGCGCCACCTACCTGGAGGATTGACCCTGTGCGCCTGCTGCTGCAACGCGTGGAGCGCGCCCACGTGGAGGTGGACGCCCGCACGGTGGGAGAGATCGGCCAGGGCCTGCTGGTCCTGGCGGGGTTCGGCCAAAGCGACGGCCCGGATCTGCCCGGTGGCAAAATCTGGCGCACGCTGTGCGACAAGGTGCTGGACCTGCGCATCTTCCCGGATGCGGAGGGCAAGCTGAACCTGAGCCTGCGCGACACGGCGGCAACGGGCCTGGGCGGGGGGCTGCTGCTGGTGTCCCAGTTCACCCTGTACGCGGACGCGCGCCGGGGCAGGCGGCCCTCCTTCAGCAACGCCGCGCCGCCGGAGCTGGCCCGCAGCCTCTACGACCGCCTGGCCGCCGACCTTTCGGCCCGGTGTCCCGGCCCCTTCGCCACCGGCGTCTTCGGGGCCGAAATGCGCCTGGACTTCGTCAACTGGGGTCCGGTGACCATCCTGCTCGACTCCGCGGACTACGATTGACAACGGTTGCCGAGTGCAACCATCGTCCCCAGCTTCACCCTCTCCCGCCAAATGCCGCGGCCCGTTGGCGGGGGGACGACAGCCCGTGACCCCATCCAACGCTCTGTCAATCCACACTTTTCGACCCTTTCCCGTCCAAGAGCATTCCGTTTGTGCCCGACCCCAAAACCCAGTGGTATCCTTGCGACATTTGCGCCGGGCATTTCGTCTGGCGCGCAAACGCCAGGAGCCCCCATGCAGCCCCCCAGGCCCTCCTCATTTCTCTCATTGCGACGCGAGAAGCGTGCAAACGGCCGACTCGTCGAGGCATACCAGTGGCGGGACCCGCTGCGGGTGGAGGAGTTCTTCGACGGTGAGCGCTGGTGGCGGCTGGCGTACGACCCCGAGCGCCCGAGTCGTACGCCTGTTGGCCTCACTGACGGCTCAAGCTCTTTTCTCATTGTTGCCGACCAGTTGGGCACGCCGATTGCCCTTGTCGACCTTGACGGAAACATTGTACAGGCAATGCGGTACGATGCCTTCGGGAATCTGCTGGAAACGCACGGCAGAGCGGTGCGCCTGCCCATCGGCTTCG
Organism: Humidesulfovibrio mexicanus; assembly: GCF_900188225.1. Classification (NCBI taxonomy): domain Bacteria; kingdom Pseudomonadati; phylum Thermodesulfobacteriota; class Desulfovibrionia; order Desulfovibrionales; family Desulfovibrionaceae; genus Humidesulfovibrio; species Humidesulfovibrio mexicanus. The sequence goes on along the minus strand of NZ_FZOC01000003.1, from coordinate 155,208 downwards.
CGGGCGGGCTCTTTGACGCCGACACCGGCCTGACGCGCTTCGTCTGGCGCGACTACGACGCGGACACCGGGCGCTTTACCGCCCTGGACCCGCTGGGCGACAAAGGCGGCGACAGCGACTGGTACGGCTATTGCGTGGATGACCCGGTAAACCGGGTGGACGTGTGGGGGCTGGAGGGAAAGAAAACGGGGCGGGGAGCTACACTCTCCTCGCCCCGTCGGCACTCTTGAAACGCGCGACCGGGTGTTTCCTTTCTTCCCTTGAGCGGGCCGACGGCGGCGCCCCTGAGTCGCCGCGCTCCTCTGCGCTAAGCGAGCCTGTGCAGAAACGTGAGCTTCGGCAGGCCCAGGGCGCGCGGCATGGCGAAGGCCCGCCAAGCGGACAGGGCCGGAGCCTCGGCGTGGGTTTCCAAGGCCTCGCGGCTTTGCCAGCGCTCGTAGAAGACGATGCGCGCGGGGTCGTCGGCATCGAGGTGGGCAGCGTATTCCAGGCAGCCCGGTTCCTGGCGCACGGCCAGCACAAGCTGCGCCAGGCGCTCGCGGGTCTCGGGGTCGGCTGGCTGCGCCAGCCGCATTTCGGCAAGCAGAACGGTTTCAGCGACATCGGTCATGGGGCGGCCTCGCAGGGGGCGCGGGGAGACTGCCAAAACAGTCCCCCCGGACGCGGTTATTTCGACTTGGCGTACCAGCCGCTGGCCTTGGAAAGCAGGTCCTGCACGCGTCCCACAAGGGCGTGGGGGTCGGAGAGGTAGCCTTCCAGCAGCAGGGCGGACTCAAACAGCTGGCGCGCGGCCTGCTCCACGAAAGGATCCTGCGGGTCCGCCTGGTGCAGGTCGGCCAGGTTGCGCACCAGCGGATGGGTGGGATTGAGCTCCATGACCTTCTTGGGCACCGAGGCGTCGTGGTTCATGGCGCGCATGATCTTGTCCATGCTGGAGGTGGTGTGGCCGTCGGGGTTCACCAGGCAGCAGGGGCTGCCGGTGAGGCGCGAGGTGGCGCGCACATCGGCCACGCCGTCGCCCAGGATGTCCTTGAAGCGCACGAGCAGGGCCTCCAGAGAGTCCTTCTCCGGGGCCGCTGCGGCCTCCTCGGGCGCCTGCTCCACATCGGGCAGCTTGGCCAAATCGTCCGGCTTGGCCAGCTCGGCCGGGGTCAGGGTGAACTCCTTGTAGGTGTGCAAGGCGTCCATGACGAACTCGTCGATGGGTTCGTACAGGTACAGCACCTCCACGCCCTTCTTGCGGAACAGCTCCAGGTGCGGGTTCAGCTTCAGGGCCTCGCGGCTGGGGCCGAAGGCGAAGTACACCTGCTTCTGGTCCGGCTTGGCGCGGGAGATGTACTCGTCCAGGCTGACAAGCTCGTCCGCGGCCTCGCAGGAGCTGGAGTTGAAGCGCAGGAGCGCGGCGAAGGCCTCGCGGTTGGCGAAGTCCATGTACCCGGCCTTGAACACGCGGGAGTGCTCGCGCCAGAACGTGGCGTAGGCGTCCTTGTCCTCGGCCATTTTGGCAAGCTGCGAGAGGATCTGCTTGGTCAGGGTGGTGTTGATCTTTCGGATGAGGCGGTTGTCCTGCAGGGTCTCGCGGCTGATGTTCAGGGGCAGGTCCTCGGTGTCCACCACGCCGCGCGCGAACATGAGGTACTGCGGAATGAGATCCTTGTTCTGGCGCTGGATGAGCACCCGGCGCACGTAGAGGTCAAGCCCCCAGTCCTCGCGGTCGAAGCCCATGAAGTCCTTGCTCTTCTTCGGGATGAAGCAGAGCGCGTTGAACTGCACCGGCGCATCCACCGAAACGTGCAGAGTATCCATGGGCTCGTCCAGGTCGTAGGTCAGGAAGGAGTAGAACTCCTTGTACTGTTCCTTGGTGATCTGGAACTTGGGCTCGCGCCACAAGGCGGGCACGGTGTTCACCCGCTCGCCGTCGACGATTATGGGGAAGCTTAGGAAGTTCGAGTGTTTGCGAATAATGTGCCGCAGGGTGTCGGCCTCGGTGAACTGCTCGGCCAGATCGTCCTTCAGGCTGATTTCGATGCGCGTGCCGCGTCCAACGGCCTGGGCCTCCTCGCCGGAAAGCTCGCGGATGGAGTAGGCGCCCTGGCCTTCGGAGATCCATTCCACCGGGGTGGCGCCTTCGCGATGGCTGCGGGTGAGGATGCGCACGCTCTGCGCCACCATGTACACGGAATAGAAGCCCACGCCAAAACGGCCGATGATGCCGTCGGCGCTGTTTCCGGCCTCCTTCATGGCCTTCAGGAAGGCGGCGGAGCCGGAGTGGGCGATGGTGCCGATGTTCTCCACCAGTTCGGCCTCGGTCATGCCGATGCCGTTGTCGCTGATGGCGAGGGTCTTCTTGTCCTTGTCGGCCTCGATGCGGATTTCGAGCGGGGCCTCGTCCGTGGCCTCGGCCGCGGTGATGCGCAGCTTGTCCAGGGCGTCGGAGGCGTTGGAGACCAGCTCGCGCAGGAATATTTCCCGATCCGTGTACAGGGAATGCACGAGGATTTCGAGCAACTGCTTGATTTCGGCCTTGAACTCATAGGTTGCGTGCGTGGACATGGTCGGTTTCTCCTTGGTGCAGGGCTTTCGTGTCGTCAATCGCACAAGGCCCCGCGGTGAGGCGGGGCCTTGGCAGGACATGGAGGATTTGGTTCCGGCTTCCGGAGGATGCCCCCCGGAACGCGACGAAAGGTGTGGCGCCTTCGTCGAAGGGTTAAGTAGTCACGGCTTTTATCTTGTCAAGAAGGAACTTTTCCATCTCGCGGCGGTCTTTGCGCAGGCGCACCAGTTCCGCCTCCAGCACAGAGAGCTTGGCCTTGAGCTGGGTGTTCTCGGCGTTCAGGCGGGCCATTTCCCCGGCGCTGGCGTCCAGCTTGCCGCAGGTCTCTTCCACGGCGTTCTTGATGGCGCTGATCTCCTCGGCGTCCAGGGCCGGGGGCAGCGCCTCGCGGACCTCCCCGGCGGCAAGGGCGGCCGGGAGCCCGGAAAGGTGCTGGCGCAACCCCTCGCCAATGCTGCGCGCGATCTCCTGGCCCATTTCCTTGGCAATGGCCGCGGCCATGCGCACGGCGGTCTCGGCGCTCTCCGCCTCGCGCTGCTGCGGGCGCTTGCGCGAGAAGGGGGCGTCCTGCCCCTGCGCGCCGGGGGCGTCGTCCAAGGCGGCGGTAAGGGGGAAGTTCTTGCCCAAGGCCTCCATCACGTCCTGTGCGCTGTGCCCCAGGCTGAACATCTCCGCGATGACGCGGAACACCTCCACGGCCTCCGGCCGGAAGCGCTTCTGCCTGCCCGTGCCCGAACTGGGCAGGTGCTGGGCGAAGCGGTTCTTCCAATAATGCACGGTGGACTCCGGCACGGAGAGCCTGCGGGCGATCTCGGCCACGGAGAGCAAGCGTTCTTCCGGCGACACGGCAGCCTCCTCGAATCTGATGCGCGGGGACAAGCTCTGGCGGGGGGCGAGCTTCGCCGCCAAGCCTACATCAAGGACGGCGCGGCCACAAGGGACCTGCGCAGCAGGCGGGACATTGGCACAAACCTAGCGGGAAAAAGTCGCAGCGCAGAGGGGGAAATTCTCCGGTTTTTCTTGACAAGAATTTTGTTTTTGAAATATTTTGTCATCACATTTTTTCGGAAACGAAAAACGACAGCAGGGGAAACGCCAAGATGAAAAAAACCATGGACGCCGCAGACCGCCGTTTGGTCGCCGCCCTGGCGGAAGACGGCCAGGCTTCGGCCGCAGTGCTCGCCGAGACCTTGGGCGTCACCGCCCCCACCATCCGCGCGCGCATGAAAAACATGGTGGCGCAAGGGCTGCTGCGCGTCGCCGGGCTGGTGGACCCCTCCGCGGTCAAGGGGCTTTCCGTGGCGCTGGTGGGCATAAAGCTGCACAGCCAGATGCAGCTGGACCAGAAGCTGGAGGAAATCTCCGCGTTGCCGGACGTCAACTGGGCGGCCGCCGTCACCGGCCGCTACGACATCCTGGTGGAGCTGGTCACCAGCGAGGACATCGCCGATTTGTACAACTTCCTCGACAAGGCGCTTTCCGGAGTCGGCGGCATCGCCTCCAGCGAATCCTTCGTGGTCATGAAGGCCAGGCGCAAGTGGATTCCCCTTCCCAAGGGCGCTCGCACCTGGTTCAGTGAATAGTTTGCAACAACAACCTTTCAAGGAGCAGCACATGATCATCGGCATCCCCAAAGAGATCAAGACCTTGGAGAACCGCGTGTCCATGACTCCCGGCGGCGTGGAGACCCTTGTCCGGCGCGGCCACAGCGTGCTGGTGGAGAAGGGCGCGGGCGTCGGCTCCGGCCTCATGGACGAAGAATACGTCGCCGCCGGGGCCGCAATGGTTTCCGCCGCAGAGGCCTGGGGCGCGGAGATGGTCATCAAGGTCAAGGAGCCCATGGCCGCGGAGTACCAGTACCTGCGCAACGACCTTTTGCTCTTCACCTACCTGCACTTGGCCGCCGACGAGGCCCAGACCAAGGCGCTGCTTGCCGGCGGCACCACCGGCGTGGCCTACGAGACCGTGCAGCTGGCCGACCGCTCCCTGCCGCTGTTGCTGCCCATGAGCGAAGTGGCCGGACGCATGGCCACACAGGTGGGCGCTCACTATCTGGAAAAGACCCAGGGCGGGCGCGGAATGCTGCTGGGCGGCGTGCCGGGCGTGGCCCCGGCCAACGTCGTGGTCATCGGCGGCGGCGTGGTGGGCACCAACGCCGTCAAGATCGCCGTGGGCATGGGCGCCCGCGTCACCGTGCTCGACCTTTCCCACGCGCGCCTGCAGTACCTGGACGACATCTTCGGCTCGCGCATCATCACCATGAGCTCCACCGAACCCAACATCCGCGCCGCCGTCAAGGAGGCCGACCTGGTCATCGGCGCGGTGCTGGTGCCCGGCGCCAAGGCCCCGAAGCTCGTCACCCGCGAAATGATCGGCACCATGCGCGAAGGCTCGGTCATCGTGGACGTGGCCGTGGACCAGGGCGGCTGCATCGAGACCACCAAGGCAACCACCCACGACAAGCCGACCTACGTTGTGGACGGCGTGGTGCACTACGGCGTGGCCAACATGCCGGGTGCCGTGCCCCGCACCAGCACCTTCGCCCTGGTCAACCAGACCCTGCCCTACGCCCTCAAGCTGGCCGCAAAGGGCGTGGACGCCCTGCGCGAAGATCCCGCCCTGCTGGCCGGCCTCAACACCTACAAGGGCAAGCTGACCTGCCCCGCCGTGGGCGAGGCCCTGGGCATTCCGGCCATTACCCCCGCCCAGGCTTTGGCGTAATCCCCCTCCGCCAGGGCCTTTGCTTCAGCCCCCGTCTCACGCCCTTTCCGGCGTTGAGGCGGGGGCTTTTTTGCGTCTGGCGGCAATCGGTGCTTGCCGATGCGGTGCGCGTGGGCGTAAGGAACGCCCCGGCGCGTCATAAGGCCGCCGCAATACAGAATAATACGAATGGATCAGCCCATGCGAAGCCTCACCACAGCGGCCCGCCGCGCCGCTCGCTTTCTTGTCGTGATACTTGCCCTGCTCGGCCTTTGCGCCAGCGGCTGCGCGCCGCAACAGCCTGCCCAGCCCGCGCCGCCAGCGGTGCAGGCCGCGCCCCAGCGCAGCGTCAGCGTCCTCGGCACCCTTACAGGCAAGCACGGCCAGCCGCTCACCGGGCACGACATCCGCAACACGCCGCCCTTCAGCACGGCCTGGCGCGCGCTTTTGCGGCGCAGCGGCAAGAGCAGGGAGACCTGGCTCATCCGCTTTGACGGGCCGCAGGTGCCCGTGCGCCTGGTGAGCATTGGCGGCGCGGAGTACCTGCGCGTGGAGGGGTGCAAGGCCAACGCCTGCGCGGCGGGCAGCGTGGTGGTGCTGTATTGCGAAAAGGAAAAGGCCACCTACGCCCTGCTGAAGCAGAACGGCGAAAGCCTCTGGCTGGGCGACCCGCCGGACGCGCTGAAAGAGGCCTTTGCGCAACTGGGCACGGCGGAAGCGCCGAAGTAGGCGACGAAGGAAGGGAAAGACAAGCCCCCGGTGCAGGAATGTGCTGGGGGGCTTTTGCGCGGGGCATATTTGGTGCGAGAGTTGCTGTTATAATGTCTATTGTATATTATGCTGCGAAGAGAGCTTAGGCGTAAACTGGGACGCATAGCCTGCGCCATTTCAAGGAGGCAACGATGCGCAAAGTTGTTGACAGTAATATGCTAACATCACCAGCCTTACGGCATTTCTTCCAGGGGTCGCATAATAATTATGTTTTAATTAGCGAATACGCTGCGATGGAAGCCTATTGCTGCGACAGTATTACTGGCATTTATAAGTCGATGAAAATCATTTCTGAATTTCCGAAACAAGTTCTCGTTCTAAACAATACAATTAATGTATGCGGTTTTAATGGAAAAGCGGCGGGTCTTCAGCGACGTCTAATTGACACTAGGCAGACTAGGGATTTTCAAAAATTCGCAAAACAAATTCAACAGGCGCAAAGTGGGGATAGACTATTACAACAAGAGTTATTTCTTCTCAGTAAAAAAGCTTGTGAAAACATAAAAAGAATTCTTAGGGATGCAGAATCAATGGCCCCAGCTTTTGACATTTTTGCGAAAACATACTCAGCTGAAGAAAGAAATATTTTGCGCACAGACCAAGCTTTTACACAAAGTATGCTAGATAAATCCATGCGTCATATCATGGAGATTGCTGTCACCTTATTTTCAAAGCATCCGAGAGTTGTGACGCTTCCCAATATTAATGAGCTCGCAAACACATTTATTTTCAGAGTGTCGCTTTGCACGTATCTGCTAGCACTTGAGTGGGGAGTTAAGGGAGGAGCACAACAAGCGCGACCTAAAAAAATCAGGAATGATCTTATAGATATGCACTTCGCCGCATATGCTACATTCTTTGACGGCTTCTTGTCTGCGGATGCGAAGGCAAATCGCATATACAACATAGCAATGTTCTACCTAAAAAACACACTGCTTAGCTAATATTGTGCTTGTCCAAAGATAAGCCAGAAAAACCCGAGGTTAGGTGGTACGCCACTCCTCTGCCTCGCTCCTAGCCTTACCAGCAAGGTTTAGCTTTTGCTCCGCATCCACCCCGCCAACTCCTGCTCGCCCACCTCGCCCTTGCCCAGGCGCTCGAACACCAGCACGCGCTCCACGTCCGGCGCGGCGAGATCGAGGCCGTGCAGCACGAGGAACAGCCGCGCGGTCACATAGGCCGTGCGCTTGTTGCCGTCGATGAACGCATGGTTGCGGGCCAAGCCGTAAGCATAGGCCGCCGCCAGATCAAAGGCGTCCGGGGCGGGCGAGCCGGGTTCGTGCGGGGCGTGGGCCAGCAAATTTTTCGGCCGCGCCAGGGCGCTTTCCAGAAGGCCCAGGTCGCGCAGGCCGGGCAAACCGCCGTGCTCGGCCTGCTGGGCGTCGTGGATGGCCAGCACGGTGGCGGGCAGAATCCAGCGCCAAGGGTCCGGCGGTTTGGACACGGGGTTCATGGAGCCTCCGCTCAGCGCTTGGCCAGCTCGCGCAGGATGTGCCGGTCTTGGCGCATAAGCTTCTCCGCCGCCTCCATCTGCTGGGCGAACTCCTGCGCGAAAGCCTCGTTCATGGGGGTCAGGCGCACCCCTCCGTCTTGGGACTCCGTGAAATAGAGCGTCTCGCCCTCGGCAACCTTCATGCGCGAGAGCACCTCCTTGGGGATGACCACGCCCAGGGAGTTGCCGATTTTCCGAACCTTCACCGCCTGCATTGCGACCTCCTCGCGCCGAACGCTTTTCGTGCATACAAAAGTTATAACTTCACCGCTGCCCCGTCAACCCCGCCCCTTGCCAAGGCTCCGCATGGTGGCTATAGCCTGCCGCATGACAAAAGACCTCATCATCGTCGAGTCTCCCGCCAAGGTGAAGACCATCGGCAAATTCCTGGGCAAGGACTACGCCGTGGAGGCCTCCGTGGGCCACGTGCGCGACCTGCCCAAGGGCGACATGGGCCTCGACGAGGAGCATGGATACGCGCCGCGCTACGAGATCATAAAGGGCAAAGAGGATGTGGTGGGCCGTCTGCGCAAGGCGGCCAAGGCTGCGAAGCACGTCTACCTCGCGCCCGACCCCGACCGCGAAGGAGAGGCCATCGGCTGGCACGTGGCCGAGCTCATCCGCACGCAGAACAAGAACGTCTCGCGCATCCAGTTCAACGAGATCACCGCCCGCGCGGTGAAGGAGGCGCTGGAGAACCCGCGCCCCATCAACGCCGATCTGGTGGGCGCGCAGCAGGCGCGCAGGGTGCTGGACCGGTTGGTCGGCTACAAGATTTCCCCCATCCTCTGGAAGCACGTGAAGCGCGGCATTTCGGCCGGACGCGTGCAAAGCGTGGCGCTCAGGCTGATTGTGGACCGCGAGCGCGAGCGCCGGGCGTTCCAGCCCGTGGAGCACTGGGCGCTCAAGGCGAAGCTGGCCGGGGAAAACCCGCCGCCCTTCCGCGCCGATCTGTGGAAGATCGGGACCAAGACCGTGGCTCCGGGCATGAAGGACATCGGCAGCGCGGAGGCCGCCGGGGCGCTGGTCCAGAATGTGCGCGCCGGAACCTTTGTGGTGGACGCGGTGGAAGAAAAGGAGCGCAGCAAAAGCGCGCCGCCGCCCTTCACCACCTCCAGCCTGCAGCAGGTGGCCAACCGGGCCCTTGGCTACCCGGCCAAGAAGACCATGGGCGCGGCCCAAAAGCTGTACGAGGGCGTGGACCTGGGCGAACGCGGCACGGTGGCGCTCATCACCTACATGCGTACCGACTCCGTGCGCATCGCCGACGAGGCCAAAAAGGCCGCGCACGAGTTCATTCTCTCCGCCTACGGCAAGGACTACGCCCCGGCCAAGGCCCGCGTCTACAAGACCAAGGACGGCGCGCAGGACGCCCACGAGGCCTGCCGCCCGGTGGACGTGACCCTGACGCCCGAAAGCGTGAAGCAGTTTCTGCCCGCCGACCAGTTCAAGCTCTACCAGCTCATCTGGCGGCGTTTTGTGGCCTCGCAGATGTCTCCGGCCAGGTTCCACGACACCACCGTGAGCGCGAAAAACGGCACGACCCTGTGGCGCGCCAAGGGCGAGCGCCTGCTGTTCCCCGGCTTCTTGAAGGTGCAGGGCCTGGAAGCCCCCACCGAGGCCGATGCGGACGCCGAGCCGCAGGACGGACAGTCGGCCCAGCTGCCCAAGGTGGCCGTTGGCGAAGCCTTGCAGCTCCTGGACCTGACCAGCGAGCAGAAGTTCACGCAGCCGCCCCCGCGCTACAGCGAAGCCACGCTGGTCAAGGCGCTGGAGGAGGAGGGCATCGGCCGTCCCAGCACGTACGCCGCCATCATCAGCACCCTGCAAGACCGCGAGTACGTGGCCATGGAGGACAAGCGCTTCGCCCCCACGGAGCTTGGCGCGACGGTAAGCGACAAGCTGGTGGCGCACTTCGCCACGCTCATGGACATCGGCTTCACCGCGGGCATGGAGACCAAGCTGGACGAGATCGCCGCGGGCGGCCGCGCCTGGGAAGAGGTCATCGAGGAATTCATGGCCGAATTCATCCCGGCGCTGGAAAAGGCCGGGACCGAAATGAGCCGCGCCACCATCGACTCCGGCGTGGCCTGCCCGGAATGCGGTCGGCCCATGCACGTGAAATTCGGCAAGAACGGCGAGTTCCTGGGCTGCTCCGGCTATCCGGAGTGCAAGGCCATCCGCGAGTTCACCCGCGACGAGCAGGGAACCATCATCCCCGTGGACCGGCCCAAGGAGGAGATCACGGACATCCTCTGCGAGCTGTGCGGCAAACCCTTTGCCGTCAAAGTTCCGCGCAAGGGCCGCGCAAGCGACCCCTTCCTGGGCTGCACCGGCTACCCGAAGTGCAAGAACATAAAGAATTTCAAGCGCGACGAATTCGGGGCAATCATCGTGCTGGAGGCCCCGGAGGAGATTCCCGCCGGAACCTGCCCGGAGTGCGGCAAGCCCATGGTCATCAAGACTGCGCGGCGCGGCAGCAAATTCATCGCCTGCACGGGCTACCCGGCCTGCAAGCACACGGAGCCCCTGCCCACGGGCGTGGCCTGCCCGCAGCCGGGCTGCACCGGGGAAATGGTCGAAAAGACCTCGCGCCGGGGCAAGGTGTTCTATTCCTGCTCCCGCTACCCGGACTGCACCTTTTCCCTGTGGGACCGGCCCGTGCCCGGCCCCTGCCCCAAGTGCGGCTTCCCCCTGCTGGTGGAAAAGCACAGCAAGGCCAAGGGCGACTTCATCGCCTGCGGCAACAAGGACTGCGACTGGGTGAAGGACGAAGGCGAGGGCGAAAAATAGCCGGGGAGTAGCGCGCGCTTCGCGAATCCTGTACAGGGGAGGCAGGCCGGGGGCAATTCCGCCGCCGGGAACGCCGCAACCCTCAGGAGACACGCCCCATGCGCACCATGGCCCGCCTTGCCCTGCCAGCCCTGCTGCTTTTGCTCTGCGCCTGCGCCGCCAAGGACCCGGCCCCGGCGGACCCGAACCAGACGCCCGAACAGGCCGCCGCCGCACAGCACTTCCTGGGGGCGGAGTACGCCAAGATGACCCAGGTGCCCGGCCACCCGGAGCGCTTCGCCTGGCGCAAGCCCGGCATCGACCCCAAGCACTACAACGCCGTGCTTCTTGACAAGACCGTCATCTGGCGCATGGACGAACTGGCCAAGGAAAGCGGGGTCAAACCCGAGGAGCTGACCGCCCTGGCCCAGCACTTCGACGGCGTGCTCGTAAAGACCATGCAGAGCATCGACTTCCCGTTGGCGGCATACCCGCAGCCCCGCGTGCTGCGCATCTCCGCGGCGGTCACCCAGGTCAAGGCCAGCAATCCCACAAGGAACACCATCTCCAGCGTGCTGCCCGTGGGCATCCTCATCACCCTGGGGCGCAAGGCCGCGGGGTCAAGCGACCCCAACGTGGGCTCCTGCACCATGGAGTTCCGCTTCTCCGATGCGCAGACCGGCGAGAGCATCGCCCTCTTCGCCGACCACAAGGACGGCGACAAGTACGACTCCGCCAACTTCCAGGCCCTGGGCCAGGCCGAAAAGGCCATGGACCAGTGGGCCGAGGCGCTGCGCGAGGGCATCCTCAAAAACTGGGGCGTGCGCAAAGAGTAGCCGCTTGGCGAACGCGAAGAACGACAGGGCCGGAGGGGATTGCGCATCCCTTCCGGCCCTGTGCGGCTAGTGGGCGTCGTCTTTGCGCTACAGCAGCGACCGGCAGGAGGCGAACAGCACCTCGCCGCTGGCGCGCAGGGCGGCCTCCTCCTCCGGGGCCAGGGGCGCGTCGATGACCTTCTCCACGCCGCCCGCCCCCACCACGCAGGGCAGGGACATGCACACCCTGGGCAGGCCATAGCGGCCCTCGGCGTCGGTGGACACGGTGAGCACGGACTTCTGGTCGCCCAGCACGGCCTCCACGATGCGGCACAGGGCCACGCCGATGGCGGTGTTGGTGTAGCCCTTGCGGTTGATGATCTCGTAGGCCGCGCGGCGCACATCGGTGGCGGCGCGTTCGCGGAAGCCGTTATCCAGCACCACCCCGCGCAGGGCCAAGGCCTCGGCCAGGGGAATGCCGGAAACGTTGGCCCGGCTCCACACGCACACCTCGGAGTCGCCATGCTCGCCCAGGACCGCGGCGTGAACCCCGCGCGGGTCAACGCCCGCGGCCTCGGCCAGCAGGTGCCGCAGGCGCGAGCTGTCGAGCACGGTGCCCGAGCCGAACACGCGTCCCGGCGGCAGGCCCATGGACCCGGCCACGTCCAGGGCGGCGCGGGTCAGCACGTCCACGGGGTTGGTGGTCATGAGCAGGATGGGCTTGCCCCCCTGCTCCAGCACGCGGCGCACGATGTCCGCAGTGATGCCCGCGTTCTGTTTGAGCAGCTCCAGGCGGGTCTGGCCGGGCTTCTGGTTGGCCCCGGCGGTGATGACCACCATGGCGGCGTCGGCGCAATCGGCATAGTCTCCGGCAAAGACGTTCATGGGGCCCACCAGGGGCAGGCCGTGGCGCAGGTCCAGGGCCTCGCCCTCGGCGCGCTTGCGGTCCAGGTCGATGAGCACGATGTCCGTGGCGAGCCTGCGCAGCATGAGGGCGTAGGCGAAGGCGGCGCCCACGTTGCCCATGCCGACGATGGCGATCTTCTTCGAGTGGGGGCGTTCCTGCATGTCGGACCTCCAGGCGTTGGGGGGATGCGGCCGAGGGATTCCGGCGACAACGGCCGCACCATATCGGCTCCGCCATCGGGCGGCAAGCGACCGCGCCCGGGCGAGCCGGGACGCGCAAGAAGGCGGGGAGCCTGGCCGAAAACGGCGCGGCTACAGGGTGATGCCCTGGCGCTCGGCGATGAGCTCGTAGGCCCGTTTGGTGAGCTCGGTGATGTTGGGCTTGCTCACCTGGTCGTCGGCGCCCACGCTTTCGCCCTTGTGGCGCAGCCGGTCGGTGATGAGCGAGGAAAAGAGGATGACGGGCAGTTCCTTGAGGACGGGGTCGTCCTTCACGCGCTTGGTCAGGTTGTGGCCGTCCATTACCGGCATCTCGATGTCGGACACGAGAATGTCCACGTAGTCGGTGAGGGGCTTGTTCTCGCCGGCGGCCGTGTTCTTCATCTGCACAAGGGCGTCCCAGGCCTCCTGGCCGTTTACGGTCTGGGTGACCTCGAACCCGGCCTTTTCCAGCATGGTGCCGATCATCTTGCGGATGCTGGTGGAATCGTCGGAAATGAGCGCGCGGAAATGCTCCTTCTTGGGCGGGTGGCTGTGCTCCTTGATCTCCGCGAGCGCCTGTTCCTCGATTTTCATGGCCAGACCGGGGTTCAGGTCGGCCAGAATCTTCTCCATGTCCAGAATGAGCAGGATGCGGTCCTCGAAGCGCACCACGCCGGTGACGCTGGAGCCCGAGTACTCGTTCAGGTGGCTGCCCGGCGGCTCCACCTGGGTCCAGCTCAGGCGGTGGATGCGCGTCACCCCGGAGACCATGAAGGCGGAAGTCATGCGGTTGAATTCGCTGACAATGACCTTGGTGTCCTTCTGCGAGGTGTCCATGTGCTTGCCCAGCCATTGGGCCAAATCCACCAGGGGGATGATGCGCGTGCGCAGGTTGAACGCCCCGAGCACCGAGGGATGCGGTATTTCCGGCAACTGCGTCACGGAGGGCATCCGGATGATTTCCAGCACCTTGGCCACGTTGACCCCGTAGAATCCCCGGTACACCTGGCCCGTGGCCTCGTCCTTCTCGTCGATGAAGAACTCTACGAGCTCAAGCTCATTGGTGCCGGACTCAAGCAAGATGTTCGTCTGGCTCATGTTTCCTCCGCAATACGTCTTCCGGGACTTCTCATCCGACTACTACTTATATCATTCCAGGTCTGGTGTAAACTGGAAGCGCCGGTCCGCGCGCAGCCGCTCCACCCTGCCGGGAGGGTGGCCGACCGCCCTTCGCAAGCCGCCCTATTCTTGGCCGGACGCGTGTCCGGGGCAGTTTCGACTTGACACGGCTCACAGAGTAGAACTAGTTCTTAACAAGAATTTATAAATAGTTTAGAAATTCTCGCAGCACGCTCAACAGCCGCACGGGCCAACGGTGCGGGCCTGCACCACGCGCCACAGCAGCAAAATAAAAAGCTCTGTCTACAAAGCAAGATAAACCAACGCTCCGGGGCCAACGTGAATTTCAAGGAACGCCTGACCTCCACGGATAAGCTGCTGCGCTCCATACGTAGTGGAGAAACCCCGCCGTCCGTTCCCGGCGGGGAGGCCCCGCCCGCGCGCACCGGTTCCATCTGGACCCGCCCCATTTCCGTGCGCGAGCTTGTTCCCGGCCTGGCCCGCCGCGCCAACGCCGCCAAGAGCGCGCCAGCGCCTTCCGCCCAAGAAGGCCCCGCCCCTGCCCAGACCGACGCGCCGTCGCCCCAGACGCGGACCGAACGCGCCGTCTCCGAAACCGCGGCCCCTTCCGCCCCGGAGGCCCCATCGGCCAAGGGTGCGGCCGCTCCTGTCCCGCCCGCCGCGCCACCCGAACGCAGGCGCACCCCACTCTGGAGCCGCCAGTTGCGCTTAAGCGGCGGCAAGCCTCACGGCGTCGGGGTCAGCATCAACGGCACAAGCCTGTGCATGGCGGCGGTGCGCCGACCGGGCGGCGACGTGCTGGCCACGGTGCGCCTGCCCATGGGCCCGGACCAGGCCCCCGGCGAAAAAGGCTTCGGGCTCCTGCTGCGCTCCGGGCTGGAGGCCCTGGGCGTCGCCCCCTCCAGCGCGGACATCTGGACCGTGCTGCGCTCCTCGGACCAGGACCTGAACGTGCTGGCCGTGCCCAAGCTCTCCGGGGCCAAGCTGGACGCCGCCGTATACTGGACCCTGCAAAAAGAAAAGAAGTTCGCCGATACGGACTATGCCCTTGATTATGCGCCCCTTGGGCCGTCGCAGGGCGGTGCGCGCCTGGAGGCGCTCACCTGCCTGGCCCGCAAGGCCGATGTGGACCGTCTGCGCGAAGCCTTCGAGCAGGCAGGGTTGCCGCTGGCCGGGATAACCGCCATCCCCAACGCTTTCATGGCCCTGTACCGCGCGCCCGGAGCACCCGCCGGGCATCAGCTCGCGGCCAACATCCACGTGGAGCCGGATTTCTCCGCCATCGGCCTGTACACCACGGACAGGCTCGTGTTCAGCCGTTTCATCCGTTCCGGGGCGGGAAGCATGGCCGAGGCGCTGGCCGAACACTTTCAGGCCCTGGCCAAGCCCAAGCCCGCCCCCCTGGCGGAGCTGGAGCTGCAACTGCCCGAGGCGCTGGCCGCCGCCGGGACCGCCGCAGCCAAGGACTCCGCGCGGGAAGAGCCGCCCCAGCCCATCGACCCCGCCCAGGCCCTGGATTTGCTGCGCCATGTGCTGCTGGGCGCGCCCAAGCCCGCATGGGCCGGTCCGGAGCACCTGCTTGCGCCCAAGGCCATGCTCGACGCCATAGCACCGGCCATAGAGCGGCTGGCCCGGCAGGTGGAGCGCACCCTGGAATACTATGCGGGCAGCCAGCAGCGGCGCTGCGACGCCCTGCACTTGAGCGGCGAGATTTTCGCCTGCCCCGCGCTGGCCGAGGCCCTGGCCGGGCAGCTGGGCTTCCAGCCCCAGGTTTTCGACCCCTTGGCCATCCTCCGCGCCGAGGGAGCGAGGTCCTCCCCAGGAGACCGCATGGCCATGGCCCCTGCCCTGGCCGCCGCCCTTGCCCAACCCGGACGGGGCATCAACCTCATCGCCAACTACACGGTCCGCACGGCGCAGGATGCCAAAAATTTCGTCACGCGCTGCATCATCCTGGGGCTGGCCGGAATCATGATCCTCATCGGCGCGGGGGGGGCCATGCTGGAACGGGCCAACGCCTCCCGGCGCGCCCAGCTTGAGGAGCTCAAGACCCAGTCCGCCGCCTTGGGGCCGCTGGCCGACGACAGCGCCGTAAGCCAGCGCGCCGCGACGTTCATGCTCCGGCAGGAGGGCCTGCGCCTGGTGGACCAGCGCCTGCTGGCCCTCTCAGCCGTGGCCGAAATGGGCCGCCGCGTGCCGGAAAACGTCCGCCTGCTCTCCCTCACGGTGGACTATCCCGCCACGGGGGGGGGCGGCCAACCCGGCGCGGCGGCGAAACCCGGGGCCGCCCCGCAAGCGGGCCAACAGCCGGGTCAGCCTTCCGCGCAAGGCGCCCTGGCCATTGAGGGCGTGGTCATGGGCGAACGCCAGGACCTCGACGCCGCCCTCTCGCGCTTCGTCATCGGGTTGCAGGGCTCGCCCATGCTGCACATGCCCGTGGTCAAGGAATCCGGCCTGCGCGAGCTGGGCTCGGGCGAAACCGTGCTGTTCTTCGTCATGCACATGGGGGTGCGCTGATGCCCCTGTCGCTGAAAACGGAACTGAAGCTCACCCCGCAAATGCGCCAGTTGGGCCTGCGCGTGGGCGTGGGCGTGCTTCTGCTGGCCGCCGCGGCGTATCTGCTCGCCGTGCAGCCCTATGTGGAAGGCCGCAGGCTGGACCGCGAGGTCGCGGAGCAGAAGGCCCGGCTGGAGCGGCAGCAAAAGCTGGCCCCGATACTGGCCGGGCTGGGGGCGGAGGCGCACAACGCCACGGTGGAGGCGCTCCTGCCGTTGAAGGCCGAACCCATCGCCAGGGCCGAGGCCTATCTCGTCACCGAGCAGCTGGGCCACATGGCCCGGGCCGTCGGCCTGGAGCCCCTGGACGTGAGCCTGGACGCCTCCAGCATGGCCCAGGATCCCGGCAGCATCCAGGCCCAGGGGGTGTTCAGCGGCGAGCTGGCGCAGGCACGGGCCTTTCTTGTGGAGCTTGGCCGCATGGCGAGCCTTTCGCGCGTCGAAAAGGTGGAGTTGCGCGCGGTTGACGGACGGATCGAAATGTTTGTGCAGCTGCGCGTGGCCCTTGGGGCCTAGCGCCGGAACTGTTACAGGGAGCGGCTTGGCCAGGGTATGGAGAAACGCGAAAAACTGATGCTGGGCGTCCTTGCGGCCACTATGGCCGTGGCCGGGGCACTGCACTTCTCCGGCCCGGACACGCCCGATGCGCCAGCTGGCGCTGTCGGCCAGGAACAGGCCGCCGCCCCACGGCCCGACGAAATACTGGCCAAGCTGGAAAAGGCCAAGCTTGCGCCTCCCCAGGCCTATCGCATCGCCCTGCTGACCGACGCCGCCGCCCTGGACCCCTTCTACGGCGGGCAGGACTCCCTCTCGCAGGACGAGGCCGAGGCCGGAGGCGGAACGGAGTTCGTGTACTCCGGGTATATCAAGATCGGCCAAAAACTGCTGGCCGTCATCAACGGCGTGGAATACGCCCAGGGCGACGAACTGGCCGAGGGCGGCTACCGTGTCCAGGCCATAGACAAGGCCAGCGTGCTTCTGGAGCGAACGGATGGCTCCTCGGGGCGCAAATTTACGCGGCGCGTTCCCCTGGTGGAGGACGACACGGACAAGATCCGCATACGGGTGGTCAAAAGACGATGAAACGAACGCCTACCGCACGCTTCCGGCTGTCGGCAGCGCTTCTCGCCCTGCTGCTGGCCGTCTGCGCCGCTGGCTGCGCCGCCAAGGCCCAGCCCGAAGCCACCCCCGTGGAGGACATGGCCGAGACCTGGAAGGCCATGGAGAAGCAATCCCAGGGGCATTCCCCGCGCGGACACTTCTCCGTGACCGAACCGCCCCAGGTCATCGACAAGGCCCCGGCCGACCCTGCCCTCCTGACCGCCGGAAAAAAACTGCCCGCCTCGCACATCAGCCTGCGGATGCACAACGCCGACATCATGGCCGTGCTCCAGGCGCTCTCGCGCGCGGCGGGCACAAGCATCGTGCTCTCGCCCGGGGTCACCGGCACGGTGAACCTGAACATCGTGGACCGGCCCTGGGACGAGGTCTTCACCGGCATCCTCAGCTCCAACAACCTCACCTACACCTTCGACGGCGCCACCATCCGCGTCATGTCCCTCGCCGACCTCAAGACCAACATCGAGCTGGAAGCCGCGAGGAAAAGCGCCCACCTGCAGCGCAACATGCGCTTCAAGGAGGAGCCGCTCTCCACCACCGTGGCCAAGGTGCGTTTCGCCGACGCCAAGCTCCTCAAGCCCACCCTGGAGAAGACCCTCACCAAGGACAAGGACGGCAAGCCCCTGGGCAGCGTGGAGGTGGACGAGCTCACCAACTCCCTGATCATCCAGAGCGTGGACGAGGACATCCGCAAGGTCACCCGCCTGCTTTCCAGGCTCGACTCCCCCCGCGCCCAGATCAAGCTCAAGGCGCACATCGTGGAGACCACCAAGGAAGTGGCACGCGACCTGGGCATCATGTGGGGCGGCAACTACTCCGGCCGCGTGCGCTCGGGCAACAGCCTCGGCATATCCGGCGGCAGCTCCCTCACCAGCACCAGCACCACAGGGGGCAGCACCAGCACCACCACAACGCCCATCATCGGCACCGGCACCCAGGGGCCGTGGGGCCTCAACTTCCCCGCCAGCACGGTGAAAAGCAGCGGCACGGGCATGGCCCTGGACATGACCTTCGGCAAGGTGGGCGGCAGCATCCTGGAGGCCCAGCTGCAGGCCCTGGCCACGGAGAACAAGCTGAACATCATTTCAAGCCCGTCCATCTCCACCATGGACAACCAGAAGGCCTACACCGAGTCCGGCGAGCGCGTGCCCTACCAGACCTCCACCGGCACCGGCACGGACATCACCTATTCCGTAAGCTTCCAGGACGCCGTGCTGCGCCTGGAGATCACCCCGCACATCATCGACGACGAGTTCATCAAGCTCACCATCCTGGTGCAGAAGGACGAGGTGGACACCTCGCGCACCGTGTCGGGCAACCCGTACATCGTCAAAAAGAAGACCGAGACCACCCTCATCGCCAGAAACGGCGAGACCGTGGTCATCTCCGGCCTGTCCAAGCTGCGCAAGCAGCTCAACGAGGCGGGCATCCCCGGCGTCATGGACATTCCCGGACTGGGCTGGGCCGCAAAGAGCCAGTACAAGGACGACCTCAAGGACGAGTTCATGATCTTCATCACCCCCACGGTGCTGGCCGACTGGAAGGAGAACGAGCGGCAGAAGAGCTACGAAGAACTGGAGCGGGAGCTGAAGGACGCGAAGAAGGCCAAGGAGGACGGCGGCGGCCCGTCCGCCCCGACCAGGGATGGCCAAACCTTGGAGCGCTCCTGCGCCCCCGAGCCGACCGCGCCAGCCCTGGCGGCCGCGCCGCCCAAAACGGCCCTGGCCGCCGCGGCGAAGCATACAGCAGCGCAGCGGTGCTTCGCCCTCCCGGCGCAGCCCTGCGCGCTGCCGCAACGCCTGCGCAACGGAGGCCCAGCATGAGCCACTACGCCGGCTTCGAGCGCGAGCCCTTCTCCAACTCGCCGGACCCCGGCTTTCTGCTGGGCACGCGCCAGCACGCCACCTGCCTGCAGGAGCTGGAAATCTCCCTGCGCCTGCGCCGGGGCCTCAACCTCGTCACCGGCGACATCGGCACCGGCAAGACCACCCTGTGCCGCAGCCTCTTGCGCGCCTTTGCCGAGGACCAGGACGCCGATGTCCACCTGCTGCTGGACCCGCACTTCGACTCCAGCGAGGAGTTCCTTCAGGTGATTCTGGCCAGCGTGACGGGCCGCAGCCCGGACACGGGCATGGGCCTGTGGGCCCTCAAGGAGACCCTCAAGCAGCAATTGTTCCGCCTGGGGCTGGTGGAAAAGCGCCTGGTGGTGCTCATCATCGACGAAGGACAGAAAATCGCGCCGGAAAACCTGGAGATCCTGCGCGAGATGCTGAACTATGAAACGAACACCGCCAAGCTGCTGCAAATCGTCCTGTTCGGCCAGCGCGAGCTGGAGCCCGTCATCGACGCCATGCCCAACCTGGCCGACCGCATCAACGTGCGCCGCAGGCTCAAGCCCCTGTCCGCCCGCGAGACCGTGGCCATGATCGAGCACCGACTGGCCGTGGCCGCCGGAGACGCGGCCCCGGCGGTGCGCTTCACCCCCATGGCCGGGCTGGCCGTGCACCTGGCCTCCGGGGGCTCCCCGCGCAAGACCCTGCGCCTGTGCCACCTGGCCATGCTGGAGACCCTTGTGCGCGGACGGGCGCGCGTGGGCCTGGCCGAGGTCCTGCACGCCCTGCGCTCCGGGCCGTCCCCGACGCCGCGCCGCCGCCTGGCCCTGGCCGGGCTGGCCGCCCTGTGCCTGGCTCTGGGCGGCCTGTGGCTTTCTCTGGACGCCCAAGGCCCGGTGATGCGCGCCGCGCAGGCCCGCACCGAAAGCGCCCCCGCCACATCTCCGGCCCTGGCCCCGGCCGTGGACGCCTCGCCGGGCATCTCCACCGCTGGCCTGCGCCTGGGCGACGACGAAACCAACGCCCAGGAGCCCGGAGCCCGGCCCAATGCGGGCGTGTCCCTGCTGCCCCCGCGCGACAGCGGACCCTCCATGCGCAAGGCCGTGGAATTCCGGCCTTTCCAGCCCGAGGCCGGCCAGGCGGACGCAGGCCGGGAAAACGCAGCCGAGCGCCCGGCTCCGGCCCGCCGCACGGCCCCGGAGCCCGCACCCGTGACCCACTGGTCCTCGCAGCAGGCCTCCCTCGGCCCGGAGGCGCTTACCGGCCTGGCCCGGCCCGCGACCGGCGACGTGGATAGGCCCTAGGCCCCGAGGACGCGGCATGAAACGCGAACGCAAACGTCTGGGCGAGCTGCTCATCGAGACCGGGGCGCTGACCGAAGCCCAGCTGCAAACCGCGCTGTCCGGGCAGAAAAAATCCGGACTGAAGCTCGGGCAGTATCTCGTGCAGTCCGGCATTCTCAAAGAGAACGTCATCATCGACTCGGTGAGCAAGCAGCTGCGCATCGAGCGCTACACCCCGGACAAGCACCCCTACGAGGACCGCATCGACACCCTCCTGCCGGAGGAGCTGGCGCAGAAGCACCGGCTGGCGCCCTTGTCCAGGCGCGGGCATCTGCTGCTCATCGCCATGACCGACCCCATGGACATCAACGCCCTGGACGCGGTGGAGATCGCCACCAACCTGGAGGCGGAGCCGGTCATCTGCTCGGAAAACGACTTCGAGCTGCTGTTCAGCGCCATCTATGGCCGGGGCGAGGCGGGCAAGGACCTCTTCGGCGGCATCGCCGAGGACGACTCCGACATCACCACCCAGGTGGGCGGCGAGGAAAAGGAAGACATCGCCATCGACGCCCTGCAGGACCAGGCCTCGCAGGCGCCGGTCATCCGCATGGTCAACTCCATCCTGGGCCAGGCCGTGCGCGAGCACGCCAGCGACGTGCACATCAGCCCGGAAAAAGACAGCATACAGCTGCGCTTCCGCGTGGACGGCAAGCTGCGCATGATCCCCGCCCCGCCCAAGGCCAGCTTCCTGCCCCTGGTCTCGCGCCTCAAGATCATGGCCAACATGGACATCTCCGTGTCCAAGATTCCGCAGGACGGCCGCTTCACCTTCGTCACCCAGCGCAGGGAATTCAACGTGCGCGCGTCCTCCCTGCCCACGGTGCACGGCGAAAACATCGTGCTGCGCCTGCTGGAGCGCAACGCCCACGGCCTGAGCCTCGGCGAATTGGGCCTCACCGCCCAGGACCGCGCCAAGGTTGAGTCCGCCGCGACCAAGCCTTACGGGCTCATTGTGGCTGCGGGCCCCACGGGCAGCGGAAAAAGCACCACCCTCTACGCGCTCTTGAAGCACATCAATACGCCCGACATCAACATCGTGACCCTGGAAGACCCCGTTGAGTACCGGGTGCCCACGGTGCGCCAGGTGCAGCTGAACCGGAAGGCCGGCATGACCTTCGCCTCGGGCCTGCGCAGCATTTTGCGCCAGGACCCGGACGTGATCCTGGTGGGCGAGGTGCGCGACGCCGAAACCGCGGAGATCGCCGTGCAGGCGGGTTTGACCGGCCACCGCGTGCTCACCACCCTGCACACCAACGACGCGGCCACCGCCATCACCCGCCTCATAGAGATGGGCATACAGCCCTACCTGGTGTCCACGGTGCTCCTGGCCTCCATCAGCCAGCGCCTGCTGCGCAAGAACTGCCCCCACTGCTCGGAACCCTACACGCCCAAAAAGGAACTGCTCGCGGCCTTCGGCATCCGCGAGGAAATGCTGTCCCGCTTCAGCTTCCAGCGCGGCGCGGGCTGCCGCACCTGCCACCAGACCGGCTTCTCCGGCCGCATGGCCATCTACGAGGTGCTGCCGGTGAACGAACTGGTGCAGGACATGATCATGCGCGGGGCCACGGCCAAGGACATCGCCAAGGCCTGCGTACAGACGCGCACCATGCGCACCCTCAAGGCCGACGCCCTGGCCAAGGTTGCGCGCGGGCTCACCACCCTGGAAGAAGCCGCCAGCGCGGTGATGATCTAGGGAGCCGACCCATGCCCTTCTACAAATACACGGCCCTGGACGGCGACGGCAAGAACGCCAAGGGCGTTGTGGAGGCGCAAAGTCCGGAGGCCGCCCAGGACATGCTGGCCGCGCGCGGGCTCATCCCCACCGCTGTTTCCGAAACCAAGGGCCAGGACGGCGCATCGGCCGACGGTTTCTTGACGGCGCTTTCCAACCGGATGCAGTCGATCAAGCCGCAGGACCTGATCCTGTTCACCAAGCAGCTTCGGACCATGCTCAACGCGGGCATACCCGTGCTGCAATCCATGGACGTGCTGCAGAACCAGACCGAAAACCCGCGCCTCAAGGCCGCCATCATCAGCATCGGCGCGGACATCAAAAGCGGGGCCACCCTCTCGCGGGCCTTCGCCAAGCATCGGGGCGTCTTCTCCGAGCTCTACTGCAACATGATCCGCGCAGGCGAGATCAGCGGCACGCTCACCGAGGTGCTGGAGCGCCTCATCTACATCGTGGAGCACGAGTTCAAGGTCAAAAAGGACATCAAGAGCGCGCTCACCTATCCCATGGTGGTGGTGGTGGCCCTGGTGGCCGCCTTCTTCATCCTCATCCTCTTCGTGCTGCCGCACTTCGTGGAGATGTTCGCCAAGGCGGGCATCGCCCTGCCGCTGCCCACACGCGTGTGCCTGGGGCTCTACGACCTGCTGACGAACTTCTGGCACCTGGGCCTGGTCGCCTTGGGCGGCCTCGTGTTCGGCCTCTCCGCCTACTTCCGCACCGAGGCCGGGAAAATCGCCCGCGACGGCTTCTTCCTGCGCCTGCCCATCCTGGGCCCCGTGTTCAAGAAGGCCGCCATGGCCCGCTTCGCCAGCATCTTCGCCATACTGCAGGCCAGCGGCATCACCGTGCTGGAGGCCATGGACATCCTCACCGGCACCATAGGCAACGCCTACATCGCCCGCGATTTCAAAAACCTGCGCGACAAGCTGGAGCAGGGCCGCGGTCTTTCCGCCCCTTTGCGCGGCTGCCCCTCCTTCACGCCCATGATGGTCTCCATGATCACCATCGGCGAGGAGACCGGCAACCTGGAGGAAATGCTCAAGGAGGCGGCCAAGCACTACGACTACGAGGTGGAGTACGCCGTGAGCAAGATGAGCGAGCTCCTGGGCCCTGTGCTGGTGGCAGGCTTGACCGGGGTGGTGGGCTTCTTCGCCCTGGCCATTTTCCTGCCGCTGGTGGAGCTGATGCAGAATTCCATGAGCGGGATCAAATAATTCCATTCATTTTTTCAATCCCCACCCAAAAAGCCCGGCGCAAAGGGTGGACGCGGTGGAACGCCATTTGCTATACGTAACAAGTCGACTCCTGGGGGACCCCGGGAGGGGAAACAGGAACCTTTTTTCCGGCCTTGCCGGGAAGCACACCAAGGAGGACCCCATGGAGCAGAAGAAACAGAACAGGCGCGAAGGCGGCTTCACCCTCATCGAGCTCATCTCGGTCATCATCATCCTGGGCATTTTGGCCGCGGTGGTGGTGCCCAAGTACTTCGACATGACCGACAAGGCCCAGAGCGCCGCGTACAAAGGCGCCATGAGCGAGGGCATGGCCCGCTTCAACATGGCCTACGCCCAGTACATCATGAATACCAACGCCGTGCCCACGGACATCCCGGGCGTCCTCGCCACCCCGTCCTACCTGGGCACCGGCGCAGAAACCGACACCGGCGTGAACATCGGCGACTACAACATGCAGTACGTCAAGAGCGCCACCGAACTGCAGGTCACGCTGCGCAGCAAGGGTGGCGCGACTGTTCTGAGCACCATGACCACCGCCTGGCCCAACAGCAACTAATTCGCACACCATCGAGTTCGACACCGTACAGGGGGCCGCCAAGGCCCCCTTCTTTTTTGCGCCGTCCCGTTGCAAGACACGAACAGTTCATGCTACGGCCTATATATGGCGCAAATTCCGTCCGCATCGCCGCCGCAGCGGCCCACGCAGCGGCCAACGCACACCGTACGCGGCTCCCGCCGCGCGCGCGGCTTCACCCTTGTCGAGCTCATCATCGTCATGGTGCTCATCGGCATCCTCGCCGCGCTGCTGATTCCGCGCTACGTGGACTTCGTGCAGGACACCCGGCGCACCATGGCCGAAAGCGCCATCAACGACGGCCTGAGCCGCTTCAAGGGCGCGTACACGCAGTATCTTACCACCACAGGGAAAAGACCCTCCGGCGTAGACAACCTGAGCGCGGCGGAATACCTGGGCCTCGACGGCGATGGCCGCGTGAACACCGGCACCTACGACCTGCTCTATACCTCCACCGGCTCAGACCTCACCGTCACCGCCTTCAACAAGGGCGAGTCCACCGCCATCACCGACACCACCGTCCCCTGGCCCTGAGCCTGACACTCTGCGCGGTTCATGCTCCGCAGGCCAGGACAGAACGCTGTGCTTGCTTCATGCTCCGCAGGCCAGGGGCTACGCGCCCCTGGACCCGCGTGAAAAGAAAATGGGACAGCGGCCCCCTCGCCTTCCCCCTTATCCGGGGTTCCAAGGGGCCGGGGAGGCCCCTTGGCCGCCGGAGGCATACACAGGCACAACGATCTGCTAACGCAGAACGCGGGCGGCGAAGGCTTCGATGTCCCTGTTCAGGCGTTGCGGGTGGTCGAACATGATGAAGTGTCCGCAGCGGGTCCATTCGGTATAGTCGAGGTTCGGGAAGACTGTGGCGAGGTATTGGCGCACGCCGAGCCCTTTGGCGAGGTCGGCGGCGTACACGGCGCGCACGGGCAGGGGTGCTGGCGTGGCGCTCCAGGCGCCGGGCTCCAGGAAGTGGCGAAAGGCGTTGTGCGCGGGCTGCCGGGGCGAACCCTGCATGGTGGAGAGGATCTTTCGGCGCGCGGCGGGCGGAGTTTGCGGGGCGAGCATGGGCTGGACGAACTGGCCCACGAAGGCGCGCCACTGCGCATCGGGAGCGTTTTCCGTGGTGTGGAGCATGGCCGTGAACTGGTCCACCTGCTTCTGGTCGTCGGGCAGCTTGATGTAGGCCCCGTCCACGATGAACAGCCCGGCCACCCGGTCGGGGTGCGCGTCGATATAGCGCTTGGCCACGCTGAGGCCCATGCTGTGGCCCACGAGCACGGCGCGGCGCACCTTGGCCGCGTCCATGACGGCCGCAAGGCTTTGGGCCAGCAGATCCTGGGTGTACTGGGCATCGGGCGCGCTGCTTGCGCCGCAGCCCAGCAGGTCCAGGGCGATGACGCGGCGTTTAGCGCCAATGGCGGCCATCTGCGCATCCCAGAAGCTGGCGTCGCAGCTCCAGCCATGCACAAAGACCACGGCGTCCGGGCCTTGGCCCTGGTGGAGATAGTGGATGCGCGCATCGCCCATGCGGGCGCTGGCCTGGCGCGGCGAGTCGCCTGCGGCCAGGGCCGCGCCGCACACACACAGGGAAAGAAGCAGGGACAAGAGCAGAAAGCGGGCTGACGCACGGAGGAGGGAAGCTGAGCTCATTGGCGGCTCCATGGTGAGAGGATATTGGGAAACAGATGCGGACGGTACGCCAGGGAGCTTAGGGAACGCAAGTCCTCCGTTTAAAACATCTTGCACCTTGACAGCGCGGGTGCAGGCGGGCAAAGGCCGTGCATGTTCGGCATTGCGTCATGTCTGCGCGCGGGGGCGCTGCTGCTGCTTTTTGCGGCGCTGCTGGCCCTTGCCGCCAGTCCGGCCCAGGCGGCGGAGCGGGGGAGCGGGGAGGCGTCCGGCGCGGCGTCCGACGCGTCCACGGCCTCCACGCTGATCCTCATCGAGGAGAACGACTTCTTCGCCGGCACGGACGAGCACTACACCAACGGCATCAAGCTGTCCTGGGTCTCGGGCGACCTGCTCACGTACGCGCAGGACGAGCGCCTGCCGGACTTCGTGCTGCCGTATTTGCAGCTGCTGCCCTTTGTGAACGAGGCGGGCCAGCAGTACAATGTGGGCTTGTCGCTGGGGCAGAATATGTACACCCCAGGCGACACGGGCGTTTCCACCTACCAGCCGGACGACAGGCCCTACGCGGGCTGGACGTATTTTTCCCTGGCGCTGCACGCCAAGACGCCCCGCCAGCTGGACAGCTTCGAGACCACGCTGGGCATTGTCGGGCCGTCGGCCCGCGCGGGGGAGACGCAGAACAACTACCACACCATGATGGGCTTCAAGCGCGCGCAAGGCTGGGAGCACCAGATCCACGACGAACCGGGACTCATGCTCTCGTGGCAGCGCACCCTGCGCGCGGCGCGTGTGGACATCGGCCGCGACGTGGCCTGGGATTTCCTCCCGCGCTTCGGGGCCACGGCGGGCAACGTGCTCACCCAGGCCAGCCTGGGCTTCGAGACGCGCCTGGGCCTGAACCTGCCCTGGGACTTCGGTACCTCGCTCATCACGCCGGGCGGCGGGGTAAGCGCCCCTGCGGACCCCGAAGATCCGCGCCTGCGGCGCGACACGGCCTTCGGCCTGCATCTGTTCGCCGGGGCCGAGGGCCGCGCCGTGGCGCGCAACATCTTTCTGGACGGCAACACCTGGGAGCACAGCCCCAGCGTCACCAAGAAGAACTTCGTGGCCGACCTTTCGGCGGGCATAGGGCTGGTGCTGGGCGTGACAAAACTGACCTATACGCACGTATACAGGACAGAGGAGTATGACGGGCAGAAAAGCCCGCAGATGTTCGGGTCCGTCAGCCTCTCGGTGACGTTCTAGGACGGCCGTCGCCTAGGGCTGCGCGGCCGCTTCTCCTTCGGCGGGGGCCTCTTCGCCCTCGGCCGGAGCCTCATCCTCGCCGCCTACGCCTCGCTTGGCGTTCTCCTGCTTGCGGCGGAGCTTCTCTTCCTTCTTCTTCTTCTTTGCCAGTTCCTTGGCGCGCTTCTCGTATTGATAGTTCGGTTTCGCCACGGGCCTTCCTTTGTCTAAGGGTTCTTTGCGTGTCTTGGGCTCGAACTCTACCCTTTCCGAAGGCCACTGGCAACGACTTTGCGCCCGCGCCACGGCCCGCGCGGCCAAAGCGCCGTCAACAGGGGAAAATCATCCTTTTCCCGGCCATATTGCGGACCATTTCGGCATCGGCCCGAAGCGGGGGGTATACTGCGCAACGCGGGTGCGCAAGCAGGGCCCGCCAAACGACGATTCCCGGAGGACGAACCATGGACCGCAACCATTCCCGGCTGTACCGGCTGGCCCTTGTCTCGCCAAAGGCCTTCAGCGCGGCCGTACGCCGCGCCCGCTGCCCTGGGCGCACACGCTGCCCGCGACACAACCGCGTGCACGCCGCAACAGCCTTGCGCGGCGCACACCGCCCGGACACAGCCGACACCGCCATCGCCCGACTGGAGGCCGAGGCCGTTCGGCGCGCGCTTTCAGGCGTCTGCATACCGGTGTTCCACCAGGGGCGGGAATGCGGCAGCACGGTGAAGCACTCCGACCAGCTTTTGATGTTCCTGCTCAAAAGCCTGCAGCCGGAGCGTTACGGCGGCAAGGCCGGGAGGGACGACGCGAAGGAGGCGCAGGCAGGGGTGCCGGAACGCGTGTTCAGCCTGGAGATCGACATGCCCGCCGAGTCCGGAGCGGAAGCGGACCAGAACGCCGCCCCCTGGCCGGAACCCGGAGAGGAAGACGATGCGGAGCAAGACGCCTAGCGGTGTCCGCCAAGGGCCAGCTCCGGAAGCTGGGCGAACACCGGAGGCATGGCGGCCTGGGCGCAGCCCCCGAAACGGAGCGAAACGCCTTTGGCCAGCCGGGCCTGGCAGTCCTGGCACAGGGTGCCGTCGGAAGCCTCGAAAAAGCGGTCGGTGCGGTTGATGGGCCGTCCGCAGGCGGCGCAGCTGCGTCTGATCATGATGCCTCCCGTGTTGGGGTGCTGTGCGGGACAGATCCCTGCATGACGCGTGCCTGTGTCGCTGGTCTTATCGGCGGATCATTCATTCACTTAATGGCCGAAATGCAAATCTCCCCTTGGCCGTGGCGGTCGCCTATGCTAGGCATAGGCCATGACAATGGAAACCTCCAAGCCGCAGGCCTCGCAGTCGCCGCGCCTCACCCAGGGCGTGCGCGCCGCGGGCTGAGCGGCTAAAGTTGCTCCAGGGGACCTGGAGCGTATCCTCTCCGGCCTGACCCTGGGCCGGGACGACAGAATCCTCTCCGGACCGCGCGGCGGTGGAGAGGACGCCGTGGTGTTGCGTCTGCCGCCGGGCAAGGCCCTGGTGCAGACCGTCGATTTCCTGACTCCCGTTGTCGACGACCCCTTCCGCTTCGGCCAAATCGCCGCGGCCAACGCCCTGTCCGATGTGTACGCCGTGGGCGGCGAGCCGTATGCGGCCATGAATGTCTGCTGCTTCCCGGCAAAATGTTCCGACCCCGCCGTGCTGGCCGACATCCTCAAGGGCGGCCTGTCCAAGGTGGAGGAGGCAGGGGCCGTGCTCTGCGGCGGGCACAGCGTGGAAGACCCGGAGATCAAGTACGGCCTGTCCGTGTCCGGCCTGGTGGACCCGGAGCGCATGGCCACCAACCGGGGGCTCAGGCCCGGCGACGTGCTCCTGCTCACCAAGCCCATCGGCACCGGCGTGCTGGCCACCGGCCTCAAGGCGGGGCGGCCGGGCTCGGACCGCCTGGAGGAGCTCATCCACCGCTGGGCCGCGCGCCTGAACCGCGCCGGGGCCGAGGCCATCCGCACCCTGGGCCTTGTGGCCAGCACGGACGTGACCGGCTTCGGCCTGGGCGGACACCTGCTGGAAATGGCCGCGGCAAGCTCCGTCACCGCGGAGCTGCGCCTGGACGACATCCCCTTCATGCCCGAAGCCCTGGACCTCGCCGCAATGGGGCTCATCCCGGCCGGGAGCATCCAGAACCGGAACCACTACCTGCCGCGCACCCTTGTGGCCCCTGGGCTGGACGAGCTGCTCGTCACGCTGGCCTTTGACGCCCAGACCTCCGGCGGGCTCATCCTGGGCGTGCCGGAGCACCTTGCGGTCCAGGCCCAGGCCATCCTCACCCAGGCGGGCGACTTGGCCGCGCCCATCGGCCGCGCGGTTGAGGCCCTGCCCACGGGACAGCCCCTGTCGCTGGTGTAGCGGGCGAGACGCGCCACCGGCACCAGCCGCCATGCCCACCCAACCGCTCCGGCCCCGGATATGGCCGTTTGACACGCCCTGCCTCCATCGGTCATAGCTTCGTGCCATGCGTCACCCTCGCGTCACCGTGCTGATCCCGAGCCACCAGCGGCCGAAGCTGCTGGCGCGCGCCTTGCGGCAGTACGTCCAGGCGGGCCTGCCCGTTGTGGTGGCGGATTCCTCGGCCCAGCCCATGGACACGGCCGAAGAGTTCGCCGCCGTGCGCTACCTGCACCTGCCCGGCGCGCCCTTCGAGGAAAAGCTCCAGCGCATGGCCGCCATGCTCCAAACCCCCTACGCCGTGCTCTGCGCCGACGACGACCTCACCTCCACCGCAAGCATCCTGCGCTGCGCGGCGTTTCTCGACGCCAACCCTGACCACAGCGGCGCGCACGGGCATTATGTGCGGGTGGTGCGGGGACCCGGCGAGGCCGTGGTGGAGCCCTGCTACCCCGACACCCACGTGGCGCGCATCGCAAGCGGCGATCCGGCCGGTCGCCTGCTGGAGCTGAGCCGACCCTACGTGCCCCTGTTTTATGCCGTGCTGCGCGCCCAGGTGCTGCGCGAGGCGTTCGGCTCCGGGCACGAGGCCGAACGCTTCTACGCGGCCAGCGAGCTGGCCCTGGGCATGGCCACGGCCATTCTGGGCAAGGTGGCCGTGCTGCCCACGCTGCACACCCTGCGCGACATCGTGCCCAGCCAGGACCTGGGCGGCCGCAAGAACCACAACCTGCTTGTGGTCTCTACGGCGCCGGAATACCGCCCCGTCTACCAGCGCTTCGTGGACAGGATGACGGCCCTGCTTGGGCGCACGGCCGGGCTGGACGCGGACGCGGCCAGACGCGCGGTGCTGGCCTCGGTCCAGGCCTTTGTGGACGGCTATTGCCTGCCAGGAGGCCGCAAGAATTTTATCCAGAAACTGCCCAAGTACTGCCGCCGCGCAGCGCGCGCCCTGCTGCCGCCCCTGGCCGCGCGCGCCAGGGCGCAAGCAGCGTGTCAGCGCCAAGCCGCGCTCAACGCCTACCTCGCCCCTGTCGGCCCCGAGGGCCGGGCCGAGCTTGCGGCCATGCTGGAACGCTTCCGCTCCGCTCCGGGCTGAGGCGCGGACGCACCATTCCAAGGAGGGCACATCCCCATGACGCTGGAAACACGGCGCAAGGCCCTGGTCACCGGGGCCACGGGCTTCATCGGCACTCCGGTCACGGAGGAGCTCCTGGCGCGCGGATACGCCGTAACGGCCCTGTGCCGCGACGCCGGGCGCGCAGAAGCCTGGGCCAGGGCCCGCAGCGCGCCGGAGCGCGTGCGCGTGCTCGCGGCGGACCTGGACACGCTCTCCGACGCGCAGATGGCGGACCTTGCCGGGCACGGGCGCATCCTGCACCTGGCCTGGGGCGGGCTGAACGCCTTCAAGAGCCCGGCCCACCTGGACGAGGAACTGCCCCGGCACCTGCGGTTTTTGACCCGGCTTGTGCAGGCCGGGGCCAGACATCTGCTGGTCACCGGCACCTGCCTGGAATACGGCCTCAAGGAGGGCCCGCTTGCCGAGGACCTGCCCACGGACCCCGTGACCGCCTACGGCCGCGCCAAGGACGATCTGCGCCGGGAGCTGGAGCCCCTGTGCGCGGCGCACGACGTGGCGCTCCATTGGGCGCGGCTCTTCTATATGCGCGGTCCTGGACAGGCCGAAAAATCCTTGCTCTCCCAACTTGACCGGGCTATCACGGCGGGCGCGGACTCCTTTGACATGTCCGGCGGGGAGCAGGAGCGCGACTACCTGCCCGTGGCCGAGGTGGCCCGCCTGCTGGTGCGCGTGGCCCTGCAGGACCGCGTGACCGGCGTGGTGAACTGCGCCAGCGGCCGACCGGTGACCGTGCGCGCCCTGGTGGAGGAACATCTGCGACGCCGGGGGGCGGCCTTGCGGCTCAACCTGGGCCATTATCCCTATCCGGACTACGAGCCCATGCGTTTCTGGGCCGACACGACAAGACTCGCCGCCGCCCTGGCGGCGTACGACGCGAGCCGCGCGGACCAGGACGCCCCGGACCGCGCATGAGGTAGTCAAACATGGACAAGCACGCCGAATTTCTGAAGGAACGCGCAGAGCGCATCGACACCATGGGCCGCAACCAGCCCCTGAAGGACTGCGCCCAGGCCTTCACCGTGGAGTCCACCCGCGCCGGGTACTCCTACAACTTCTCCTGGATGGGTCGCCCCATCATCCAGTACCCGCAGGACATGGTCGCCCTGCAGGAGATCGTCTGGGACATGCGGCCGGACGCCATCTTCGAGACCGGCATCGCCCACGGCGGCAGTCTCGTGTATTCGGCCTCCCTGCTGGAGCTTCTGGGCGGAGACGGCTTCGTGCTCGGCCTGGACATCGACATCCGCGCCCACAACCGCGCCGCCATCGAGGCGCACCCCATGGCCCGGCGCATCCGGATGCTGCAGGGGTCGAGCGTGGACGACGCCATGGCCGAAACCGTGCGCGCGGAACTTGCCGGGCGCAAGAATCCCCTGGTCCTGCTCGATTCCAACCACACCCACGCGCATGTGCTGCGCGAGCTGGAGCTGTATTCGCCCCTGGTCAAAAAGGGCGGCTGGCTGGTGGTGTTCGACACCGTGGTGGAGAACATGCCGCCGGACTTCTATCCCGACCGTCCCTGGGGCGTGGGCGACAACCCCATGACCGCCGTGGACGCCTTCCTCGAAAAGAACGACCGTTTCGTCATCGACACGGCCATGGACGCCAAGCTCTGCGTCAGCATGGCCCCGCGCGGCTACCTGCGCTGCGTCAAGGACTAGCGCCCGCCACACGCCGAAACCCATAGGGAGCAGCACATGGACGTCGTCATCCTCTGCGGGGGCCTGGGAACCCGCCTGCGCGAAGAGACCGAATTCCGGCCCAAGCCCATGGTCAATATCGGCGCCAGGCCCATCCTGTGGCACATCATGAAGGTCTTCGCCTCCCAGGGGCACCGGAACTTCGTGCTGGCCCTGGGCTACAAGGGCGAGATGATCAAGGACTACTTCCTCAACTACGAGGCCATGAACAACGACATCACCATCGAGCTGGGCAAGCCAGAGAAGGCCCAGCTGCATTCCTGCCACGAGGAGTGCGGCTGGAAGATAACCCTGGCCAGCACCGGCGAAAAGGCCCTCAAGGGCGCGCGCCTCAAGAAGGTGGAGAAGTACGTCAAAAGCGACTCCTTCCTGCTCACCTATGGCGACGGCGTGGCCGATGTGGACCTGGAAAAGCTGGCGGCCTTCCACAAGAGCCACGGCAAGATGGTCACCCTCACCGGCGTGAACCCGGCCTCGCGCTTCGGCGAGCTCAAGCTCGAAGGCGACCGCGTGGCGCGCTTCAACGAAAAGCCCGCCGGGCCTGGCGCTTCCAAGGACGGCTACATCAACGGCGGCTACATGGTCATGAACCGGGCCATTTTTGACCGGCTGACTGAGGACGACTCCTGCGACCTGGAGTACGGACCGCTGGAGGCCCTTGCCGAGGAAGGGCAGCTCATGGTCTATCGGCACCACGGCTTCTGGGCCTGCATGGACACCCTGCGCGACACCGAGTACCTGAACAAGCTCTGGGCCGAAGGCCGCGCCGGCTGGAAGGTCTGGTAGCGCGGACACAGGAGGTTCCCCCATGCTGCGCGTCATGGACGGCTTCTATCGCGGCCGCCGGGTGCTCATCACCGGGCACACGGGCTTCAAGGGCGCCTGGATGTGCCTCTTGCTGGCCCGCGCCGGGGCTACGGTGCTGGGCTACTCCCTCGATCCCCCCAGCACGCCCTCGCTCTTCTCCCTGCTGCGGCTGGACTGCGAACCGCCGCAGGGCTTGGCGTCGCTCCACGCCGACATTTTGGACCTGCCGGAGCTTTGCCGCGCCGTGGCCCATTTCGACCCCGAGGTGGTCATCCACATGGCCGCCCAATCCCTGGTGCGGCCCTCCTACGACGACCCGACGGGCACCTTCGCGGCCAACGCCCTGGGCACGGCGCACCTGCTGGAAGCCTGCCGCAAGAACCCGCCCAAAGGCGGCCGTAGGGCCATCGTCTGCGTCACCAGCGACAAGTGCTACGAAAACCGCGAATGGGTCCACGGCTACCGCGAAAACGACCGCCTGGGCGGCCACGATCCGTACTCCGCCAGCAAGGCCTGCGCGGAGATCACGGCCCAGGCCTACGCCCGTTCCTTCTTCGGGCCGGAAAGCGCCACCGTGCTGGCCACGGCCCGCGCGGGCAACGTCATCGGCGGGGGCGATTTCGCCACGGACCGCCTGGTGCCGGACATGGCGCGCGCCTTTGCCAGGGGCGAGACCGTGCGCATCCGCCGTCCGCAGGCTGTGCGGCCCTGGCAGCACGCGCTGGAGCCCGTGGGCGGCTACCTGCTGCTGGCCCGGCGCATGATGGAGGAAGGCCATGCTTTCGCCGGAGCCTGGAACTTCGGCCCCTCCAGCCGCGATGTGCGCACCGTGGGCGAGGTGGCGACGGCCTTCGCCCGTCAATGGGGCCCACGGGCGGTGCTGGACATGGCTCCTGCTCCGGAAGGCCCGCACGAGGCCGGGCTGCTCACGCTCGACTGCGCCAAGGCCCGCGCGGGGCTGGGCTGGAAGCCCCGGCTCGACCTGGACGCGGCCCTCATCTGGTGCGCGGGCTGGTACCGCGCCTGGGCCGAGGGCCTGCGCGGCGGGGCTGTCGATCTGCGCGCGCTTTCCGCCACCCGCATCGACGAATTCTTTGACGGGTTTCCCGGCGAGTAGCCCATGGGCCGCCTGACCATCATCGACACCCCCATCGCCGGGCTCAAGCTGGTCAAGACCGCGCCCGTGGGCGACCATCGCGGCAGCTTCGCCCGGCTGTTCTGCGCGGCGGAGCTCGCCCCCCTTGGCCTGCCCGGCCCGGTGGTGCAGATCAACCACTCCTTCACCGCGGCCAAGGGCGCGGTGCGCGGCCTGCATTTCCAGCGCCCGCCCAAGACCGAGGCCAAGCTCGTGCGCTGCCTCAAGGGCCGCGTGCTGGACGTGGCCGTGGACCTGCGCGCGGGCTCGCCCACATTCGGCACATGGCACGCCGTGGAGCTGTCCCCGGAGGAGCACCTGGCCTTCTACCTGCCGCAGGGCTTCGCCCACGGCTTCCAGACGCTCACGCCGGACTGCGAGCTTCTGTACCTGCACACCGAATACTACAGCCCGGAGCACGAGGGCGGCCTGCGTTTCGACGACCCGGCCCTGGCCATCCCCTGGCCGCTGCCCGTGGCCGACATCTCCGGGCGCGACCGCACCCACCCGCTTCTTGCCGAGGGCTTCGCCCCATTGGAGACATGATGCACTGCCGTTTCTGCAACACCCCGCTCTCCCAGGTCTTTCTCGACCTCGGAGCCGCGCCAGCGTCCAATTCCTTCCTCAAGCCCGGCGACCTGAACGCCCCGGAAACCTATTACCCGCTCAAGCTCTTCGTCTGCCCGGAGTGCTTCCTGGTGCAGGTGGACGAGGTCAAAAGCAGCGCGGACATCTTCTCCAGCGAGTACGTCTACTTTTCGTCCTATTCCAGCACCTGGCTGGCCCACGCCAAGGCCTACGTGGAGGCCACGCTGCCGCGCCTGGGCCTGGGGCCGGATTCCCTGGTCATGGAAGTGGCCTCCAACGACGGCTACCTGCTCCAGTACGTGCGCCAGGCCGGAACCCCCGCCCTGGGCATCGAGCCCACGGCCTGCACGGCCAGGGCCGCGCGGGAAAAGGGCGTGGAGACCATCGAAGCGTTTTTCGGCGTGGCCCTGGCCGAGCGCCTGGCCGCGGAAGGCAGGCAGGCGGACCTCATCGTGGGCAACAACGTGCTTGCCCACGTGCCAGACATCAACGACTTTGTTGGAGGCTTGCGGATCGCCCTCAAGCCCGGCGGCTTGGTGAACATGGAGTTCCCGCACCTGTACCGGCTGGTGGAGAGCGCCCAGTTCGACACCGTGTACCACGAGCACTTCTCCTACCTGTCGCTTTCCACCGTGCGGCGCATCTTCGCGGCCCAGGGCCTGCGCGTGTTCGACTGCGAGGAGCTGCCCACCCACGGCGGCAGCTTGCGCATCCACGCCCGCGCCGAAGACGACCCCAAGGCCCAGGACACCCCGCGCCTGAGCGCCCTGCTGGACATGGAGCGCGCGGCCGGAATGCTCGGCCCCGCCTATTACCAGGGCTTCCAGGACCGGGTGGAGCGCATCAAGGCCGAGCTCTTGGGCTTTCTGGCCGAGCAGACCCTGGCCCGCAAGAAGGTGGCGGCCTACGGCGCGGCGGCCAAGGGCAACACCCTGCTGAACTTCTGTGGGGTCAAGGCCGGGCAGGTGGCCTTCGTGTGCGACGCCAGCCCCCACAAGCAAGGGCTCTTCTTGCCCGGCAGCCGCATCCCCGTGCTGCACCCGGAGGCCATAGGCCGGGAGCGGCCGGACTACGTGCTCATCCTGCCCTGGAACATCAAGAACGAAATCATGGAAAAGCTGGCGTTCATCCGCCAGTGGGGCGGGCGCTTCGTCACGCCCATTCCCAGCCCGGAGGTCCTGTAGATGGCCGACCCGACCTCCTGCCGCATCCAAGGGCTGGAACGCCTGCAGCCCCGGCGCATCCTGTGCTGCCAGCTCCGGCAGATCGGCGACGTGCTGCTGTTGACGCCAAGCCTGCACATGCTGAAAAAACGCTGGCCGGACGCGCAGATCGACGTGTTTACCGAAAAGAAGTGCGCGCCCGTGCTGGAGAACAACCCCAACGTCAACCATGTGTGGGCCCTGGACCGCAGCATGGGCGTGCTGGAAGCCCTGCGCTACTACCGCACGGTCGGCAGGGGCGGCGGCAGGGGACGCTACGACCTGGTCATCGACTTCCAGCAGCTGCCGCGCATCCGCTGGGTCATGGCCTTTTCCGACGCGCCGGTGAAGCTCTCCTACCCGCCGCCCTGGTACAACCAGCTGGTGTACACCCACTGGGCCAAGGTCTCCGGGCCGTACGCGGCCAAATGCAAGGCCGGGGTGCTCATGCACGCCTTCGACCTGCCCTGGGAAAACACCCCCCCGCGCATCTACCTCACCGAGGCGGAGAAGGACGCCGCCCGCGCGGAGCTGGCCGCCTGGGGCCTGGCCCCCGGCCAGACGCTTGTCACCGTGGATCCCACGCACCGTCGCCCGGCCCGCCTGTGGCCCGCCCGCCACTACGGCAAGCTGCTTTCCCTGGCCGCGCACACGCGCCCGGACCTGCGCTTCCTGCTGCTCTACGGCCCCGGCGAGCTGGAGATGGCCAGCCAGGTGCGCGCCTGCGCCCTGGACGCCGGATTGCCCGAGGACCGCGTCATCCTGCCCCCGCGCCTGACCACCCTGCGCGAGATGGCGGCCATGCTCTCCCTGGCCGCCCTGCACCTGGGCAACTGCTCCTCGCCCCGGCACTTCGCCGTGGCCGTGGGCACAAAGTCCCTCACGGTGCGCGGCTCCACCAGCAACGCCTGGACCTATCCCGGCCCCGGCCACGAGGATGTGGCGCTGGGGCTGCCCTGCCAGCCCTGCAGCGAGGCCCCCTGCCCGCACGGCTACAAGTGCCTGAACGAGCTCATGCCCGAGGCGGTGCTGCCCCGCTTGTTGGCCCTGCTCGACGCATAGCGCCCCCGGCCGCTGTTCCCTGCCTCCGCCGCCGGACACCACAGCAGGACGCCACCGCAGGAGCGCCGCAGCAGGAGCGGCCCCCGCGCATTGACAGGCCCGGATGCGGGTATTAGTCGGAGCGATCCGGTAGTGATTCATCCAAGCCATGCAGGAGGCGCACATGGGAGACGAGAACAGGAAACCGGGGCTGGGCACCCTGGCCCTGCACGCGGGCCAGGACGACGACCCCGCCACACACGCCTGCGCCGTGCCCATCTACGCCACGGCGTCGTACACCTTCCAGAGCGCGGAGCAGGCCGCCGACCTCTTCGCCCTGAAGGAGCCCGGCAACATCTATTCCCGGCTCACCAACCCCACCAACGAGGTGCTGGAAAAGCGCCTGGCCGCGCTGGACGGCGGCGTGGGAGCCCTGTGCCTCGCCAGCGGGCAGGCGGCCATAACCGCCGCTGTGCTCACCCTGGCCAAGGCCGGGCAGAACATCCTGGCCAGCCGCAGCCTGTACGGCGGCACCCTGACCCTGTTCACCCAGACCTTCCGCCGCTACGGGGTGGAGGTGCGTTTTTTTGACCCCCTGCTGCCGGGCAGCGTGGCCGCGCTTGCCGACAGGAACACCCGCTGCGTCTACCTGGAGAGCATCGGCAACCCCAAGAACGACGTACCCGACTTCCGCGCCCTGGCCGACGCGGCCCACGCCGCGGGCGTGCCCCTGGTGGTGGACAACACCGTGGCCACGCCCCTGCTTCTGCGGCCCATGGAGCACGGCGCGGACATCGTGGTGTACTCCACCACCAAATTCATCGGCGGGCACGGCGCGCATGTGGGCGGGGCCGTGGTGGACGGCGGCCGCTTCGACTGGTCCGCCGACCCCGGACGCTGGGCCGACTTCGCCGCGCCGGACCCGGCCTACCACGGCCTGGTCTTCACCGAGGCTTTGCGCCCCCTGGGCAACCTGGCCTACATTGCGCACATGCGCACCCACTGGCTGCGCGACACCGGGGCCTGCATGAGCCCCTTCGCGGCCTTCCTGTTCCTGCTGGGGCTGGAGACCCTGCACCTGCGGATGCCCCGGCACTGCCAGAGCGCCCTGGCCGTGGCCCGCTGGCTCTGCGCCCACCCCGCCGTGGACTGGGTGAACTACCCCGGCCTGCCCGACCACCCCTGCCACGGCAACGCCGCCAGGTACCTGCCCGAAGGCGCCGGGGCCATCGTGGGTTTCGGCATCAAGGGCGGGCGCGATTCCGGCCGCGCCTTCGTGGGCGCGGTCAAGCTGGCCAAGCACCTGGCCAACATCGGCGACGCCAAGACCCTGGTGATCCAACCCGCCACCACCACGCACCAGCAGCTCTCCGAGGACGAGCAGCGCGCCGCCGGGGTCACGCCGGAGTTCATCCGCCTGAGCGTGGGCCTGGAGGACGTGGAGGACATTCTGGCCGACCTGGACCAGGCCCTGCGCATTGCGGTGGACTGCGGCGCCCGCCCCGGAGCCTGACGCCCATGGCCGACGCGGCCTTCGACTCCAGCGACGCCGCGCGCGCGGCGGGTGGGCTGCCCCACGCCCGGACCTTGACCCTGCCGGGGCCCTTCGCCCTGCGCCTGGGCGGCTCCTTGCCCGAGGTGGCCGTATGCTACGAGACGTACGGGACGCTCAACGCCAGCCGGGACAACGCCGTGTACGTGTGCCACGCCCTGTCCGGCGACTCCCACGTGGCCCGGCACGACGAGCACGACGCGCCGGGCTGGTGGGACATCCTGGTTGGGCCGGGCAAGGCCGTGGACACGGACCGCTTCTTCGTCATCTGCGCCAACGTGCTGGGCGGCTGCCGGGGCACCACAGGCCCGGCCAGCATCGACCCGCGCACCGGCCGCCCCTATGGGGGCGATTTCCCGCGCATCACCATCGCCGACATGGTGGCCGCGCAGGCCCGCCTGCTGGACGAGCTGGGCGTGGAACGCCTGCACGCGGTCCTGGGCGGGTCCATGGGCGGCATGATGGCCCTGTGCTGGGCCGTGGAGCACCCGGAGCGCGTGGATTCCGCCATCCTGCTGGCCACCACGCACTGCCTGTCCAGCCAGGCGCTCAGCTTCGACATCGTGGGCCGCAACGCCATCTTCAAGGATCCCAACTACAACAACGGCCAGTACTACGACCGCGAGCACAAGCCCGACCACGGCCTGGCCATAGCGCGCATGATCGGGCACGTGACCTACCTTTCCGACCGCACCATGTCGCGCAAGTTCGACCCGGACCGCGAGCACCCGCGCGATGTGGCCTACGCCTACGAGAAGGAATTCAGCGTGGGCTCCTACCTGGCCTACCAGGGCGGACGCTTCGTGGAGCGCTTCGACGCCAACAGCTACGTGGCCCTCTCCCTGGCCATGGACCACTTCAACCTCGGCCGCGACCACGGCGGGCTGGAGGCGGCCATGGCCAGGGTGCGCTGCCCGGTGCTCCTGGCCAGCTTCAGCTCGGACTGGCTGTTCCCGCCAGCCCACAGCCGCCGCATGGCCGATGCGCTCCTTGCCCGGGGCAGACGGGTAAGCGCCCTGGAGATAGAAAGCGACTGCGGGCACGACGCCTTTCTGCTGGAGAACGACCTGCCCGTGTACGGGCCGCTCATCGAGGGCTTTCTGAACCGGCCGCGCTCCTGCCCGGACCCCTGCTCCCCGCCGCCGCAGGCGGAGCCCGCCGCGAACGTCGGCCTGCGCGCGGACGAACCCGCCACCACCAACGTCCGCAGCATCTTCTACGCCAACCGCCTGGACCTGGAGCGCATCGAGGAGCTGATTCCCGCCGGGGCCAGCGTGCTGGACCTGGGCTGCGGCGCGGGCCAGCTGCTCTCGCGCCTGCGGGCGCGTGGCAGCGGGGCCTTGCTGGGCCTTGAGCTGGACCCCGTGGCCATCACCCAGTGCGTGGCCCGGGACCTGTGCGTGGTGCAGCGCGACCTGGACCGGGGGCTCGGCGTATTCCGGGACCGGCAGTTCGATGTGGTGGTGCTGAGCCAGACCCTGCAGGCCATGCGCCGACCCGACCTGGTGCTGCGCGAGATGCTGCGCGTGGGCGCAACCGGCATCGTGAGCTTCCCCAACTTCGCCCACGAGGCCGCCGTGCGCCAGCTTTTGGAGACCGGCTCCTCGCCCGTCACCGAGGCCCTGCCCTTCCCCTGGTGGTCCTCGCCCTCAATCCGCTTCTTCAGCATCCGGGACTTCGAGGCCCTGTGCGCGCAGCTGGGCATCCGCATCCTCTCGCGCATCGCCATTGATTCCGCCACAGGAAGGCAGATGCACGACGACTACAACCGCCGCGCGGACATGGCCATCTGCGTGCTCTCCGGGTGGGACTAGCCGCCGCGCGCCGCATCTTGCCTTCCGCCGCGACAATCTGCTATACGTAGTCTTCGCCCCCCAAACCCCTCCCGCTGGGGACTCGGTCCCCACATCGCCGGAGGCGCCCTTTCATGAGAGCATCGCAGCCCGACCCGACCGCAGACCGCCTGGCGGCCCTTGAGCGGGAGAACCTGGTCCTGCGCCAGGAACTCGACCGCACCCGCACGGTGCTTGAGGAGGCCGCCCTGGCGTACCAGTCCCTGGACGAACAGGGGCGGTTGCGCCGGGTGAGCCGGGGCTGGCTGGAGCTGTTGGGCTGGGAGCGGGAGCACGTGCTGGGGCGTCCCTTCGAGGCCTTCGTGGACCCGGCCGACCATGCGGCCCTGCGCGGGAACTTTCGCCAAATGCAGCGCACGGGCCGGACCTCGGGCTTCGAGTGCATGGCCCTGCGCAAGAATGGCGGCCGGGTGAACGTCAGCATTGAAGGCTTGGCGGAGATAGTGGCGGACGGCTCCCTGCGCCGCACCCACTGCATCCTGCGCGACATCACCCGCGAGAAGGCCGCCAAGGCCGTGCTGGAACAGCGCGAGCAGTTCTATCGCGCCGCCTTCGACTCCGCCGGGATTCCCATCGCCATCGTCCGGAGCCTGCGCCTGCTGTACGCCAACCCCTGCATGGCCGCAGCCCTTGGTGCGGACGGTCCGGCCGCGCTGATAGGCAGAAGCCCGCTGGAATTCGTGGCCCCGCACCATGCGGAAGAATTCCTTGAGCGCGCCCGCAGACGCGAACTGGGCCTGGATGCCACCAGCCAGTACGAGGTGGACGTGGTCCACGCCGACGGCCACATCATCCCCGTGCAGGCCACAACCTCCACCCTGCTCTTGCCAGACGGCCCGGCAACCATCGGCTTCTTCCATGACATCAGCAACCAGCGGCGCATCGCCGCATCGCTGCGGCAAAGCGAAATCCGCTTCCGCACGCTGTTCGACGAGGTCCCCGCCATCGCGGTGCAGGGCTACGACCAGAACCGCACCGTCATCTACTGGAACGGCGCAAGCGAGCGCCTGTACGGCTACTCCGCCGCCGAGGCCCTGGGCCGCCGCCTGGAGGACCTCATCATCCCCGAAGCGATGCGGGACCAGGTCATCGCCGACATCCGGGCCTGGATCGAGGACGGCGTGCCCATCCCGTCGGGCGAGATGCGCCTTGTGCGCAAGGACGGCAGCCCCGTGCCGGTGTTCTCCTCCCATGTGATGCAAAAGGCGGGGGACAGCCGCCACGAGCTGTATTGCCTGGATGTCGACCTGAGCGAACTGCACGCGGCCAAGGACGAGCTTACGCGGGCGCGTGACGCGGCCCAGGCCGCGAACCAGGCCAAAAGCGAATTCCTGGCCAACATGAGCCACGAGATCCGCACGCCCATGAACGGAGTGCTGGGGATGCTCCAGCTGCTGATGGGCTCCGAGCTCAAGGGCGAACAGATGGAATACGTGGAGCTGGCCTTCCAGTCCTCGCGCAGACTGCTGGACCTTTTGAACGACATCCTGGACTTCTCGCGCATCGAGTCCGGCAAGCTCTCCCTGGTGCAGGCCCCGTTTTCGCCACGGGTCCTGGCGGAGTCCGTGCTGCGGGTCTTTGAGCCCAACGCGCGCAAGCGCGGCCTGGCCCTTGGGCTGCGCGTGGACCACAGCGCGGAGGAGCCCCTGCTGGGCGACGAGGCCCGCCTGCGGCAGATCCTGTTCAACCTGGTGGGCAACGCGGTGAAGTTCACCCAGGCGGGCGAGGTGCGGCTGGAGGTCTGGACCCGGCCGGAGCCGGGCGCGTCCGCGGGGCTCCGCCGCCTGTACCTGAGCGTCTCCGACACAGGAGAAGGCATCCCCGAAGACAAGATTCCGCTGGTGTTCGAGCGCTTCACGCAAACCGACGGCTCCTTCACCCGACAGCACGAAGGCGCTGGCCTGGGGCTGGCCATCGTCAAGCGCATCGTGGACCTCATGGGCGGGCACATCGTGGTGGACAGCGAGCCCAAGGGGGGAACCACGGTGGGCCTGCACCTGCCGCTGCCCCTGGCCCAGCCCTCGGAGGCGGAAGCGCCGCCCCCCGTTACGGCCGCCGACCACGGTCGCCCCCTGCGCATCCTGGTGGCCGAGGACGACCGCATCAGCCAAATGTACATGGAGCAGCAGCTGCGCCGCCTCGGGCACGAGTCCCACATCGTCTCCAACGGGGCCGAGGCCGTGAGCGCCCTGCGCAAGGAAGATTTCGACTGCGTGCTCATGGACGTGCAAATGCCCGTGCTCGACGGCGTGGAGGCCACCAGGGCCATCCGCGAGGACGACCGGGCTCTTGGCCGCGAGCCCACGCATATCGTGGCCATGACCGCCTACGCCCTTTCCGGAGACCGCGAAAAATTCCTCGACGCGGGAATGGACGACTATGTCAGCAAGCCCGTGCGGAGCGGAGACCTGGCGCGCGCCCTGGACCATGCCCGCGACGTGGCCGTGGTCAAGGCCGCAAGGGCCTGAGCGGCCGGACTAGGCATCGTCCTTGAGGATGCGCACCTCGCGCTGCGGGAAGGGAATGGACACGCCCTCGCGCTGAAAAGCGTCCCAAATGGCCAGCAGCACGTCGCTGCGCACGTTGGCCGTGCCATTCTGCGGGTCCTCGATCCAGAAGCCCACGAACAGGTTCACGCTGGAGTCCCCGTAGGAGGCCAGGCGCGCCACGGGCGGCGGATCGTCCAGCACGCGGGGCACGCTTTTGGCCGCCGCCTCCATCAGCCCCATGGCCAGGCGCGGGTCGCCGCCGTAGGCCACGCCCACCTCGGCCTTCAGCAACTGGCGCGGGCTGCTGTAGCTCAGGTTGATGACCTCGTTGCTGATGAGGTTCTCGTTGGGAATGAGATAGGCCTTGCCGTCCAGGGTCTCGATGGCCGCGTAGCGCGCGTTGATCTGGGCGATGCGCCCCTGCACCCCGCTGATCTCGATGACGTCGCCGGGCTTGAGGGATTTGTCCACCAGCAGAATGATGCCGGACACGAGGTTGGAGAAGACCTTTTGCAGGCCAAAGCCCACGCCAACGCCCACCGCGCCGCTGAACACCGTCAGACTGGTGAGATCCACGCCCACGGCGGACAGGGTGATGGTAAGGGCCAGGGCGTAGATTCCGAAGCGCGCAACCTTGGCGAACAGCACCTGGGCCGAGGGGGAAATGCCATCGGCGTGGCGCAGGCGGTCGTCCAGAA
Source organism: Humidesulfovibrio mexicanus (assembly GCF_900188225.1). Taxonomy (NCBI): domain Bacteria; kingdom Pseudomonadati; phylum Thermodesulfobacteriota; class Desulfovibrionia; order Desulfovibrionales; family Desulfovibrionaceae; genus Humidesulfovibrio; species Humidesulfovibrio mexicanus. Next base: position 111,985 of record NZ_FZOC01000003.1, on the reverse strand, counting down.
CGCCGGTGACAAGCCGCGCGGCCTGCAGCAGCACGGCGAACAGCGCCAGGCCCTTCATCACCAGCAGCAGCGAAATGCGCGTGTGCCCCACGGTCAGGGCCAGGTCGTCCAGCAGCTCCAAAGCCTCGTCGAAAAGCCCCAGGGAATGCACCACAGCCAGCGTCCAGATGACCAGCGCCACAAGCTTGCCGAAGAAGCGGCTCTTGATGAGCGCGCCGGCCGCGTGGGCCACCACCCAGGCCAGCGCGGCCGAGGCGGTCATGGCCAGCACATGGTGCGGCAGGTGCAGATGCTTGGCCGTGGCGTTGGCCAGCAGCAGCAAGCCCCCGGCCATGCCCGCCCAGGCGCTGTGCCGCACTTCCCGCAGGATGGGCGCCACAAGCGGATCGGCCTTCCAGCCCGCATCGGGCGTGGAGGGGGCGCGGCCCAGCCCCAGCGCCCGGCACGCGGCCCAGGCCGCCAGGGCCAGGGCCAGGGCCAGCAGCAGTTGCACCAGGGCCGCGTGGCTCAAAAGGTGGGTATCGATCCACAGCAGGGCGTGCTCGGCCTGCAGGATGCCCTCGCCATTCAGCGCGATCTCGGCCATGGGCGCTCCGTGCGGCGCAACGGCGCGCCGCGGCTTGAAATCAGCGCAGCAGCGCCCAGGGAGAACCCAGGGCCAAATCTGCCCAGGCGCCCAGGAACACGAACACCGCGATGACCCCGTTCATGGTGAAGAAGGCGACGTTGACCCGCGAAAGGTCCTCGGCGCTGATGAGCCGGTGCTCCCACACAAGGATGCAGCCGATGATCAGGCTGACGCACAAGAACAGCATCCCCAGCCCGGCGGAAAGCCCGGCCATGGGGAACAGCAGCGCGGCCGAGGCGTGGGTGGCCGCGGCCGTGAACAGCGCCCGCGCCACGCCCTGGTGCGCGGGCAGGGAGCACAGCCCCTGGCTTTTGTCGAAGTCCGCGTCCTGGCAGGCGTACAGGATGTCGAAGCCCGCCACCCAAAGGGTGACGGCGAAGAACAGCAGCACCGCAGGGTAGCCAAGGCTGTGCGGCGACACCGCCAGCCAGCCGGCCACAGGGGCCAGGCCCAGCACGCTGCCCAGGGCGAAGTGGCACAGGGGGGTGAAGCGCTTGGTGTGGCTGTAGAAGCCGCTCCAGACAAGGGCCACGGGCGAAAGCAGCAGGCAGGTACTGTTCATGGCCGCGCAGGCCGCCGTGAACACCAGCGCGCACACGAACAGAAAACGCTTGGTGAAGGCCACGGAGAGTTCGCCGGTCACCAGCGGGCGCATCTGCGTGCGCGGGTTCAGCCGGTCGATGTCCAGGTCGGCCAGGCGGTTGTAGCCCATGGCGAAGGAGCGCACCGCCACCATGGCGAGGGTCAGCGGCGCAAGCACGCGCCAGGACGGGGCGCTCCAGCCAGGTCCCGCCCCCTGGGCCAGAAACGCCCCGGTGAAGGCGAAGGGCAGGGCGAACACCGAGTGCTCGATCTTGATCATGCGGCATACGGCCAGGGTGTCGCGCATCAGGCTCATGAACACCGTCCTAGTACTCGTTGACAAGCAGCGCGCCGCACAGCAGCAGCCCGACCCCTGCCAGCCGCTGCCACGTCACCTCCCGCACGGGAAAGCCGATGACGCCGTAATGGTCCAGCAGCAGCGAGGCCACCAACTGCCCGGCGATGATCCAGGCCATGAGGCCCGTGGCCCCGAGCTTGAAGGCCAGCAGCACCGTCACCGCCACAAAGAACGCGCCCAGCGTGCCGCCCAGCCAAGACCACCACGGCGCTGAGGCGGCCGCCGCCGCGCCCGGCCACGGGGCGCGCGTGACCACCATGAACACGAACAGGGCCACCGTGCCCACGCAAAAACTCACCAGCGAGGCCGAGAGCGCATCGCCCAGGTGCACGCGCAGGCGCGCGTTGACCCCGGCCTGCAACGGCATGAGCGCCCCGGCCACAAGGGCGGTGAGCATGATCAACGGGCGCATACGAACTCCTTGTGGCGTTAGGGGGTGGTCGGCGGTCCCGCCGGAAGCTGGCCCGTTGCGGAGGGCGGCGCAGCCACGGCGTCCGGAGCGGCCGGGGCGTCGCCGCGGTTGCCCTCGGAGCCCACGCTCGCGCCAGCGGGCTCGCCCGGTCCGGTCGCGTTGTGCGGCTCGCCCGGCCCGAGCGGTTCGGCCGGTTCGGCAGGCTCATCCTTGCCCTCCATGACCTCCTGGAAGCCCGCCACGGCAATGCCCCGGCGCACCATGATGGAATGGATGAGGTTCGCGCGGAAGGTGACGTAGCGTTGGGAGCCCACGGGGTTGAAGCGGATGGGATTGGGCAGCACGGCGGCCAGGCGCGCGGCCTCCATGCTGGTGAGCTGGCTGGCGGGCTTTTGGAAATAGTGGCGGCTGGCGGCCTCCACGCCGAAAATGCCGTCGCCCCACTCGGCCACGTTGACGTACAGCTCCAGGATGCGCCGTTTGGAGAGCGTGCGCTCCATGCGCCAGGTGAGGATAGCCTCCTTGGCCTTGCGGGTCAGGCTCTTTTCCGGCGAAAGGAACAGATTCTTGGTCAACTGCTGGCTGATGGTGCTGGCCCCGGCGGCAAAGCGCCCTTCCTTGAGGTTCTTCTCAAAGGCCTGCTCCAGCGCCTCGTAGTCAAACCCCTCATGGTGGTAGAACTTGTCGTCCTCGCCGATGAGCACGGCCTTCACCAACAGGGGGGAAACGCGGGAGAGCGGCACCCAGCGCTGAGTGATCTTCTTCTTCTCGCCTTTCTCGGCCCACTGGGCCTCGCGCCATTCCATAAAGGCCGTCTTGCCCGGATTCTTCTTCGCCAACGCCCCCACGTCCGGGTACACGAAGAACGAGGCCAGGTAGGCCAGGGCCGCCAGCAAGGCGAGCCCCGCGACTGTGAGTATCGGCTTGCGCACCGCTGCTCCTTTGTGGCCACATGGCCAACCACAGGTGTTTAGCCGGAAAGCGGTCTGGCGTCCAGGTTCCCGGCCGAACAGGCCATGGGCGGCCCAGGAACGCCGAGCCCACCCTGTTTCAGCCGCGCTTTACAGACTCGCCTGGCGCGGCTAGAATCTACATGGCCTGAGGATACCCCTCGAAACGCAGGCCCGGCTTTCAGCCCGCGTGCGCTCCGCGCCCAGGGACGCGCACCCAACCACCGCAGAACAGGAGACCGCCCCATGAACATCCCCATCTTCAACTGCCGCAACGCCGACGACGTGCTCAAGGCCGTCAAGGAATACGACATCAGCTTTGTCCAGTTCTGGTTCGTGGACATCCTGGGCACCCTCAAGAGCTTCCAGGTCACCCCGCGCGAACTGGAAGCCGCCTTCGAGGAGGGCATGGGCTTCGACGGCTCGTCCATCCTGGGCTTCGCCCGCGTGGAGGAGTCGGACATGATCGCCATGCCCGACCCCACCTCCTTCCAGGTGCTGGCCTGGCGTCCCGCGGAACGTCCCGTGGCCCGCATGTTCTGCGACATCCACACCCCGGACGGCCAGCCCTACGCCGCGGACTCGCGCTACTGCCTGCGCCGCGTGCTGCGCAAATGCGCCGAAAAGGGCTACACCTACTACTGCGGACCGGAACTGGAGTTCTTCCTCTTCGGCAACGACCGCGGCACCGAGCTGCTGGACCACGGCGGCTACTTCGACGCCCCGCCCCTGGACCTGGGCAACAGCATCCGCCGCGACATCATCTTCGCCCTGGAGCAGATGGGCGTGGCCATCGAGTACAGCCACCACGAGGTCGCCCCCAGCCAGCACGAAATCGACATGCGCTACGCCGAGGCCCTCAAAATGGCCGACATCACCATGACCTACCGCGTGGTGGTCAAGGAGGTCGCCAGAAAGCACGGAGCCTACGCCACCTTCATGCCCAAACCCATCTACGGCCAGAACGGCTCCGGGATGCACGTGCACCAGTCGCTGTTCAAGAACGGCAAAAACCTCTTCTTCGATCCCTCGGACAAGTACCACCTGTCCAGCGAAGGCAAAAGCTACATCGCAGGCATCCTCAAGCACGCCCGCGAATTCGCCTGCGTCACCAACCAGTGGGTGAACTCCTACAAGCGCCTTGTGCCCGGCTACGAGGCCCCGGTCTACGTGGCCTGGGCGCGCAGGAACCGTTCCGCCCTGGTGCGCGTGCCCATGTACAAGCCCGGCAAGGAGGCCGCCACCCGCATGGAGCTGCGCTGCCCGGACCCGGCCGCCAACCCCTACCTCACCTTCGCCGTCATGCTTGCCGCGGGGCTCAAGGGCATGGAGCAGAACTACCCCCTGCCCGACCCCGTCGAGGCCGACATCTTCCACATGGACCAGGAGACCCTGGACAGCCACGGCATCACCTCGCTGCCCGGCAGCCTGTACGAGGCCGCCGAAGAGATGCGCAAAAGCGAACTGGTGCGCGAGACCCTTGGCGACCACATCTTCAACAAACTCTACGAAAACAAGATCATGGAATGGGACCTGTACCGCACGCAGGTCACGCAGTTCGAGCTCGAACGGTATTTGCCGGTGCTCTAAGCGGCAGCCTCGCGCCAAGAGCATCCGCACCCGGCCGAGCACGCCTCCACAAACACAAAAAGGCGGGGAGCTTTCGTGCTTCCCGCCTTTTCATTTCCCCTCCAGCCCCCACGCATCCACCCGGTTCACCGGGCCGCCCAGGCAATAGCCGTACCAGTCGCCCCTTCGGGGGGCCAGCGGAGCATGATGCAGGCAGAGCGCTTGTGCCGGTTCATGCCTCCGGCGGCCAAGGGGCCTTTCCGGCCCCTTGGAAACCCGGATAAAGGGGAAGGCAAGAGAAGCGCCACCCCTTTCCCCATCCACGCGAGTCCAGGGGCGCGCAGCCCCTGGCCTGCGGAGCATGATGCAAGCAGAGCGCTTGTGCCTGTTCATGCCTCCGGCGGCCAAGGAGCCTCTCCGGCCCCTTGGAACCCCGGATAAAGGGGAAGGCAAAAGAAGCGCCGCCCCTTTCCCCATCCACGCGGGTCCAGGGGCGCGCAGCCCCTGGCCTGCGGAGCATGATGCAGGCAGAGCGCTTGTGCCGGTTCATGCCTCCGGCGGCCAAGGGGCCTCTCCGGCCCCTTGGAACCCCGGATAAAGGGGAAGGCAAAAGAAGCGCCACCCCTTTCCCCATCCACGCGGGTCCAGGGGCGCGCAGCCCCTGGCCTGCGGAGCATGATGCAGGCAGAGCGCTTGTGCCGGTTCATGCCTCCGGCGGCCAAGGGGCCTCTCCGGCCCCTTGGAACCCCGGATAAAGGGGAAGGCAAAAGAAGCGCCGCCCCTTTCCCCATCCACGCGGGTCCAGGGGCGCGCAGCCCCTGGCCTGCGGAGCATGAAACAGGCAGTACGCCAAGCCTTATGCCTGGCTACCAGGGTTGCCAGGAGCTGGTTCGGCGTCCTTGGGGCTCATCGGCGCTCATGGCGTTTTCGATGTGCTCGATGTGTTGGATGATGTCGTGCCGCACGAGGACGCTGACAAGATCGAAGCGGCAGGGCTGATGCCAACGGTGGTGGTGCGAGAGATAGGCCTGTGCGGCGCGCAGCAGCCGGGCGCGCTTCTGGGGGCTGAGCCCGTCGGCCGGTGTGCCCAACGAGCCTTCGGCGCGGGTTTTCACTTCCACGAAAACAAGGGTGTCCTGGTCCTGGCACACGAGATCCAGCTCCAGGCGGCCGAAGACGGCGTTGCGTTCCAGCACGCACAGGCCTTTGGCTTCCAGCAAGGCGGCTGCGGCGTCTTCGCCCAGGCGGCCTACGTGCAGATGCCGGGCAGACATTGCTGCTTTTCCTGCAACAGCGTTGCGGATTGTTGTTGTTCCGGCAGCACGCCGCGAAAGCTCAGGCGGTGGATGGGCGAGGGGCCGAGGCGGCGCAGGGCGTCCTGGTGCATGGCGGTGCCGTAGCCCTTGTGAATGCTGAGTCCATAGCCGGGGTGCAGACGGTCCAGGATGCAAAGAAGATGGTCGCGCCAGGTCTTGGCAAGAATGCTGGCGGCGGAGATGGCCGGACACAGGGCGTCGCCGCCGATGACGGTGTGTTGCGGCAGGGGCGAGTCGATGCGCTGGTTGCCGTCCACCAGGAGCAGGACCGGAGCCACGCGCAGGCGGGCTGCGGCGCGCTCCATGCTGCGCAGGGAGGCTTGCAGGATGTTGACGCGGTCGATTTCGCGCGGCCAGGCAAGGCCCAGGGCCCAGGCCACGGCTTGCTGGCGGATGGCCAGGGCCAGGGTGTGGCGGCGATCGGCGGAGAGGGCCTTGGAGTCGGTGAGGCCGGGCAGGTCGTAGCGTTCGGGCAGCACGCAGGCGGCCGAGACCACAGGACCGGCCAGGCAGCCGCGCCCGGCCTCGTCCAGGCCCGCCACAAGCCCCTGCGGCGCAAAGGGCGGCAGGTCGGGCAGGGCGGCTTGCGCAGCCTTGATGCGGGCTTTGGGCATGGCGGTGTGGGCTCCCGTGGTCAATAGTTGAGGATGCGGTCGGCCTGGCGGATGGAGCCGGCCAGGTCCTTCATGCCTTGACGCTGTGCCAAGGGGCTCGCCTCCACGCCGTGGAGGTCCAGGCACTTGCCTCAGGCGGCAAGTCGGCCTTCGCTCAAGGTGAAGAGCTTGGCCTGCTCCGCTATGGGGAAGGTCGGCGAGTCGCCGTCCAGCAGGCCAGCTGCCGGGCCGTTGAGGAAAAAGTGACCTCGTCGCCCTCGTTGAGCATGAAGTTGCCCAGACGCAGGGCGTTCCACTTGATTTCCGGGTCCTGGCTGGAAAGGACGATGAGGATGTTCATGCCGCCTCCTGCACGATTTTTCCGCAAGGTACCCGCAAGGGGGCCCAGAGGCAAGGCGGGCAATGCTGGCGGGGCAGAGAAAACACCAAGTCCCCGGCGAAGCTCAAAGGCTCCGCCGGGGACGCGCGTGTCAGACTGACCGGATGGACCGGGGGATTAATCCCAGGCCTGGCGGGACTTGACGCGGGCGGCCTTGCCGGCCAGGCTGCGCAGGTAGTAGATGCGCGCGCGGCGGACCTTGCCGTTGGCCACCACTTCCACCTTGTCGATGGAGGGGGTGTGCATGGGGAAGATGCGCTCCACGCCCACGCCGTCGGAGACCTTGCGCACGGTGAAGGTGGCGTCGGTGGTGCCGCGGTTCACGCGGAGCACCACGCCCTGGAACACCTGGATGCGCTCCTTGTCGCCCTCGATGATGCGGGTGTGCACCTTGACGGTGTCGCCCGCGCGGAAGTCGGGCATGTCGAGGCGCATGTGCTCGCGTTCGATTTTCTTGATGATGTCCATATGTCGACTCCTTTTCTGGAAAAACTGTCTGTTGTTTCAGCCCGCGTCGCCGAGCAGCCTGTCCGCCAATATGGCGGCGGCGGCCCGCACCGGCAGGTGGTTGTACCGTGAAAATCCCCGCACCGGCGTCAGCACGGCGTCGGAGCGCTCCAGCACCTCCGGGGCAAGTCCATGGCCGGTGCCCAGCACCAGGACCACGGGTTCCCGCTCAAGCCAACCGCGCACCACGCCCGGCGGCGTGAAGGCGATCATGCGCTCCTTGCGGCCGCGCCGGACCCGGTAGCCCGCCCGGGCGCTGGTGGCCACAAGCCGGGGCGTTCTGCCCGTGCGCGCGGCGACCCGCTCCAGAACCTCGTCCAGGCTGGCCGCCATGCGCCCCAGGCGCAGGGCTTGTCCCCTGTCCGGGTTGGCCTGGCCGCCGGGGCCTTCGGTCCAGTGGTCCAGCAACCGCTGTCCCAGCTCGCGCTGGTCGTCCAGCGGGGTGACAAAAAACGCTCCACCCAGTTCATAGGTGCGGGAAACGCGGCACATATCGTGAATGTCGAGGTTTGTCAAAGAGACTGTGGCTGTTTTTCCCGCCTTGTCCAGCACGGGATGGTGCAGCAGGCACAGAAACAGGCCCCGGCCAAGGGCCGCCGGGTGCGCAAGTCCGCGCAAAAAATTGATGTCCGCGCCGTCGAGGGGAGCCTCGCGCAGCATCTCCGGCCTGCGGGCCAGGGTGCGCGCCAGGGAGGCCTCGCGCCGCCAGCGGGCGATGGCCGCGTGGGAGCCGCCGCGCAGGACTTCGGGCACGGCGCGGCCGAGATATTCCTCTGGCCGGGTATAGTGCGGATGCTCCAGCAGTCCGTGCGAGAAGCTCTCGTCCTCGCCGCTTTCCTCCTTGCCCATGAAGCCGGGCAGCAGCCGCGCCACGGCCTCCACAAGGCACAGGGCGGCCGCCTCGCCGCCATTCAGCACGGCCTCGCCCACCCCGATGGCCTCCAGGCCCTCGGCCTCGATGAGCCGCTCGTCTATGCCCTCGTAGCGGCCGCACACCAGGGTCAGCGCCTCCTCGCGCGCCAGTTCGCGGGCAAGGCTCTGCGTAAGTTGCCGTCCCGAGGGCGCAAGCACGATCTTGCGGCCGGGCCGCTCCACGCTGGCCAGGGCGCGCTCCAGCGGCTCCGGCTGCATGACCATGCCGGGGCCGCCGCCGTAGGGCCGGTCGTCCACATGGCAATAGCGGCCCGTGGAAAAGTCGCGCGGGTTCACCAGTGCGAAATCCACGATTCCGGCCTCTCGGGCGCGGGCCATCTGCGCGCAGGTCAGCGGGCCTTGGAAGAATTCCGGAAACAGCGTGAGGATGGTGAAGCGCACGGTCTAGCGCCCCCCCTTGCCGCGCGGGCCGGAGCGTCCCCGCCTGGCCTGCCCCGCACGCTTGGCCGGTTTGCCCGGCTTGGCCGGTTTGCCCGGCTTGGCCGGTTTGCCCGGCTCGGCGGGCTTTGCGGGCTTGGCCGACGTGCGCGGGTGGGCCTCGCCGGAACCCGGCGCGGCATTGGCCTGGGCTTCGCGCGCCGCCTCGGCCTTGGCTGCGGCCTCGTCCCGATACAGCTCCAGCAGCCCCGGCGGCGGGTCGATGACGATCTCGCCGCCGTCCGCGTCGAGGCCGAGGAGGAACTCCGGCACGGCGGGGAAGAGAATCTCCGCCCCGCCAGCCTGCTTGGGCGCGCGGATGACGAAAGTGAGCTGGCCGGGGGTATCGAGCAGGGCCTCCAGCACGCCCACAGGGCTGCCGTCCTCCAAGCGCACCTGCGCGCCCATGAGGCGGTGCAGGTACTCCTCGCCCTCGTCGGGCGGGGGCAGGTCGGCCTCGGAAGCGTAGACAACGGCCCCGCGCAGGGCCTCGGCGGCGTTCCTGTCGTCCACGCCGACCAGGCGCAGCAGCAAGCGGTCGTTGTTCTCCCGCGCGGACGCGATGACGTAGGGCCTGGGCCTGCCCGCGCCGGGGCGCTGGCTCTGGGCCTCCAGGAAGAGGGTTGCGCCGGGCGCGAAAAGCAGCGGGGAGTCGGCATGGATGTCCATGCTGAGCTCCCCGCGGATGCCATGCGCCCTGGCCACGCGGGCCACGGCGACAAGTCCGCCCCGTCCCGCAGTGCTGTTCATGGCGCTATTCGATGATTTCGAGCACGGCGCGCCGCTTGGCCTTGGCCGAGGCCGCCCCGAGGAGCGTGCGCATGGCCCGGGCGGTGCGGCCCTGCTTGCCGATGACCTTGCCCAAATCCTCTTTCGCCACTTTGAGTTCCAGCACAGCGGTCTGCTCGCCCTCGATCTCCGTGACCTTCACCTCGTCCGGGTTATCCACAAGCGACTTGGCGATGTACTCGATCATGTCCCTGAGCATGGCTGAACCCCCATGTGAAGAGTGTGCGCGGGAGATGTGCCGGGAACCCCTGCCGCGAAACCTGCCAGCAAGGCGCTAGGCGCTCTGCTTGGCCACCAGCGAACGCACGGTGTCGCTGGGGGTGGCGCCCTGCTTGATCCACTTTTCGTAGTTGGCGGTGTCGATGACGACCTCGACCGGATTGACCATGGGATTGTAGTGGCCCAGGAACTCCAGCGGACGGCCGTCGCGGCGGCTGGCGCGCTCAAGCACCACCAGGCGGTAGAACGGACGCTTCTTGGAGCCCATGCGGGTCAGTCGGATAGTGAGAGCCATTGTGTCTTTCCCCCTGAATTGAGTTGTTATTCGGTTTCAGTCCAATTGGCAAGCAGGGTCGCCGCCAATCGGCTTTGGGCGCGGGATGCGCCGTTTCGTCAGCGCTTTTTGCGCTGCTTCTTGTTCTGCTTCTTCTTTTTGCGTTCGGCCAGAGTCTTCTTGGAAAGCTGCTTCTTGCCCTCGCCCTGCGCGCCGGGCATGTCCGGCATTGCGCCCATGCCGGGCATCAGGGGCATTCCCGGCGCCATGGAGTTGCCCAGCATGGCCGGGCTGGGCTTGGGCTGCGGCTTGGTTCCCGGCGGAGTATAGCCCGCGGGCATTCCGGGTATCCTAGGCATCTTGGGCATCTTGGGCGCGCCCCCGCCGCCGAGGATCTTCTGCATCATCTTGTTCATTTGCTCGAAATTCTTGATGAGCGCGTTGACATCAGCCACGGTGCGGCCACAGCCCTTGGCGATGCGCTCCCGCCGGGAGGCGTTGATGATGGACGGCTCGCGGCGCTCCTTCTTGGTCATGGAGTTGATGATGGCCTCGGCGCGGTCGATCTCCTTCTCCGGCACCTGCACATCGCCCAGCTTCTTCATCATGCCGCCCATGCCGGGAATGAGCTTGAGAATGCTCTCCAGCGAGCCGATCTTGCGCATCCGGCGCATCTGCGTCAGGAAGTCCTCCAGGTCGAACTTGGCCTGCTGCATCTTGGCGGCCAGCTTCTCGGCCTCGGCGGCCTCCATGGTGTCCTGGGCCTTTTCGATGAGCGTCATCACGTCGCCCATGCCCAGAATGCGCTGGGCAGCGCGGTCCGGGTGGAAGGGCTCCAGGTCGGAAAGCTTTTCGCCCACGCCCACGAACTTGAGCGGCTTGCCCGTGACGCTCTTGATGGAGAGCGCAGCGCCGCCACGCGCGTCGCCGTCCATCTTGGTGAGCACCACGCCGCTGATGCCCAGGCGCTTGTCAAAGGCCTCGGCCACGGTGACCGCGTCCTGGCCGGTCATGGCGTCGGCCACGAAGAGGATCTCCGCAGGGTTGCAGCGCGCCTTGATGGCCGAGAGCTCCTCCATGAGGGGCTCGTCCACGTGCAGGCGACCGGCGGTGTCAAAGAGCACGGCGTCGCACCCGGCCTCCGCAGCCTTCTTGAGGGCATCGGCGCAGATGTCCACCGGGTTCATGTCCGTGGTGCTGGGATAGGCGGGCACGTCAAGCTGCCGGGCCAGCACGTGGAGCTGCTCGATGGCCGCCGGGCGGTACACGTCCGCCGGGACCAGGTACGGCTTCATCTTGTGCTTGGCGCGCAGCAGGTTGGCCAGCTTGCTGGCGGTGGTGGTCTTGCCGGAGCCCTGCAGGCCAACCATCATGATGGTCACGGGCTTGTGCTTGAGGCAAAGCCCGGTCTGCTCGCCGCCAAGCAGCTCAACCAACTCGTCGTGGACGATCTTGACCACCTGCTGGCCGGGGGTGAGGCTCTTGAGCACGTCCGCGCCCAGGGCCTTCTCCTTCACCCGGTCGACGAAGTCCTTGACGACCTTGAAGTTGACGTCGGCTTCGAGCAGGGCCATGCGCACCTCGCGCAGGCCGTCCTGGATGTTTTTTTCATCCAGTCTGGCCTGGCCGCGCAGATTGCGGAAGGCTTCGGAAAGGCGGTCCGTAAGGCTGTCGAACACTGGCGTCACTCCATGCGCAATGGGCGCGGCACGGCCCTTCCGCGGGTGCGGAACGGCGCGGGGCGCGCAAAAAGAGATTGTGTGTTACATAAGCGGACCAGTCAAGTCAAGGGAGACCATGGGCCGCCGCGCGGGACAAAAGCAACGCGGCGATCAGGCTTCCGGCCCGTCGCGCTCGCAGCGCTCCCGCTCCAAGGCAAGCGCGGTCTTCATGCGCGCAACGAATTGCTCCGGCTCGTCCTCCGGCCGCGCCTGGGCCACGGCCACGCACGCGCCAAGGCGCACTCCCGGCCGAAACTCATGGCCCTCCACCACCCGGCGCAGCTTTTCCGCGAAGAGCTGGGCCTGCTCCGGCCCGATGCCCGTGGCCAGAAGCAAAAACGTGCCGCTGCGCCAGCGGAACAGCAGATCGGCCTTGCGCACGTTGCGCTTGAGCAACTGTCCAAGCTCGTGCAGGGCCAGGTCACCGGCCTCGTACCCCTGGGTCTCGTTGACGCGGCGCAGGCCTTCCGCATCGAGCATGACGCCGCAGAACCCCGCGCCATAGCGGCGCAGGGACTCCAGTTCGCGCACCACCATCTGCTCAAAGGCAATGCGGTTGAGCAGTCCCGTAAGCAGGTCGCGGTGGGTGTGCTGCTCCATGGCCTGGGCGAGCTGCTCCACGCGTAGGCCCGCCTCGCGCAGCGGCCGCACCAGGGCCGTCTGCACAAGAACGCCCTGCAGCGCAAGCAACAGCAACCCGGCGACGAGTATCGCCCAGGCCGGGCGCAGCGGCGCGGTTGCGCCGCCGCCGACCATGAGGGAGTAGGCGATGAGGAATTCCGCGAACAGCGCGGCCGCCGAAAGGGCCAGGCAGGCCATGTGGACGAAGCTCGCGCTCCGCGGGCACAGGGGCGGGTTGGGAATGGGGCCGTCGGGCCGCGTCATGGGTGCACCCCCCTTGCGCGCGCTGCGCGCTACTTCTTTGCAGGCGCCTCGCAGGTGTAGCGCAGTTCCCCCACCCCGTCACGCAGGCGCAGGTCGATGCTGAGCGTGTCCCAGGTCCAGCCATAGCGGTCGCCCACCTGCCTGCCAGGGCCATACAGCTCCATGAGGTGATCCTTGATGAGGAAGTAGTTGGCCTCGCCCTCGAACATCACCCCCGCGCCCATGAACACGCCCTTCTGGAAGTAGTAGGCGATGCTGCGCACATCGGCCTGGCCGATTTTGAGCAGTTCGTCCGGGCGATGGTAGGCGCCGCGCAGCGGCTTGGGACTGGTGATGGCGACAAGTCCGGCCCTGGGCTCCGCCTCCGCCAGCGGCGCGCCCCAAACCAAGCCCCGAAACGAGGCCGGGGCCGGGCGGCTGGCGTAGGTCAGGTCGCGCCGGGGGGGCTGGGCAGGCCTTTTGGGCCGACGGACAAATGGCGGCGGGGCATCGGCTTCGCTCTCCACGGCAGGGGGCGCGCCAGGGGATGTGGCCCGGACCTCCGGCAGTGCGGAGGGGTCGGCCGTGGCGGCCTGAGCGCCGCTGGCGAGGCCGAGGCAAAGCGCAAGGGCGAGGGCCGCGACAAAAGAACACTGACGCATGGAGCCTCCACGGCGCGAATATGCGCCGTAGACAGTATTCCCTGCGCGTGGCGGGAAATCAAGGGGCGGGCGCGCAAAACACGCCCAAGATGCGAAAAAGCCCCCCGCGCGTGCGCGGAGGGCTCGTATCCATTGCTATCAGCCCTGCTGGCCCAGGCTCTGGATGACCCAGATGACGCGGCCCAGGGTGCGGGCGGCCATCTCGGCGGCGGGAACGCTGATGTCGGCGTGGCTTTTGTCCTCGGCCCGAAGCACGAAGCTGTCGCCCTGGCAAAACACGCGGCGAACGAGCAGCCCCTGATGCGGGAAATGCACGGCGCAGAGATCCCCGTCCGGGTGCTGGCGCTGGGCCGCATCCACCCCGACAAAGGCGCCGCGCTGGATCAGCGGCTCCATGGCGGCGGTGTCCACGCGCACCACCACCAGTTCCGGCCTGTGGAACGACTCGGGGATGCACAGGTCTTCCACGGGCTGCGGGGTCCACGAAGCGGCGGCCCCATCGGCCCCGGCCATGCTGTTCACCTGCACCACGCGGCTGCGGGCGTTGGCGCGGCCGTAGGCGGCAGGGGTCTCGCGCAGCAGGTTCTCCGCCGGAACGCCGCCCCGGCTGGCGTTCAGGTACACGGGTTCCTGACCGTCGGAGAGCCAGTTCGGGTTCAGGCCGTGGCTGCGGTACAGCTTCAAAAACCAATCAGACGGCACGGAACACCGGCGCTTCGCGTCGGATATGCTGGACTGCCGGACCTCCAGGACCTCCGCCAGCTGGACTTGCGTGCGGGCTCCAGTGGCCTTCTTGATGCGCTCCATGGCCTCCTCGAACCAGCGTTCGAGGCGCTCGTCGCATTTTTTCTTGAGCTTTGCCAAGGGAATCCTCCGTATGTATCTTTCTGTATCGACTAAAAGAGAATTGCAAATCTCTTTCTGTCAAATTTAGCCCACGCTATTCTATAACGGTACTATAGTTTCGGTGGAACGCTGCCGTCAAGCATAAATACAGGTGGGGGGTACGGGGGGAGAGGAACTTTCGCAACAGACGGCACGGAGAACGTGTTACACAATTCCAGTTTGTGTCGCATATAAAATAATAGTATGAGCAGTGCTGCTGTCAATATGTTGTTTGCAAAATTAAGTAGAATCCGTATGCATTCAACGCATGCCGGAATGTGCTTCACCAGTACATTTTTAAACAGCGTTTCCCAGGGGAGGCATCCCGCTCCACTGCAGAGGCCCGCCGTGGACAACAACCGCTTCCCTGCCGCTCCGCGTTGTGCTACAGGCCGTGCAACGGCCCCTGCCCCCGGCGCGAACGGGGACGGGCTAAATCCACGCGCAGGCAGCGCGGCCGGGAGAGACATGGACAGCGCCACAGCACGCATTTTTCGGGCATACGATATCCGCGGCATCGTTGGCCGCGACTTTGACGCCGACTGGGTGGAGCGCCTGGGCCGGGCCTGCGGGGCGTACTTCCTCTCGCGCGGGTTTTCGCGGGCCGTGGTGGGGCACGACTGCCGCCTCACCTCCGCGGGCTTCCAGGAGCGCATGGTGCGCGGCCTGTGCGCCACGGGCGTGGACGTGCTGTTCCTGGACATGGTGCCCACGCCGGTGTGCTACTTCGCCATCCGCCACCTGGGCTATCAGGCCGGGGTCATGATCACGGCCAGCCACAACCCTTCGGAGTACAACGGGTTCAAGGTCTGGGCGGGCAGAAGCACCATCCACTCCAACGAAATACAACAACTGGCCCGGCTCATGGAGCAGAACGCCTTTCCGCAAGGCAACGGCGTGGCCTGCCAGCACGACATCGTGCCAAGCTATCTGGGAACCGTTTCCGCGCTGGTGAAGCTGTCGCGGCCGGTAAAAGTGGTGCTGGACGGAGGCAACGGCGCGGCCGGGCTTGTGGCCCGCGACCTGCTGCGCAGCGCCGGGGCCGAGGTGGTGGAACTGTTTTGCGAGCCGGACGGCCGCTTCCCCAACCACCACCCCGACCCTGTCGAGGAAAAGAATCTTGTAGCGCTCAAGGCCAAGGTGCTGGAGTGCGGGGCCGAGCTCGGCATCGGGCTCGACGGGGACGGCGACCGCATCGGCGTTGTGGACGAACGCGCGCAGGTGATCCACGGGGACCGGCTGCTGGCCGTGTTCGCCCGGCAGGTGCTGGCCGAAAAGCCCGGCGCCGCGGTCATCGGGGATGTGAAGTGCTCGCACCTGCTCTTCCAGGACATCGCCCGGCACGGCGGCCGGCCCATCATGTCGGCCACCGGGCATTCGCTGATCAAGGATCGCCTGCTCTCCGAGGGAGCGGCCCTGGCCGGAGAAATGAGCGGACACATGTTCTTCGCCGACCGCTACTACGGCTTCGACGACGCGCCGTACGCGGCCCTGCGGCTGGTGGAGATCGTTTCCCGCGAGGCCGCGCCGGTGTCGCGCCTGCTGGATGACTGGCCACAAACCTTCGTGACCCCGGAGCTGCGCGTGGACTGCCCGGACCAGGTGAAATTCGCCGTGGCCGAGCGCGCCCGCCAGGAGTTCGCCAAGACCTACACCCTGGAAGGCGACGATGGCGCGCGCCTGGTGTTTCCGGACGGCTGGGCCCTGGTGCGGGCCTCCAACACCCAGCCCGCGCTGGTGCTGCGGTTCGAAGCCGAAAGCGCCCAGCGCCTCGCGGAAATACGCGGGCTTGTGGAGGCGCCTTTGGAGCGCTGGATCCGCGAGCTTAGCGACCCGGCGTAAACCAGCCCCGCCCCTTCCCGGCTTTCA
Source organism: Humidesulfovibrio mexicanus (assembly GCF_900188225.1). Lineage (NCBI taxonomy): Bacteria > Pseudomonadati > Thermodesulfobacteriota > Desulfovibrionia > Desulfovibrionales > Desulfovibrionaceae > Humidesulfovibrio > Humidesulfovibrio mexicanus. Next base: position 96,037 of record NZ_FZOC01000003.1, on the reverse strand, counting down.
TGCCCCGCCGAGCCCATCGGCGGGGCATTTTTTTGAAAGACGGAAAAATTCGGGAAGCGGCAATTTTGATGTTGACATTCAATTTCAATAAGAGCATACACGAACTGCGCAACGGGATCAGCAACGGAAAAGGAGAGCGGCATGTTCAGGGAAAGCGCAGACGCATGGAGCCTCACCGCCCAGGGGACAACCGGGCACAGCGAGGCCACCGGCCAGAAGGGCTGCGATTCCCCGGACGGCTTGTGCACATGCGGCGGCTCCTGCACATGCGGCGGCATGTCCTCATGCGCCGTGGGCACGGCCCACGAACTGGCCGAGAGCCTTGGACGCGCCGTGGACGCCCGCGACTGCCGACTCTTCGAGCACTCCACCGTGGTCGCCGACGTGTGCAGCCTGCTGGCCCAGGCCCACGGCTTGACCGCGTTGCAGGCCGATGTGGTGCACATGGCCGGCCACCTGCACGATGTGGGCAAGATCGGCATCCCGGACAGCATTTTGCAGAAACCAGGTCCCCTCACCTCTCTGGAGTGGGAGATCATGCGCAGGCACCCCAAGATCGGCGCGGACATTTTGCGGCCGGTGAGGGTGTTTCGGGGCAAGCCCGGCGTGTGCGAGATCGTGCTTGCCCACCATGAGCGCTGGGACGGCCTGGGCTACCCCTACGGCATCGGCGGTCGCGACATTCCGCTTGGCGCGCGCATCGTCGCCGTGGCCGATGCGCTTTCGGCCATGACCGAGGAGCGCCCCTACCGCCGCAGCCTGAGCCTGGACGAGGCCCTGGCGGAGGTGGAGCGGTGCTCCGGCTCGCATTTCGATCCCTGCGTGGTGCGCGACCTACTCTCCGTGCGCCGCGAACTCCACGGCCTGCTGCGCAAGGCCCCGCCAAGCCCCTTGTGGGCCGGGCCCAAGGCCGCGCGGGCCGTTCTGGAAAGAAGGAATCTCGCCGCGACGGCCTAGGCCCGCGGCGACACATATCTCCGCCCACCTCCACACTCCACAGACCACAGCCTCATTCCACCCTCCTCACGCAGAGGCGGCCCGGACGACGAACATCCGGGCCGCCTCCAGCCATCTTGCCACGCCTGTAGGGCGCTACTCGGCGGCGACCTTGGAGCGCATGACGAGCTTCTGCACGCCGATGGTGGCGAGCTTGGCCTTCAAGGCGCGGGTATCGGTGGGGGTGCCTTGGAAGAACACCACCACGCGGTGCCAGTCCTTGCCGTCGGTCTGGCCGGATTCCACATCGCCCTTAATGCCAAGGGCCTTGATGCGCTTGAGGTGCGCGCGGGCGGAGTCGGCATCGGGGAAAGTCGCGGTCTGGTAGGCGTAGTCGTAGCGGCGGGTGTCGGCGTCGGGCTTCGGCGGGGGGGACGTTTTCTTGCCTTGGGCCTTGGACACAACGGCGTCGGCCAGCCTGTCCACCTTGCTGTCCGTCGGCTTGCGCGCGGACGCATCGGCCAAGGCCTTGGCCGGGGGCGGCGCATCCGGCTTGCTGGCCTGGGGCTTGGCGTCGGCTTTGGCCTGGGGCTTGGCGTCGGCTTTGGCCTGGGGCTTGGCCGCAGGCTTGACCGGCGGCCGTGGACGCTCCGCATCGATCGGCCTGCTGGGGGCGGGGCCGTCGTGGGCCTGGCCAAGGTGCTGGGTATAGGAAAGCTCCTCCGCCTTCAGCACCTCCTGCGGCGGGGCGGGCACGGTGGCCGGGACCTCTCGTGGCATGATGTCCGCCACGACGGGCACGGCAGTCTCGGGCTTGTGGCCCCGGCCCACCAGCACCCCAAGCACGAAGAAAAGGCTCAGGGCCAGGGCCAGACAGGCCACCAGGGCGGCGAACCCGCCAAACCCCATGCTGATGGTGTATTGCTTTCCGGAAACGCTGGGATCCTTCAGGCGTATGGGCGCATTCATGCCGGTCTCCTTGCGGGCTGGACTGGACGCGCCGCCTACTGGGCGGTCTCGTCAACGCCCGCCTGGTCCATGCGCTCCGGCGCGCTCACGCCCAGCAGGTCGAGACCCGCCGCCAGGGTCTCCGCCACGCAGGAAAGCAGCAGGAGCCTCGCGGCGGCCACATCCGGCCCGGCGGAAAGCACGTGGTGCTGCGTATAATACTTATGCAGCGCGGACGCCAGCTCCGAGAGATAGGCGCTTACGGCGTGGGGGGCCAGGTTCTCGGCCGCGTGGGCCACCACGTCGGGGAAACGCTCCATGAGGCGCAGCAGCTGCAGATCCTCCTCGGTGTCCAGGGCGGCAAGGCGCTCCTCGCCGGGCGCTGCCGGGACAATGCCCGCCTCCCGCCCCTTGGCCAGCATGGAGTGCACGCGGGCGTGGGCGTACTGCACATAATAGACGGGGTTGTCCATGCTCTTTTTGCGCACCAGCTCCAGGTCGAACTCCAAGGGCGAATCGCTCTTGCGCGAGAGGAACAGGAAGCGCGCGGCATCGGCCCCCACATAGGCCACCACGTCGGCCAGGGTCTCGAACTGCCCGGCGCGGGTGCTCATGGCCACCTGCTCGCCGTCCCTCAAAAGGCTCACCAACTGCACAAGGATCACGGTGAGGGCGCCCTGGCGGCCCAGGGCCGTCACCGCGCCCTGCATCCGCGGCACGTAGCCGTGGTGGTCGGCTCCCCAGATGTCGATGAGCCGGTCGAAGCCGCGCCTGAACTTGTCATGGTGGTAGGCGATGTCCGAGGCGAAGTAGGTAAGCTCGCCGCTGGACTTGCGGAGCACGCGGTCCTTGTCGTCGCCGAAGTCCGTGGTGCGGAACCAGAGGGCGCCGTCGCTCTCGTAGGTCAGCCCGCGCGCGGCCAGGTCGGCGAAGGCTTCGCCCACCTTGCTCGGCCCGCCGTCGGGCCCGGCGTCCACCAGGCTCTTTTCGGAAAACCACACGTCGTGCCCCACGCGGAAGTCGGCCAGGTCCTTCTTGATTCCGGCCAGAATCTCGTCCACGGCCGCGCGGAAGCAAATGTCCACGGCGTCCTTCTCCGGCATGGAGAGGATGCCGGGGTTCTCACGGCGCACGCGCACGGCGATGTCGCGGATGTAGTCGCCCCGGTAGAAGTCCTCCAGGTCGGGGATGGACGGATCGGCTATCTGGCGCAGACGCAGCCACACGGAGTCGCCCAGGATGCGCATCTGCCGTCCGGCGTCATTGATGTAGTATTCGCAGGACACCTGGTGCCCGGTCTTTCTGAGCAGGCGGGCCAGGCTGTCGCCCAAGGCCGCGCCGCGCCCATGGCCGATGTGCAGGGGCCCGGTGGGGTTGGCGGAGACGTATTCCACCTGCACCTTCTTGCCGCCGCCCAGGTTCGACTGGCCGTAGGCGGGCCCTGCGGCGCGCACATCGGCCAGAATGGTGCGCCAAAAGCCCGGCGCAAAGGTGACGTTCAAAAAGCCCGGCCCGGCCACCTCGATGCGTGCGAAACAGGCGTCCGCATCGGCGGCGCGCAGTTCCGCGGCCAGGGCCTCGGCGATGTCGCGGGGCTTCTTTTTGGCGGCAGCGGCCAGCAGCATGGCGGCGTTGGCGGAATAGTCGCCGAACTTGCGCTCGCGCGGGGGCTCGATGAGCAGCTTGTCCGGCCAGGGCAGTTCCATGCGGGTAAGCGCGGCGCGCAGGGCATCTTCGAGATATTGCTTGGCTTTCATGTGTTCCCCTTCGAAAAGCTGCGGCACGCTACCAGATTTCGCCCCCGGCGCAAAGCCCCGGAGCAAGGGGGATCCCGGCGGGTCAGGCAAGGGGGGCGTCAGGCCCAAGCAGAGCGAGCTCGGCGGCGTCCCACAGGCGCACGTCGAGGCCAAGGGCCGCGTACTCGGCGGCGAGGGCGTTCTTGTGGCCCAAGACCTCGCCCTGCAGGCGGCGCGGCGCGCACAGGGTCCGAGCCGGAACGCAGAGCCCGGCCAGGCGCTCCCGCACATGGAGCAGAAGGGCCTTGCTGCGCGCCAGCTGTCCCAGGGCCGGATGCCTGGGCCCGGCCAGCACCGGGAGCCCCGGCTCCTCGGCCAGGCCCACCCGCGCCGCAGGAACCCCGGCGCGCCACAACACGGCCAGCGCCCCGGCCAGGGCGTCCACGGTCCGGTCCAGCGGCCAGGGGGCATAGGCCCCGGCGCGCCACAGCGCGGCCAGTTCCGTGCCCTCCAGCACCAGACAGGGGTACAGACGGCACAGCTCCGGGGCCAGCGCGGCAGCGCGCGCCGCGTCCGCGGCAAAGGCTTCCGGCCTCTGGCCGGGCATTCCCGGCATCAGCTGCACGCCAAGGGCAAGCCCGGCGGCGAGCACAGCCTCGCAGCCGCGCAGAGCCGCGGCCCCATCGTAGCCGCGTCGGCTGGCCGCAAGGGCCGCGTCGTCAAAACTTTGCACGCCCAACTCCACCAAAGACAGCCCCAAATCCCGCAATTGCGCCAACGTGACGGCTCCCACGGCGTCCGGACGGGTGGAGCAGCGCACCCGCGCCACGCGGCCCGTGGCGAGATGCCGCCCGGCGCACTCCAAAAAGCGCCTGGGCCACGGTTCAGGCAGGGCGGTGAAGGTGCCGCCGTAGAATGCCAGCTCCACGGGCGGGCCGGGGCGGGAAAGGGCCTCTTCGAGGTCGCGCAGGGCCGCGTCCAGGGGCCGCGGGGCCTGGCCGGTCTGCGCGGTCTGGTTGCAGAATACGCAGCGGCCCGGGCACCCGGCGAAGGGCAGGAACACGGGCAGCACGGGCGGCCGCGCCTTTTTCGGCGGACGCTGGGGCTCCGGGTGGGGAAAGCGGGCCAGGATGCACCCGCCGCCGCCCTCCTGGTCCGGCGCCTTCAGGCAGGAGCGCACGCCGGGCCTCACGCCGGGGCCGGAACCGAAGGCGCGCCAGGGCCGGAGTCGGACACCAGGCGGCCGTCGGCAATGCGGATGAGCCGCCCGGCCTGGGCGGCCACGTCCTCGTCGTGGGTCACCAGCACAATGCTGGTGCCGGTGGCGTTCACCTGGGCGAACAGGCGCATGATGTCGGCGCTGGTGGCGCTGTCCAACTGCCCGGTGGGCTCGTCGGCCAGGATGAGGCGGGGCCTGTTGAGCAAGGCGCGCGCCATGGCCACGCGCTGCTGCTGCCCGCCCGAGAGATTGGCCGGCTTGAAGTTCACACGGTCGGCCAGGCCCACGCGGTCAAGCAGCTCCAGGCCGCGGGAGCGCAGCTCGCCCTGGGAGAGGCCGGAATACATGCCCGGCAACATGACGTTCTCCAGGGCCGTGGCGTAGGGCACCAGGTAGAAGCTCTGGAACACGAAGCCGAGCACGGTGTTGCGCAGGCGCGACAGCTCATCGTCCGCCAGGTGGGACACATCGCGCCCCAGCAGGCGGTAGGTTCCCGACGTGGGCGAATCCAGCAGGCCCATGAGGTGCAAAAGCGTGCTCTTGCCCGAACCGGACGTGCCTTGCAGGGCCACGAACTCCCCCGCGCGGATGGTGAGGTCGATGCCGGAGAGCACCTCCACTCCGGCCTCGGCGTTCTGGGCCACATCGGGCGCGGCGGCGGCCGGAGCGTCCGGCCGGTCCCTGCCGCCCGCGGCGCGGCCCCAAAGGCGGGCAAAAAGGCCGGGCCGGGCCTCTGGCGCAAGCACCTGCCGGAACACCTTGCGGATGCCGGAAAGCTCCACGACGGGCTGGCCCGTGGCAAGGGCGGAAGACCCGGCAGGGGCCATCTAGCGGGCCTTCCCGTCGCCGTTCTTATCGGCGGCCTTCTTGGCCTCGGCGGGTTTGTCCTGCCCGGCCAACACAATCTGCGTGGCCACCTCGTCGCCTTCGGCAAGGCCTTCAAGCACCTCGCTCTTCTCCAGACCGGGCAGGCCCAGCTTGGGCTCCACGCGGCGCACGCCCTCGGGCCGGGCCTTGTCCACCACGAACACGGTCTGCTTGCCCGCCACCCACTTGAGGGCCTGGTTGGGCACGGCGAGCACGTTCTCGCGCGTGTCCACCACGATGCTGCACTGGGTGGTCATCTCCGGCCGAAGCGACAGGGCGTGGTCGCGGTCCACGGTGACCAGGGCCTTGTAGTACACGATGTTGTCGCGGATCTCCGGCTCCGGGTACACGCGGTCCACGGCGCCGGTGAAGGCCTTGTCCGGCTGCGAGTCCACGCGAAACTCCACGGGCAGTCCCGGCCGCACGCGGCCCACGTCGGTCTCGTCCACGTAGATCCACATTTCCAGACGCGTGGGGTCGAGCACGGTGACGAGGTTGGCCACCTGCAGCCCGGCCACGATGGTCTCGCCCTCCTGGGCCGTGACCTGGGAGACCACACCGTCGATGGGGCTGACGATCTTGGTGTAGGAGATGCGCACGTCCAGGGTGCGCAGGGCGGCGCGCGCGGCGGCGGCCTCGGCCCTGGCGACGCGGTGGTTCTGCTCGCTCTCGTCCAGCACGCTCTGGGCTTGCAGGCCTTGCTGGGTGAGGGTCTGGTGCCGGGGCAGGGTGATGCCCGTGAACTTCGCCTTGGCCTCGGCCAGCTTGAGCCGGGCCTCGGCCTCCTCGCGCTGGGCGGTCAGCTCGCGGGCGTCGATCTCGGCCACCACCTGGCCCTTTTTGACCGCGTCGCCCACGCGCACGTACACGCGGGAGATGGTTCCCGTGGCGCGCGCGCCGATCTTGACGCTGGCGCCCACCTGGGCCTTGATGATGCCCGTGGCCTCCAGCACGCGGCTCACGGTCTCGCGGCCCACGTGCGCAGTGGCCAGCACCTTGGTCTGCCCGGCGGCGCGGCTCTTGTGCACAAGATACCAGCCCGCGCCCGCCGCAACCAGGGCGGCGACAACGTAGATGAGAAGCTTTTTCCGGGACATGTGCCTTCTTTCCGCCTCGCGGGTCCGCTCCGGCCACCCCTGGTCCGGAAACGGAGCAGGTTACCCAGCCCACGGCCCTTGTACGCACATCCCCCACCCTTGTTCAAGAGGGCAGGGCGCGGCGTTGCGGCGCTACCGCCGCACCTGGGTCACGACCTTGAGCCCGTATTTTTCGATCTTGGCGATGAGCGTGGGCCGGGAGAGCCCCAGCAACTTGGCCGCGCGGGTGCGGTTGCCGCCGGTCAGCTCCAGGGCCTCGGCGATGGCGCTTCGGCCCACGGCGTCGAGCACGTGCTCGAAGGCGTTCTCGCCCGCCCTGTCCATGAGCGCGCGGCGGATGAAGGCGCGCAGGGGGTCGTCCCCGCGCTCCGGGGCCACGGCCGCGGCGCCGGAGCCGATGGCCTGGAGCATTTCCTCCTGCCCTATGGGGCACCCGCGCGAAAAAATGAGCGCCTTCTGCACGGCGTTGCCCAGCTCGCGCACGTTGCCCGGCCAGCTGTGCGCGGAGAGCACGTCCAGGGCCTCCGGGGTCAGGCCGGGGTTCGGCATGTCCATCTCGCGCGAGAGGCGGGAGAGGAAGTGCGCGGCCAGGCGCGGCACATCGCCCGTGCGCTCGCGCAGGGGGGGCAGCATCACGGACACCACCTTGAGCCGGTAGTACAGGTCCTCGCGCAGCCTGCCCTCGGCCACGGCGGCCTCCAGGTCGCGGTTGGTGGCGGCGATGATGCGCACGTCCACGGGAATGGTCTCCCGCCCGCCCAGACGCTCGATCTGCTTTTCCTGCAACAGGCGCAGCATCTTGGCCTGCACGTTCATGGGCATGTCGCCGATCTCGTCGAGAAACACCGTGCCGCGCTGGGCCTGTTCGATCTTGCCCACCCGGCGCGAGCCCGCCCCCGTGAACGCGCCCTTCTCGTAGCCGAAAAGCTCGCTTTCAAGCAGGGTTTCCGGGATGGCCACGCAGTTGATGACCACAAAAGGCTTGTCCGCCCGCGCGCTGTGCTGCCAGAGCGCGCGGGCCACCAGCTCCTTGCCCGTGCCCGATTCCCCGCGCACCAGCACCAGCGCATCCGTGGGCGCCGCGCGGCCGATGGCCTTGAACACCTCCTGCATGGCGCGGCTTTGCCCCACCAGCGCGTCGTCCTTTGCGTCGTCCCCGTCCTCGTCCGGCCCTATGGCCACCCGCGCGCGCGCCAGCCGCCCGGCGTTCAGCGCCTGCCCGATGAGCCGGAGGATGTCCGGGATGTCGAAGGGCTTGAGGATGTAGTCGAAGGCCCCGAGCTTGGTGGCCTCGATGGCGGTCTCGGTGCCGCCGTAGGCGGTCATGATGATCACCGGCAGGCCGGGGCAGGACGCGCGCATGTGCTGCATGGCCTCAATGCCGGTCATGCCCGGCATCCGCACGTCCATGACCACGAGGTCGGGCGGGTTGGCGGCCACTTCGTCCACCCCGGCCTCGCCGCTGGGCGCGGCGCGCACCTCGAAGCCCTCGCCCTCCAGAATCTTGCCGAAGCTCTGGCGCAGCTGGGCGTCGTCGTCCACAATCAGGATCTGGGCCATGGCGTCTCCCCGCGGTCGGCGGCGATGGTTTCACGTGGCGGCGGCTTCAAAGCCCCCCGGCGAGGCCGGTCAGGACCTGAGCCAGACCTTTTCCCGCATGGGCAGCACCAGGACGAAGCACGCGCCCTGGCCGCGCTCGGAAGGCTTCAGGTGGAGGTAGCCGCCGTGCTCCTCCATGATGCGCGTGGCGATGGCCAACCCCAGGCCCGTGCCCTCCTCCTTGGTGCTGAAAAAGGGCTGAAACACGCGCTCCGCCAGCTCCGGACCGATGCCGGGACCGGAATCCGTAAGCTGGATGACGGCCACCCGCCCAAGCGGGTCCATGAAGCCCGTGTGCTCGAAAATCTCGATGCGCCCGTTCTCGCCCATGGCGTCGCAGGCGTTGAGCACCAGGTTCACCAGCACCTCCTTGAGCTGCTCCGGATCCAGGTCCAGGGCGGGCAGCGGCTGCTCGCGCCTCAGACGCACGTCCACGCCGTAGGTCTCCAGGCGGTGCTTCAAGAGCACCAGCGTCATGTCCACCACGTCCGAGGGGCTCATGTGCTGGAGCTTGGGCTTGGGCGGACGCGAAAACTCCAGGAAGTTCCGCACAATGGTGTCCAGATGGCGGATCTCCTCGCTGATGACCTCGAAGTCCTCCTTCTGCCCGGGGGTGAGGTCCAGGCCACGTTCCAGGGAGAACAGCCGCATCTTGACGCTGGTGAGCGGGTTGCGCACGCTGTGGGCCACACCGGCCGCCAGCCTGCCCACCAGGGCCAGCTTCTCGGCCTGCATCAAGTGCTCGCGCGATTCCTTGAGCAGGGCCTGGGTCTCGTCCACGTCGCGCAAGAGGCCGGTCACCAGCTCGCCCACGGCGCGCACCTCGTCGGACTGGCCGGGGGGGAGGGCCTCCGGCTCGGCCGACGGTTCGGACTGGCCGGGGGCCGCGTGGGCGTGTGCGGGGCCAAGGGCCGCGCCCAGCACCAACTGGCGGATGGGGCCGAGCACCTGCCGGAGCAGCACCCAGCCGAGCAGGATCCCCAGCACCGCCCCGGCCGGTATGACGAACAGCGAGGCCGTCGTCGCCGTGCGGGCCAGCGAGCGCATGGCCGAAACGCCAATATCCGCGTCGCGGGTGTGCAGGTCGAACAATTCGCGCGCCGCGTCCTGGGCGGTCTGCCTGTGCCGGGCCGCAATGGCCACCAGGAAGGCCCCCTCTCCGGGCTGGCTGTCCACAAGCTCGCGCAGGGCCGCGGACTGCAGCCGAACCCCCTCGTCCATGCGGTCAATGATCTCCAGCCCGGCCTCCAGCGGTTCGCTGGCGCGCAGCAGCTGCACGTCCTTGGCGATGGCGGTTTCACGGGCGGCGAACTCCGTCCGGCGGGCGTCGGATTGCCGAGCGGCCAGGGCGTCGGCCTCCAGGCCGGAAAGCTGTTCCGACAGCGACAGGGCCGCCACCTGCTGCCGCAGGTTCACCTGGCGCAGCACGTCCGTGGCGTAAAGATAGTGCTGGGCCAGCCAGTAGGTGGCCGTGGCCCCCGCGCAGGCGCACAGGGTAAGACCGACGAGCAGCGCGAACACGCGCCCGCGCAGCGAGGGCTGCACGCTCATGGCGATGCGCTTCAGGGCCGTGCTCAATGCTCCCACCTCCGGCGCGCACCATAGCCCATGGCCGGGCGCTTGTCAGCCGCGACCCTGGCGCCCCGGCGCAGCGTGTCAACCGGCAAATCCCGTCCTTTTGGCGGCCAATGGACGGGTCATTTCATCCCCGCGCCGCAGCCCGTGCTACACTCCCGGCCATGAACGACATCCTCCCCCCGCAGTTGCGGCTGCGTTACGCGCCGCCGCCCACAATCGCCCGGTTCATGGCCTCCCGCGCGCTGTTCCGGGGCCTCATGGGCCCCGTGGGCTCGGGCAAGTCCTCGGCCTGCTCGGTGGAATTGATGGCCAAGGCAGTGGCCCAGGCTCCGGACTCGGCGGGCTTTCGCCGCACCCGCTTCGCCATTGTGCGCAACACCTACCGCGAGCTCAAGGACACCACCCTCAAGACCTGGCTGTCCTGGTTTCCGGAAGACGGCTTCGGACCGTTCGGGCACTCGGACATGGCCCACCGCCTGGACCTGCCCCTTACCGACGGCACCCGGCTGCGGACCGAAATCCTCTTCCGCGCCCTGGACAAGCCGCGCGACGTGAAGAAGCTGCTGTCCCTGGAGCTCACCGGGGCCTGGGTCAACGAGGCGAGGGAGCTGCCCCTCACCCTCGTCGAAGCCCTGGGGGACCGGGTGGAGCGTTTTCCCTCCGGCCGCGAGGGCGGCTGCTCCTGGGCGGGCGTCATCCTGGACACCAACCCGCCGGACACGGACCACTGGTGGCGCCGCCTGGCCGAGGAGGAGCGCCCCGACAGCTGGGACTTCTTCGCCCAGCCCGGCGGCCTCGTGGAACGAAACGGACGCTTTCTGCCCAACCCGCTGGCGGAAAACCTGGACCACCTGCCCAAAGACTTCTATCTGCGCCGCATGAAGGGCAAGCATCCCCGGCACGTGCGCGTGTACTACTGCGGCCGCTACGGCTCGGCGGAGGACGGGATGCCCGTGTACCCGGAATTCGACGACGCCGTGCACGTGGCCCGCCGCGTCCTGGACCCCGCACCCGGCCTCACGCTCTTCATCGGCCTGGACTTCGGCCTGACCCCGGCCGCCGCCCTGGCCCAGCGCCTGCCCGACGGCCGCTGGCGCTACCTGGACGAACTGGTGACGCGGAACATGGGCGTCGCCCGTTTCGCCGCGCTGTTGCTGGACCTGCTGCGCACACGCTACCCCGGCCTGGCAACGGAGATATGGGGCGACCCGGCGGGCATGGCCCGCGCGCAGACCGACGAGCGCACGCCCTACGACATCCTGCGCGCCAGCGGCCTTGCCGCCAGGCCGACGCACACCAACGACCCCGTGCTGCGCCGGGAGGTTGTGGCCGCCGCGCTTTCGCGCCGCATCGACGGCCTGCCCGGATTGACGCTCTCCCCGCGCTGTTCCACGCTCGCCAAGGGCATGGCCGGGGCCTGGCGCTACCGCCGCCTGGCGGTCTCCGGACAGGAACGCTACGAGGATTCGCCGGAAAAAGGCCCCTTCTCCCACGTGTGCGAGGCCGCCCAATACCTGCTTCTTGGCGCGGGGGAGGATCTGCGCCTGCGCACCCCCTGCGCGCCGGGCGCACCGCGGCAGGCAAGGGCCCTGCCCTAGGCCGCGGGGCGAGGCACGGCAAACGGGCCAGAGGCGTTGCGCCCCTGGCCCGTGTTGTGTTGCGAATGAGGATACCGGAATCAGTTCTTGACGCGGTCCTTGGCGATGGCGGCTTTGTCCCGGCGTCCTTGGTCCGCCTATGCCGCAGCCTGGCAGGACGCCCCGAGGCTGCCGTGCTCCTCTTCGGACAGCAGCGTGTTCAGATCAAGCAGGATAAGCAGCCTGTCGTCCAGCTTGCCGACGCCTTTGATGTATTCCGCATCAACGCCCGACACGATGGCCGGGGGCGGTTCCACGGTGGCGGCGTCGATGCGCAGCACCTCGGACACGCCATCCACCACGAAGCCCACCACCATGCCGACGATTTCGACGACAATAATCCGGGTCTGCTTGTCCACGGCTTTGACATCCACACCGAAACGCCGCCTGAGGCTGATGATGGGAATGACCTTGCCCCGCAGGTTGATGACCCCGTCCACGAACGCCGGCGACTGGGGGACTCGGGTGATATCCATGGAGCGAATGATCTCCTGCACGCGCAGGATGTCGACGCCGAACTCCTCGTCCCCGATATTGAACGTGACGAGTTGCAGGAGCGTTTCCCCGAAACCTTGGGTCTTTTCTTCCATATCGCACCTCCGCTTTAGGCCGCCGCGCCCTGGGCCTTCATGTCGTTGATGAGGGTCTGCAGCACCTGGGCCTGCCTGGCCAGCTCGCTCACTGCCTGGTTGGCCTGACCCATAGCCTGGGCGGTCTCCGCGCTGATGGTCGCCACCTGCTCCACGCTGCGGTTGATCTCCTCGCTTGCGGCGGACTGCTGCTCGCTGGCCGTGGCGATGGAGCGCACCTGGTCGCTGGAGTTGTCCACCAAGGCCACAATCTGCTTCAACGACTGGCCGGAGCTGCTGGCGAGTTCGGTGGCCTGCTCTATGGTGGCGGCGGAGCGATCAACGTTCTCCATGTTCTTGCGGGTGCCGTCCTGGATGCCGCGGATGGCTTCCCCAACTTCCTTGGTCGCAGTCATGGTCTTTTCCGCCAGCTTGCGCACCTCGTCGGCCACCACGGCGAAGCCTCGGCCCGCGTCGCCCGCCCGGGCCGCCTCGATCGCGGCATTGAGCGCAAGCAGGTTGGTCTGATCGGCGATGTCGGAGATGACGTTCATGATCTGCCCGATGGCCTCGGCCTGCTTGCCGAGATTGGCCATATCAGCCTTCAGCGCGTGGGACTGGTCGCGCACCTCGCCGATGCCCCTGACCACGTTGCCCACGATGGAGGACCCTTCCTGCGCCTGCTTGCGCGCCGAGTCGGATGTCTCCGCCGCCTGCTGGGCGTTCTTGGCCACCTCAAGCACTGTGGCGTTCATTTCTTCCATGGCGGTGGCGGTCTCGGAAACGCGCTGGGATTGCTCCTCGGCTCCTCGGCTGGATTGTTCGATCTGGGCGGAGAGCTCCTCGGAAGCGGAGGTCACCACCTCGACTACGCCCTCAAGCTGCCGGGCGGCCTGGAGCATCCCCTCGGCCTTGGCCCGCTCGGCCTTGGCCTTTGCCTCGTGGGCCTCATCAGTGGCGATGGCCGCGAGTCTGGCCTGTTCGGCGGCCTCAGCGCTCTTCTGCTCAGCCTCGGCGATTTTACCTTTAAGGGTGGCGACCATCTGCTTCATGGCGCCGAACACGCCGATTTCCGCCCGTCCGGGGTCGAACTGCACCCCCAGGTCGCCCCCGGCGATGCGGAGCGCGAGCGTGGAGATGGAGCCGGGCTCGTCACCGAGCTGCTTCAGGGTGTCGCGCGCAACGACAACACCTATGCCCACGCCCAAAAGAATCGAGACCAGCGTGGCGATGATGGCCACCGTCCGCGTATTGGCGTACGCCGTGGCGCTTTCTTCGGCGGTCCACTTCGCCGTGGCGGCCTTCGACTCCACCAGATCGTCCAGCAGCTTCGTCACCACTGCCGCCTTGACACGGGCCTCGCCGTTGGAGAGCTCCTGGGCCTTCCTGCTCTGGGCCGCGTCAGTGGTGTTGCCCAACTTCATGACCTCATTGTGGGCGCTGTACCAGTCCTCAACGGCAGCCTTCGCCTTCATCAGGCGGGCCTTGCCCTCGGGCAGATAGAAAAAGCCGTCGATCTCTTCCAGGTTCTTCTTGAGGGCGGCGGCCTGGGGCTCTGCGGAAGCCAGGGCCTTGGCCAGATCCTCCTGATTGTCGGCGATGATCAGATTCTTTTCGTCGCGGATGAGGCGCAAGGCCCTGATATTAATATCGCGGGCCAAGTCCAGGCCCTTGAGATCCTTCGAGTACAGTAAATCCACGTCATCGGCCAACTTACCCAGGCCGCTTAGGGCATAAAGCGCAAGGGCCGCCGTCATGAACGAGAGGATACATGCGAGTCCAACCAGTTTCGTCATGGTCTTGAGCTTGCTCATTGCCGTCTCCATGGGGGGTAGAGCGTTGTAGAGGGGGGGCCTTTACCGCAAAAAAAACTACGTATATCAGCAACGTAATGACTACAAATTGCAGCCTTTGTCAATACAGATTCGGCGAAATGCCGCCTTCTCTTAAGAGGGATGTATAAAAAATGAATACAGGGGCGCGCAACCCGGGGAGGGGTAACTGCCCACTTGCACGGAGTGCAAACACAACACAACACGGGCCAGAGGCGTTGCGCCCCTGGCCCGTGTTGTGTTTGCGAATGAGGATACCGGAATCAGTTCTTGACGCGGTCCTTGGCGATGGAGGCCAGCCCCGCTGCCTGCGCCGCTGCCGGAGCCAGCTCGCACCCGCACTGGGGCGCGGCCTTGCGGGCAATGGCCGGGATGAGGTTGGGCATGACGGACAAAAGCGACAGACACAGGGCGGCCAGGTAGGGCGCGCTCTGCACCACAAGGATCACGGCCCAGGTGACGATGTCCGGGTTCTCGGTGCCGTAGCGGGCGATGACGCCGCCCGCGGCCACCCACAGGGCGGCGAGCACGAAGAGTTCCTCGCGGGCCATCATGAGGCCGCGCACCACGGCGCTTCTTTCCTCGCACTTGGGCGTGCGCAGGAAGGGCTTGTTCTTGGTGGTAAGGCCCTGGAAAATGGCCTTGGCGATGGTATGGGTGAGGGCCAGGCCTGCCACGGCCGCGCCGATGCGCTCCCACAGGCCGCATTTCACGCGGGTTTTGTAGAGCCACATGAAGTGGAACAGCTTGAACAGGAACGCGCCCAGGGGCGGCAGAAGGAAGATGCTGAGCGGCGTGCCGAAGTAGCGCGGCAGGGCCAGCATCCCCAGGCTCCAGACCAGGCTCACCACGAGCACGGCGATCTGGGTGGCGTCGGCGAACCAGGGCAGCCAGCCCGCGAGGAAGTGGTACTTCTGGCCGTTGTCCAGGCCGGTGGTCTTGTTCCAGGGCATGAGCTGGCGCCAGTGGCGCTTGAGGATCTGCACCGCGCCGTAGGCCCAGCGGAAGCGCTGGCTCTTGAAGCCGGCGTAGGTGTCCGGGGTGAGGCCCTGGCCGAAGCTTTCGGGCACGTACACGGCCTGGTAGCCGCGCTCGAACACGCGCAGGCCAAGCTCCGCGTCCTCGCAGATGCACCACTCGCCCCAGCCGCCCACCTCGTCCATGACGGCCTTGCGGATCATGGTCATGGTGCCGTGCTGGATGATGGCGTTGCGCTCGTTCCTGTGGACCATGCCGATGCGGAAGAAGCCGTCGTACTCCCAGGCGCACACGGTCTTGTAGGGCTCGCCTTCCCAGGCGCGGTGGTCCTGGGGCGACTGCACGATGGCCACGTCCGGCTTGTCGAAGTACGGGGTGAGGGACCGGAGCCAGCCGGGCTTCACCTGGTAGTCGGAGTCCACCACGGCGATGATGCGGGCGTCCGGGGCGGTGTTCTTGAGGGCGAAGTTGAGCGCGCCCGCCTTGTAGCCCGGCCATTCCTCCAGGTGGAAGAAGCGGAAGCGGGGACCGAGCTTGGCGCAGTGCTCCTCAAGGGGCTTCCACAGGGCGGGGTCGTGGGTGTTGTTGTCCACCACCAGCACCTCGAAGTCCGGGTAGTCCAGGGCGGCCAGGCTGTTCAGGGTCTCCACGACCATGGCCGGCGGCTCCTTGCAGCAGGCCAAGTGGATGGACACCTTGCGCAGGCCCTCGTCGGCGTCGTGGCGCAGGGGGAAGAAGCGGCGCTTCAGGCCTTCAGGCCACAGCATCTCGCTCATCTCGAAGCCGTTGATGAGCACCACGGCGAGCAAACCGATCTGCATGGGCAGCAGAATGGCCCAGGCAGCGGTCTCGGCGGGCAGAAACTCCACGGTGATGGGCGTGAAGACGATCCAGACCATGGAGCTGACCACGGTCTGCATGAGCAGGCAGAAGAAGAGCCTGCCCTGGAAGGGCTGGTCCTTGCGCTTGTACAGGAAAAAGCCGATGGGAATGAGGCTGAGCAGGGAAAGGCCCCACTGCACGGGCCAGAGGCTGTCCTCCAGGATGGGGCCGACAAGGGGGATCTTGTTCTCCCGGTCCACGGTCCAAATGCCCCAGTGCGCGCCCACCACGCCCTCAAGCGGGCGCTTCCAGGGCTGGTCGAAGGCCTCCATGACGCAGTAGTCGATGTTCTGTTGCACGGCGAGGTTCATGAACTGGCGCAGGAACTTGGCCTCGTTGGCGATGGAGGCCTTGGCCTTGCCCCAGCGCTCGCCGTTCGACGGCCAGCCGATTTCGGCCACAAGCACGTGCTTGTTCGGGAAGCGCTTCACCACCTGGTTGTAGCGGTGCATACTCCACTCTATGGCCTTTTCCTCGGGCACGCGCTCCCAGTAGGGCAGGATGTGGATGGCGATGAAGTCCACGCTGTCGGCCAGCTCGGGATTGTTGATCCACACGTGCCAGGGCTCGGCGGTGCTCACCTGGACATGGGGGGCGGCCTCCTTCACGCGGCGGATGTATTCTGCCAGCGCCGCGGGCTTGAAGTCCCCGCGCAGGATGGATTCGTTGCCCACGATGGCGCGGGTGACGTTCTTGTGCTCGTGCAGGTTCTTGATGAGCCCGGCCATTTCGGTCTCGTTGCGCTTCATGCGCTTGTCCAGCCAGGCGCCCGCGATGACGGGCATTCCGTGCTTGTCGGCCAGTGCGGGGATCTGCTCCATGCCGTCCATGGAGGAGTAGGTGCGGATGGCCCCGGCCTTGCCCTTGAGGAAGACGATGTCCTCCTCGATCTGCTGGGCGGTGGGGAACTTGTTGACCAGCGGGTCCTGGTCGGCCCGGTAGGGGCTGAAGGACACGGCCTTCACCTGTCCGGTGAAGTCAAGCTGCTGCTCCGCGGGACGGTTGAACCAGGCCCACAGGCCCAGATTGACAGCGAACACGATGAGCACGATGAGTGCGTTCTTGCGCATAGCCCGCCCACTCCAGGTTGGCGTCGATCATCAGTTGAACGTTTGCGCCGCCGCGGCGGCCCGGAGAACACCCTGTCCCCACCCCATAAAAACAGCGGCCAACGGCCGCTTCACACAGCGCCAAATTGATGCGGGGCACCCCGTTACGCCTTCCGTTTTTTTCAGGCAACAGGCCCGGTCGAAACCGGCGTGCCCCTTACGGCAAAAGTGTACCATCCGTGCGCACAAGAGCCTGTTCGGCACCCGCAGCAACGCGCCTGCACCGTTTAAAGCAAGGCCCATGCCACTTTGGAACACCAAAGAATCACAGGTGATTTTAAAAAAGTTACACGAGCACGCATTTTCTTGTGAGTAAATTTTGCGCACAAACGGCGGTGCGCGTCCGTCCTCCCTGGCGGGCAGGCACCCGCGCGCTTCCCTCTCTGGCGGAAATAAGGCAAGAGCATTGACAGGAGGCGGATATGGGTTCCTCGTTCCTGCCATGGGCGGGGCTGGCGGTTCTTGCGGCCCTGGCCGGACTGGGCGTTGCCTGGTGGGGGCGCACGCGCTTCGTGCGGGGGCGGCGTGCGCTGCTCGCCGTGGCCGCCTTTCTGCTTGTGGGCGCGGCCGGGGGCTACCTGGCCCACGGACCGTTGGCCGAACGGATCGCGGCCTCGCGCCGGGCAGAAGCCTCCGCGCGCGCCGCTGACGTGTTTCGCACCGACGGCCTGCTGCGGGCCTTGGCGCAGGCCGACCCCGAACGCGCCGACGCCCTGCGCGCACGGCTGGTCCAGGCGCTTGCCGCCGCGACGGACAACGAGGCCGCCCAGGTGGAGCAGCGCCTGCGCGCCGAGGCCCTGGGCGAGGCCCTGGCCGCGTCCTTCGCGCGGCTGCCCAACGCGTCCGACGAGGCCGCCGCACGGCTGGCCCAGGCCCTGCTGGACTGTCTCACCACCCTGCGGGAGACCGACGCCCTGCTCTGCCAGGGGCTTTTGCACCCGGCGTCGGCCACGGGCGGTCCGCTTACCCGCAATGCCCTGGAGCGGCTCCCCGGCGGTGCGCGCAAGACTCTGGAGAGCGCCCTGGCCCTGGTGCTGGCCTCAAGCTCCCTGCGGCCCAGGGCCGCGCCATTGCCGGAAAAGACCGATGCCGCGCTGGCCGACATGTTCGCCGAAAACCTGTCCGAGTTTCAGGCCGCCTACGGCTCCCCGCGCGAGGTGGCCGCGCTGTTCGAGGCCCTGGCCGAGCCGGAGCACGCCGGGACCATCGCCCCGGACACCCTGTGCGCCTTTGCCCAGGACCTGCTGCGGGCCTTGTTGCGTATGCCCCCGGCCGAACGCGGGCCAGGGATGCGCCGACTGCTTGGCGCGGGCTGACCCCCGCCCCACGCCCCCGCCGCTCGCCAGCCGATTTCGCGCCTTTCACCGATTCCCCCGCCACCCCCCCCCACGCATGGGGTAGGAGCCCCGGAGCCCGCGCGACGGATTCCGCATCCGCGCGGCGCACCCACACGCCGGGACACGCGACACGCTGAGGAGGGACATGGTGATGGAGTATCAGGAACCGGACCGGAGTGGGCGCCCCCACGCCTGCACGGCCGAGGCGGAGGCCTGCGCAAACACGCCTGCTGGCGTACTTGCCGATGCGACGGCCGTTGCGTCCATGGACGCGGGCAGGGGCTGGGCGGTGGCGTTCTGCGGCCTGGGGCTGAACCTTGCCCTTGGCGTGCTGTACGCCTGGAGCGTGTTCGCCAAGGCGCTCACCGAACCGGTGGGCGCGGGCGGGCTGGGCCTCAGCAAGACCGAGGCCAGCCTGCCGTACATGCTGGCCATCGCCCTGTTCGCGCTGGTGATGGTTCCGGCGGGCCGGATGCAGGACCGCTTCGGGCCGCGCGCGGTGGCCATGGCCGGGGCGCTGCTCACGGGGGCCGGGCTCATGGTGGCCGGGCTGGCGCAGCCGGGGGTGTTCTGGCCGCTCTTGCTCGGCTTCGGGCTCATGGCCGGGTCTGGTTTCGGCCTGGGCTATGCGGCGGCCACGCCAGCGGCCATCAAATGGTTTCCGCCGGAGAAAAAGGGGCTCATCACCGGACTGGTGGTCAGCGGGTTCGGCCTGGCCCCGGTGTATATCGCGCCCCTGGCCCGGCACCTGCTGGAAGGCCACGGGGTCGGCCGCTCCTTCCTGATCCTCGGCGCGGCCTTCACCGTGGCGGCCTTGGCCCTGGCCAGCCGCATCGTGAACCCGCCCGCGGGGCGTTCCCCGGGCCAAACCGCCCGGGCGGCCGCCCCAAGCGGCGACTGGCGCGCCATGCTGCGCTCCCGCGCCTTCTTCCTGCTCTATGCCGAATACGCTTTCGCCGCCCTGGCCGGGCTCATGGTCATCGGGCATCTGGCGCGCATCGTGGCCGTGCAAAGCGGCGGGCTGGTGCAGACGGGCTTCCTCTTCGTGGCCTCCATGGCCGTGTTCAACGCTCTGGGCCGCCTGCTGGCGGGAATGCTCTCCGACAGGCTGGGCCGTATGCGCACCCTCATGCTGGTGTGCCTGGCCCAAGCGGCGGCCATGCTGGTGCTGCCCACGGTGCAGGGCCAGGCCGGGTTCTTCGCGGCCAGCGCGGTGGTGGGCTTCAGCTACGGGGCCTGCCTGGCGCTGTTTCCGGCCACTGTGTCCGACTACTGGGGCGCGCGCGGCTTCGGGCTGAACTACGGCCTCCTGTTCACGGCCTGGGGCGTGGGCGGCGTGTTCGGGCCGCTTCTGGCCGGGCGCATCGCCGACGCCACAGGCAGCTACGCCCTGGCCTGCCACATCGCCGCCGGGCTGATGCTGGCGGCAGCGGGACTGACCCTCTGCACCAGGCGACCGGAGCAGACCAAGGCATGACGTGACGAACCACTCGTTCCGCCCGGCCGCATCGGCCACGCCATAACACAGGCCGCCCCATGGCCGCCGGACCTGCCCGATCACCGGGCCGGAGGCGGCCTGGGACGGGCCAAGCTCCGGTTGGCCGCCCGGCCCACTTGACCTTTGCCCGCATCTGGGGGAAAGTGCGCCGATTTTTCACGCGGCCAGGCTGGCACCCCGCCTTGCCGCATCTTTTTTGGAGCGCCAGTGACCGACCCTCAATTTCTCAAGGATCTCGCCCGCGAGGCGGGCCGACGCCGCACCTTCGGCATCATCAGCCACCCGGACGCGGGCAAGACGACACTGACCGAAAAGCTGCTCCTCTACGGCGGCGCCATCCAGATGGCGGGCACGGTGAAGGCGCGCAAGGCCGCCCGCTACGCCACCAGCGACTGGATGGCCATGGAGCGGGAGCGCGGCATCTCCGTCACCAGCTCGGTGATGCAGTTCGAGTACCAGGACTTCGCCGTGAACCTGCTGGACACCCCGGGCCACCAGGACTTCTCCGAGGACACCTACCGCGTGCTCACCGCCGTGGACTCCGCCGTCATGGTCATCGACTCGGCCAAGGGCGTGGAGACGCAAACGCGCAAGCTCATGGACGTGTGCCGCCTGCGCGACACGCCCATCATCACCTTCATCAACAAGATGGACCGCGAGGGCCGCGAGCCCCTGGACCTTTTGTCCGACATCGAGGAGAGCCTGGGCATAGAGTGCGCGGCCATGACCTGGCCCGTGGGCATGGGCAAGGGTTTCAAGGGCACCTGGAACATCCTCAAGAACCAGCTGCACCTCTTCTCCGCCACCCACGGCGGCAAGATCCAGGAAGGCATCGTCATCAAGGGCCTGGACGATCCCAGGTTGGACGAGCTGCTGGGCACCCAGGCCGACGACCTGCGCCGCGACATGGAGCTGGTGGAGGGAGCGGGCTACCCCTTTGACCGCGAACGCTACCTGGCGGGCAAACAGACCCCGGTGTTCTTCGGAAGCGCCATCAACAACTTCGGCGTGCAGGAGCTTCTGAACGCCTTCGTTGACCTGGCCCCGGCCCCCAGGCCCCGCACCGCCACCACCCGAGAGGTGGCGCCCACCGAACCAGAGTTCTCCGGCGTGGTGTTCAAGATCCAGGCGAACATGGACCCGGCCCACCGCGACCGCATCGCCTTCCTGCGCATCTGTTCCGGGCGCTTCACCCGCGGCATGAAGCTTCGGCACCACCGCATCGGCAAAGACGTCACCATCGCCAACGCCACCATCTTCATGGCCCAGGACAGAAGCAACGTGGACGAGGCCTGGCCCGGCGACATCATCGGCCTGCACAACCACGGCACCATCAAGATCGGCGACACCTTCACCGAAAAGGAGCCGCTGAAGTTCACCGGCATCCCCAGCTTCGCCCCGGAGCACTTCCGCCGCGTCATCCTCAAAAGCCCGCTCAAGGCCAAGCAGCTGCAGAAAGGGCTTGCCCAGCTGGCGGAGGAAGGCGCCGTGCAGGTGTTCCGGCCGCTCATGGGCAATGACTACATCCTGGGTGCGGTGGGCGTGCTCCAGTTCGATGTCATCATGGCCCGGCTCAAGGACGAGTATGGCGTGGACGCCCTGTACGAACCCGTCCAATACACCTGCGCGCGCTTCGTCTCCTGCGAGGACAAGCGCACGCTGGCCGACTTCGAACGGGCCATGCACTCCTCCCTCGCCAAAGACGCGGAGGACAACCTGGCCTACCTCGCCCCCAGCCAATGGCGGCTGGAGGACACCCAGGAGAAATGGCCCGATGTACGCTTCAACACCACCCGCGAACATGAATAGGCGCGCACCCAAAAAGCCCCCCCAGGACCTCTCGCATCTGGCCCCCATCGCCGATGGGGCCGAAATGCCCGAAGAGCACAAGCGGGCCTTCACCACCGAAGAAATCGGCTTGCTCCCCCTTACCGCCTTCGTGGGCAAGATCATCCTGGTGGAGTGCGACCGGCAACTGCACCAGGCCATGCATGTGCTGCACCAGGAAGAACTGCTGGGCTTCGACACCGAGACCCGGCCCATCTTCAAGAAGGGGCAGGTGCCGCCCCCCGCCCTGCTGCAACTCGCCGGAAGCCGCGATGTCTACATCTTCCAGCTCCCCAAGCTCGCCGACAAGGCCGTGCTCACCGAGCTGCTGGCCTCGCGCCACATCGTCAAAAGCGGCGTGTCCGTGCGCGACGACCTCAAAGGACTCAAAGAACACTTCGAGTTCACCGAGCGCGGCTTCGTGGACCTGGGCGAGGTGGCCAAACGCCTGGGCATGGCCACCCACGGCCTGCGCAACCTCTCGGCCAACCTGCTGGGCGTGCGCATCAGCAAGGGCGCGCAATGCTCCAACTGGGCACGCGAGGCGCTCTCCACCAAGCAGATCGTCTACGCCGCCACCGATGCCTGGATCAGCCGCGAACTGTACCTCAAATTCGCGGACATGGGCATGATCGACCGGGATCCCCCCTCCAGGCAGTAGCTCGCGCCGCCCCTGCACCCCCGCCAAAGGGCCGCGGGCCCTCTGAAATCCCTTTGTGGAGGGTTCCGGCGGGGAGAGGTTTGGGGCCCAAAAAAGACAGGAACTCTAGACGCTGTGCCGAAGAGGCTCTCGTCCTTGGAGCCATGCTCACGTGGCGCGTCCCGCGGGCTTTTGCCCGCGGGACGCGCCACGATGCGCAGGGGCTCCGGGGGGCGCGTAGCCCCCCGGCGGGGTTCCAGGGGCGGCGCCCCTGGTTCCTTCTTTTCCAGCGTGATGCTTGAGCCTACATGCCTTCGCGTCTGCCTTCCTGGCCGCGGGTTCCCGGATACAGGGCGTCGAAGCCCTCGCTCACCTGCCGCACAAAGTCCGGATCGCGGCGCGAGGGATCGTGGTAGCGCGGGTCGCGCAGCATTTCGCGCAGGCGCTGCGGGGTAAGGCCCTGCGCGGGGGCGGCGTCGCGCGCGCGCTTTCCGGTCTCGCTCACCAGCGGAGCCACGCGGGCGAAGGCCTGGACCACACGGGCGTCGTCGGCTGCGCCGCAGGCCTCCAGCCGTTCCATGAGTTCACCGCCGCCAAGGGCGAGGACAGCCTTTCGGGCGGCCCCCAGCACGGATTGGGCAGCGCCGCCGTGCACCTTGCGCAGGGCGGCGAGCTGGCTTTCGCGCTGGCGCAGGCGCTCGTCGTTGTCTTGTTCATGGCGTTCCAGCAGGGCCTGGACGTTGAGCGGCAGGAACCAGGCGTACAGGCCCGCCACCTGGTCGCCGGTAAGGCCAAGCTCGTGGGCCTTTTCCAGAAAGGCGTCGCGCAAGGCCTCGTCGATGCGGAAGTCCTCGGGCATGTCCAATTGGGGCAGGTCGTAGTCGGCCGGGCTGGCGGGAGGCTGCGCCCGGTCTTTGGCCAGGCCGAGCAGGGAGGATTCGCCCTCGCCTTTTTTGCCAAGCAGCCGCTGCGCGTGCACCAGCGCCTTGATGGCCTCGTTTTTACTGGCGTATTTCGCCAAGGCAGGATGCCTGCGCAGGGGAATCTGGATTTCTTTTCCTGCCAGGTCGCGGCCCGGAGCCGTCCACTCCTCGGGCAGGGTCTCGCGCCAATCCGCGTCCATGGCGGCCAGTGCGGGGTTCGGCATGGAACGGCTTCTCTCTTCGATACGGGCATCAGGCATGATGGTCTCCTTGCGCTTGTGGTTTCGCCTTCGCCCCGGCGCGGCCCAGCGCCCGCCGGGTGGGGCTGGCGCAAGTATAGGCCCTGCTTTTCCTGTTGGATGAAAATGCCCCGTTCTTGGCGGCGCAAAAGACATCTTTTCCCTCTTGACGGACCGTCAATCCAGCTCGAGTTCTGCGGCCTGGAAGACGCGCTGGCCGGTAAAGCCGAAGAGCTTGGTGAACCTGGGCCAGCGGGAGTCCACCGCCATGCCGTCCTCGGTCCGCAGCCCCACGATGCGCCGCTTGCCCAAGGCCAGGGCCATGGCCTTGAACTCTGCGAGATCCGCACGCATGGTCCGCACCGTGGCCGGGCCGAAGCGGAACAGCTCCAGGTGCAGCTCCATGCAGTCCGGATGCTCTGCCCAGGCCCCGGCGCCGTAGGCTTCATGGTGATCGCGCAATTCGAAGAACCGTAGGCGCGGCAGTCGCGCAAGGCTTTTCAGCGCAGGATGTGCGTGTTGCGACAGGCAAATGGCCATGCTCTCCTCTCCATGCTGTTTGAATTGACGCAAAACCCCCGCCAGACTTGGTCTGATGGCGTTCTGTCCAGATTGAAAAGACGTCCTTTTTCCTGTTGCCAACCGCACGCAACGGGTATAATGAGTGCGGCGTGAGGGAGAGGTGTGACGCCGTGCGCGGGTGTGCCGTGCACGGAAGCATTGCGTCTCCCCGCTCCCGGACCTCGGGCCCGCGTACGGCAACAGGCGGACCTTGGGCAAGGACTCCCCGGGGGAGTCCACGGGGGACGGAATTTCTGTTCTGTGTCGAACCACCACAAATAGAGAGGAAGAGTCCATGAAAAAGCTGTTTGCTGTCATGATCGTCGCTGCCCTGGCTTTCGGCGTTTCCGCTTGCGGTGAGAAGAAGGCCGAAGAGAAGCCCGCCGAGCCCGCCGCCGCCGCCCCGGCTCCCGCCGCTCCGGCCGCTCCCGCCGAGGCCAAGCCCGCTGACGGCGCTGCCGCCCCGGCCGCTGACGCCGCCGCCGCCCCGGCCGCCCCGGCCGAGGAGAAGAAGCCCTAAGGCTTCTGGAATCAGGATTGAAGGGGGGGCTTCGGCCCCCCTTTTTTTATGCCTCGCCAAGCCCCTGCTGTGCGCGGGCCCGGGCCGAAGGCGGCCCGTCGAGCATCCGCAGGACATGCAGCAGCAGGCTGCGGCGTCCTTCGTTGAACGCCGCACGCTGCGGGTCCGGGCTGAAGCTGCTGTCCCGGTGAAAGGCGCGGGCTTGCAGATCCTCCAGAACGCTGCGCCCGGCCTGGCCGCCAAAGACCTCATGATAGCACGCGGCAAGAAGCTCTCCTTCGTGGTGCATGGAACTCCTCCTTTTGTGCGCGAGCATAGCACGGTCGTCGCGCTCAGGACGCTTTTTCCCGGTTTTTGGCCGTGAAAAGGACGTTTTTCCCCACTTGACACAGTGGAGCAAGGTGCAGTTCGGCCGACCCGCGCATGACAAAACCCGCCTTACCGGCTTGACTTTTCCATAATCCGCGGAGATTGTGAATTCTCTCACGTTCGCTGTGTTTGCCACTTTGGACACACGCGAACCCGCAAGGGGCGCACATGGGGCTGAAAGAACACACATGCGATTCGCCCGGCTTCGGTTTTGACCAGGCCCGGCCCGGACGCGCCTATTTCGACCGCAAGGATTACGACCTTCTGCGCATCGTGTGCGATGTGGTGGAGCGCGAGGACGCGCCCAGCCACAAGAAGCTGCTGGCCCCCTACATGCACCCGCACGGCATCAAGGAAATGGCGGCCACGCGCGGCCTGCGCATCGCCTATGCCGTGGTGCACCTGCTGGGATCGCTGGAAACGGGCAAGGCCGAGGACCGCCTGTCCGCCCTTCGCGGCCTGCACGCCGAGGTGCTGGGCTCCGCCCAGGACGGCCTGCGCACCAACACGGGCCGCGTGCTGGTGCAGCTCATGAAGGACATGGTCCGCGCCCACGGGGACACGCCCACCCAGCTCATGTTCGCCCGCGACTTTCGCGAGGCCTGCTCCGGCAAGCCGCGCGTCATCCGCAGACACCTGGCGCGCTACCACCTGCTGGAAATGCCGGAAGACCAAAGCCAGATCGCCTTTGACGACCATGTGCACGACGCCAACACCAAGGGTCGCAAATCCGCCACGCACCTTGTGCTCGACGCCTGGATCAAGGGCATCAAGAGCCTCACCGTGGTCTACTACAACCACGTCACCCGGCAGGCCGCGGCCGAGCTTCTGGAAGCCGCGCGCATCCTGGGACTCAAGGTGCGCATCGGCATCGAGCTCAATCCGCGCCTGCGCAGCCGCTTCCTGAAGCTCATCTGGGCGCCGGGCGGCTTCGATGCACCCACGGAGTTCCTCGACTTCCTGGCCCAGCCCGCCACCCAGGCCTTTCTGGCCGAGTCCCGGAAGGTCTCGCTGTACCACCAGGCATACGTGTCCAAGGTGTTCGACCGCTTCAACGAGGCGCACCGCCCGGCCTTGAACCGGGAGCACGGCCTGGACCTGCCCCCCCTGTCGCGGGACGACTTCACCCGCTTCGTGGGCTCTGGCCAGGCTTCGCTGCAACACCTGGGCAAGTTCATCCACGATGCCCTGCTGCCGCTTTTGCAGCGGCAGACGGCGCAGCTGCGGCACGAGATGGACAGCGCCGCCGGGCCGGAACGAAACGAAATACGCCAGCAGATCCAACGCCTGGGCAAACTGGATACGGACGAAATCATCGACCGCTATCTTGCGCCCGCGCGCAACCCCGCCCTGCGCAACCCGGACATCCCCACCGACGACCCGGACGCGCCCGCCATGCTCCGCCTTTCGCCCGCGGAGCTGACGCGCCGCCTGCAGGACATCCACCCCGCAGCGCGCATCACCTTGAGCCTGGGCAATCTGCGCGTGGAGGAGGTGCTGGAAATCCTCTACGACTGCCGGGGGGCCATCACCCACCTGGAGATCGTGAACATGAAGGACCGCGTCCTCGGGCGCGAGATCGACCGCCAGCGCATCCACGCCCTGCAGGACGCGCTCAACACCTCCAACGTCATCAAGCTCAAGAAGCTCATCCGGGAAATCATGGAGGCCGTTCCTTCCGCATCCGTGCGCGACAAGATCGGCGAAATCCTCTACGATATCTCCACCCTGCACGCCTGCTACCGCAAGACGCCGCTGGCCTGCTGCATCGGCACCGACTCCACAGGCCAGTCAAGCCGTCTCCCCGGCATGGGCATGGTGGTGGCGGACACCCTTCCCGGCCGAACGCGCACGCGCCTGCTCCGGACGACGGAACCGCAAAGCCGGCGCCTGGACGTGCAGGCCGCGGCGCACAAGCGCGTCACCGAACTTCCGGACACCGACCACGTGCCGGAATGCGGCGTGCTGCACGTCCTGGGGGCCCTTTTCCCGCCGGTGAAGCGGTTCACCTGCCCGCGCACGGTGGAGTGGCTGGCGGAAACCTATCGGCTGACCCCGGGCCAGCCCGGCAACGTCTGGCTGCTGGGCGGCGTGCAACGCGAACACGGGCCCGAGTCCGGCCTCGGCGTCGATCCCCCGCCGCCGCCACGGCCGCAGCAACGGCCGCATCCGCGCTACCTCAACTCCAGCCTCAAGATCGGCCTGAAGATCCTTGCCGGGTTCATTCCGGCCGCGCTCACCTTCGGGCTTACCAAGGACTGGTGGGTGCTGGCCGTTTTCGGGGCCTTCATCTGGTTCGGCATCACCGGGCTGCGCAACATCATCCAAATGGTGCTGGCCACCGGCGGCATCTGGCGCTCCTCGCTCTTGCGCTGGAACGACCTGGTCAGCTGGGACAGGCTCGCGGACTCGCTCTTGTACACGGGGTTCTCGGTGCCCCTGCTGGACTACCTGATCAAGACGCTGTTGCTGAACCGCGCCCTGGACATCACGCTGGCCACCAGCCCGCTGCTGCTGTACTCCGTCATGGCCCTGGCCAACGGACTCTACATCATGAGCCACAACATCCTGCGCGGACTGCCCAGGGGCTCGGCCTTCGGCAACCTGTTCCGCTCGGTGTTGTCCATTCCACTGGCCCTGGCCTACAGCGACGCCATTGTGCTGGTGCTGCGCGCATCCGGCCACGCCGACGCCGCCCAGATGGTGGAGCCCTGGGCCGCCGTCATTTCCAAGTTCGCCAGCGACTGCGTCGCCGGGTTCATAGAGGGACTTGTGGACCGCGCCCAGGCCGCGCGGTTGCGCGCCTGGGACTACCGCACCAAGCTGAACCAGCTCTTCGACACCTTCCAGCAGCTGGAGCTTCTTTTCCCGCAGGAGGACGTGCTGGCCCTGCTTGAGTCGCCCAAGCAGTTCATGCTCACCATGAGCTACGAGCATAAGGGGCTGGAGAACATCATCATCGTCAACGCACTGGACTTGCAGTACTTCTGGATGTACCAACCGCGCGCGCGCGCGGTTTTGACCGGCTTGCTGCAGGACATGAGCGTGGAGGAGCGCAAGGTCTTCCTGCTCTCCCAGTACGTGCTGCTGCGCGAACGCGAGATCAGCCAGCTGTTCCTGGACGGCCTTGTGGGCAAGAACTTCGCCCCGGCCCTGGCCTTCTACCTGGACACCAGCCGCACGTATCTGGAGGACATCCAGAGCCTGGCCGCGCAGCTTGAACTCAAGGTTCCCGAGTCTCCCCCCGCACCGGAAGCGGCATAGTTCCGCACGCGTTTTTTCAAGGGCCGACCTGGCGTTCGAAACAAGGGCGGCCGATTTCGCGGCCGCCCTTGTTGTTGGAGTCTGTTGCGGTTCGCTATGCGCCGGTCAGGGTCATGTCGGCCATGAGCAACTGCCGGGCGCGCTTCTCGTCAAGCTTCCTGCCGGTCCACAGCTCAAACTGCGCCAGACCCTGGTGCAGGAACATGTTCAGGCCAGAGATGCAGGCCACGCCCGCGGCCTGGGCGTCCTGGATGAGTCGGGTGCGCACGGGGTTGTACACCATGTCGAACACCAGCGAGACCCCGCCGAAGCCGTCCTGCGGCCAGGGGCTCGCGTCCTCGTCGCCGCCCTTCAAGCCAAGGGGCGTGGCATTGACGATAAGCGTCCAGGCCCGCGCCGTGCGCGCTTCCCAGGGCACAGCCCCAATGCCGAAGTCCCTGGCCAGGGCCTCGGCCTTGGCCTGTGTGCGGTTGCTCACGGCGAGGTCGGCAACGCCAAGCTCCTTCAAGGCGAAGCAGGCGGCGCGCGCCGCCCCGCCCGCGCCCAACACCAGCGCGCTTGCCAGCGCCTCCCTGTGCGGGGCCAGCGGGGCCACGATGCCGGCCACGTCGGTGTTGTCGCCCAAAAGCCTGCCTTCGCGCCAGAACAGGGTATTCACCGCGCCAACGGCCTTGGCCCGATCGGTGACCCCGTCCAGGAAGGGAATCACCGCCTGCTTGTGCGGAATGGTGACGCTCACCCCACGGATCTTGCGGGCGCGGGCCTCGGCCACAAAGGCTTTGAGCTTGGCCGGTTCCGTGGGCCAGGGGACGTACACGCCGGGCAGGCCGCATTCCTTGAGGCCCCAGTTGTGCAAGAGCGGGCTCTTGCTGTGCCCCAGGGGCCAGCCGATGATGCCGTACTGGCCCTGCGGCTTCGTGTTCTGGTTCGGGTTCACGCGGGCTACTTCTTCCCTGTCGGCTTGGCCGCCGACTTGGCGACCGGCTTGGCCGACTTTTTTGGGGCGCTCTTTTTCGCCGCCGCCTTCCCGTTCGGAGCCTGGGCTTTGAGCTGCTCCAGGGCGTACTGCGCCCCGGTGCGCAGCGCCGTGACGTTGAGCGGCACGATCTTGGCGGCCATGACCGCGGCCAGGCTCTGCTCCACGGTGGCCAGCTGCACCACGCCGGTGGCGGCCACGTAGGCTCCGAGCATGATGGTGTTCACGGCCCGGGCGTTGCCCACCTTCTCGGCCAGCTCGTTTGCGGGCACAAGCACGGTGCGGATGCGGCCGCTTGTGTCCACAAGCTCCGGGTCCACCAGGCTGGAATTGACCACTTGCAGCCCGCCGTCGGCCAACCGGGCCTGGAACTTGTCCAGGCTGGGCCGGTTCATGATGATGAGGCTTTTGGGCGTGTTGATGATGGGCGAGCCGATCTCCTCCTCGGAGAGGACCACCGTGCAATTGGCGGTGCCGCCGCGCATCTCCACCCCGTAGACCGGGATGTAGGTGACGTTGAGCTTCTCCTTCATGCCCGCGTAGGCCAGCAGGTTGCCGATCAACAGCACGCCCTGCCCGCCGAAACCGGCCATGATGACATCGATGGAGCGCTTCATTACTTGCCTCCCGCATCGCCGGTGGCGATAGGCCCGCAGGTGCCGTCGGACTCGACGTCCCGGTACACGCCCAGCGGGAAGTAGGGGATCATTTCCTCGGCGATGCGCTTGTTGGCCGCCAGCGGCGTCATGCGCCAATTGGTGGGGCAGCCGGAGAGAAGCTCCACGAAGCCGAAGCCCTGGCCCTTGGCCTGCACCTCGAAGGCGCGGCGCATGAACTTCTTGGCCTGCCGGATGTTCTTGACCGAATCCAGGCTGCCGCGCGCGCAGAAAGCCACGCCGCCCAGCTGGGCGACGATCTCGCTCATGCGGATGGGCGCGCCCTCGCGGTCCTTGCAGCGGCCGCCGGGACAGGTGGTGGTTTTCTGCCCGATGAGCGTGGTTGGGGCCATCTGCCCGCCGGTCATGCCGTACACCGTGTTGTTGACGAAGATGACGCTCATGCGCTCGCCACGGTTGGCCGCGTGGACGATCTCGGCCATGCCGATGGAGGCCAGGTCGCCATCGCCCTGGTAGGTGAAGACGAACTTGTCGGGCCGGGCGCGCTTGACGCCGGTGGCCACGGCCGGGGCGCGGCCGTGCGGAGCCTCCACGGAATCGACGTTGATGTAGTTGTACAAAAACACCGAACAGCCGATGGAGGCCACCGCGATGGTGTTCTCCTGCAGGCCCATCTCGTCGATGAGCTCTGCCGCCAGCCTGTGGGCGATGCCGTGGTGGCAGCCGGGGCAGTAGTGGGTGGCGCGGTCCACCATGGACGCGGGCCGGGTGAAGACGAGTTCTTCGCCGTGCTCGTTCGTCCGCGCCGGGGCTTGTGCGGTCTTCATGCTATTTCCTCCCCAGGGCGCGCAGAATGGGCGCCACGAAGTCGTCCGGGCTGGGCATGTTGCCGGGGTACACGCAGAACAGGTCGGAGTCGGCGTACTTGCGCACGGACAGGCGCACGTCCTCCACCATCTGGCCCAGGTTGTGCTCGATGGTCAGGAAGCGCTTGCCTTCCTTGGCCAGCTTCTCCAGGGCCTTTTCCGGGAAGGGGAACACGGTCTTGGGGCGGAACAGCCCCACCTTCTTGCCCTTGGCCCGCAGGGAGCGCACGGCGTTCTTGGCGATGCGCCCGATGGACCCGTAGGCCACGACAACAAGTTCGGCGTCCTTGACCTCGAAGGTCTCGAAATCCACCAGCTTCTTCCAGGCCTCGTACTTGGCCTGCAGCTTTTTGTTCTGTCCGGCCAACTCGCCGTCCATGAGGAACAGCGACTTGACGATGCGGTGGTCGCGCGCCTGCGGGCCGGACACCGGCGCGCCGATGAGCCGCCAGTCCGCGCCCTCGTTGGGATCCACCGTCTTGGGCTCGCGCGGGGTGATGGGCTCCTTCATCTGGCCGATGATGGCGTCGCCCAGGATGAGCACGGGATTGCGCGAGGCGAAGGCCAGGTCAAAGGCATTGAAGGTCATGTCGTAGGCTTCCTGCGCGCTGGAGGGGGCAAGGACCAGCAGCCGGTAGTCGCCGTGCCCGCCCCCGCGCGTGGCCTGGAAGTAGTCGCCCTGGCTGGGGCCGATGTCGCCCAGGCCCGGGCCGCCACGGTTCATGTTCACGATGACCGCCGGAACCTCGCTGCCCGCCATGTAGCTGATGGCCTCCTGCTTGAGGCTCATGCCCGGGCTGGAGGAGCTGGTCATGGCGCGGATGCCGCAGGCGCCAGCGCCAAGGAGCATGTTGGCCGCGGCGACCTCGCTTTCGGCCTGGACGAACTCGCCCCCGGCCTCGACGATGGCCTTGCTCATGAACTCCGGAATGTCGTTCTGCGGCGTGATGGGATAGCCGAAAAAGCAGCGGCAGCCAGCGGCCAGCGCGCCCATGGCGATGGCCTCGTTGCCCTTGACGAAGAGACGTTCCTTCTTGTCTGCCATGCCGCGCCTCCTAGGCTGCCTTTTTCGGCTTCTTGCCGCGCCAGACCTCTATGGCCACGTCCGGGCAGATGGTGGCGCAGGACGCGCACCCGGTGCATTTGGCCATGTCCTCGGCCGGGACTTCAGCCACCTTGTAGCCGTGCTGGTTGATGCGCTCGCTCTGCCGGATGATCTCCGCCGGGCAGACCTGGGTGCACAGCAGGCAACCCTTGCAGCGCTCCTCGGATACCGTGATGCGGGACATTGGACACCCCTTTCGCCACGCGAGCCCTGGCCTGCGCGGCTTTTTTGATTCTCGCTCACACAATGAGCATGGCGTCGCCGTAGGAAAAAAAGCGGAAGCCCCGGGCAAGCGCCACAGCATAGGCGGCCATGATGCGCTCTCGGCCCGCCAGGGTCGAAACCATAATCAGGAGGCTGGATTCTGGCAAATGGAAATTGGTCAGCAACGCGTCCACCACGTTGAACACGCCGCCCGGCCGGATGTAGATGTCCGTTTCGCCGCTGAAGGCCTCCACGCTCCCGCGCGCGGCGAACATGCCCTCCAGGCTGCGCGCGCTGGTGGTGCCCACGGCGATGACGGGCAGGCCGGAGGCCTTGGCGTCGCGGATGGTCGCCGCTGTCTCGTCCGGCACCTCCACATATTCGCTGTGCATCTTGTGCTGGCGGATGTCGGCCGCGCGCACCGGGCTGAAGGTGCCGTACCCCACGTAGAGCGTCACCTCGGCCCAGCGGAAGCCCCGCTGCGCCAGGCGCGCGCGCACCTCTGGCGTGAAGTGCAGCCCGGCCGTGGGCGCGGCCACGCTGCCCGCCTTGGCCGCTGCGGCGTAGGTGGTCTGGTAGCGCTCGCGATCTGCGGCGTCGTCTTCGCGCTCCAGATAGGGCGGCAAAGGCATGTGGCCGATTTCATTGAGTATCGCCTCAATTCCGCCGCGCCACTCCAGGCGCAGCAGGCAGCGCCCATACTCCCCGCGCTGCAGCAGAACCACCTGAAATTCCATGCCTTGCGGCGCTTCAAACTGCGCCGCCTCGCCCTCTTTCATGCGCTTGGCCGTGCGCACCAGCCCTTCGGCCTCGGCGCAAAGGCGGCCGTCCGGCAATGGTTTCACGTGAAGCAGCGGCAAAGGGGTCAGGAGCAGCAGCTCCACGCGCCCGCCCGTGGCCCTGCGGCCGAACACCCGCGCCGGAAACACGCGGGAATTGTTGGCCACCAGAAGTCCGCCCTGCGGGTACTTGGCGGCAAGGAGCTCCGGCAGTTCGGCAAACTGTCTGGGGTCCGCCGCCGGGGCAGAGCGGTCCAGGTACAGCAGGCGCGATCCGTCCCGGCGCTCCGCCGGGCGGCGGGCGATCCTGTCCTCGGGCAGTTCGTAGACATAGCTGCTCAGGCGAAAGGGCTCGGGAACGTCCGATTCGTCGCGGGGGGTCGTGTCATGGCGCATTGTGTGGTGATGGTATCCAATCCTGTGCCAATGGCAAGCCCCCCCCCTGTTGCTGGCTTTTGCCTGGTGATTGCATGATGCGCGAGCGGCGATCGCTGCCAATTCGCCGGTTCTGGGCTGTTTTTCCTTGATCTTCGGCCTGATCCTGGTATGCACGGTCCATGGAACTCCTGGCATTGAGCGATATCGCCAAGCGCACCGGCATCCCTGCGCCCACGGCCCGCCGGTACGCGGCGCTGTTCAAGGATTTCCTCTCCGGCCGACGCATGGGCCGCATGACCCGCTACCCTGAAGCCTCCGAGCAGATCTTCCAGCGCATCGCCGACCTGTATGCAGACGGACGCATCACCTCGGAAATAGAGGAAATTTTGCGCAGCGAATACCCGCGCACCATTGAGGTCGGCCCCGCCATGGACCCCATTGCCCTGCCTGCCGCCGCCCATGAGCTGCCCGGCAATCTGGCCGACGTGCTTTCAAGCGCCCTGTCCGACGCCATGTCCCGCGCCCTGTCCGAATCCGTATCCCAGTTTGCCGATGCCCTGGACAAGCTGGCGGAACAGAAAACCAGCCTGGACACGCACCAGTCCGACATCACCAAGCTCAAAAACGGCTTTGTGCTGCTGGCCCGCAACCTCAAGCGCATGGCCCGCCGCGACCAGGCCGATGTGAGCGCGCAGCTCGCCAAGGTCATGCAACGCCTGTCGCTCACGGAGCCCAAGCTGGCCGTGGTCGAAGAAATCAGCCTCACCCTCACCAGCGATGTCGCCGACCTCAAGGCCAGGCTGGCTGCCCAGGAGGTGGAGCTGCGCCGTCTGCGCGAAGACCGCGACCGGCTGGAGGCGCTGTTGCGCCGTGCCGCAGCGCGCCAGGGCTGAGGCGACGCGCCGCTTTCCAGTCCCGCCCGGGCCTGTGTCCGCGCCCGTCCGCAGCGCCCCGCGTTGAGCTTTGCGCCGGAATTGTATACACCATGCCGAACATGGCCCACAGCGGTCTCACTTCACAACACCCGAGGAACCAGCCATGAAGAACGCACCCTTGAACATCCTGCTCGGCGTGGCGCTGGCTGCCAGCCTGGTGGCCTGCTCCGGCATGAACGCCCGCGCTACCACGGAATCCGGCCCGGCAGCTGGCGGCGCGCAGGCCGAGACCTACGAGACCCCGAACTACTACTATCTTTTTGACGACATCCTCGTCCCCAACGCCATGGAACACGTGGCGGGCGACGATTTCTCCTTCGACACCCAGCAGTTCAAGGCCGGCATCCAGAATTTTGAAGGCCGCGTCGTGTTCGACGACCTCATGAACTTCTTCCAGAACAACATGATCAAGGACGGCTGGCGCAAAGTGTCCGCGGTGCGCTCAAAGAAGAGCATCCTGATCTTCGAAAAGACCAACAAGGCGGCCATCATCGAGCTCGTGGACGGGTTCAAGGCCAAGGCCACCATTTTTGCCCTTGAATACAAAAGCGGCTCCGCCTCCACCTCCGCCAAGTCGGGCAACCCGCGCGGCGTTCCCGGCCCAAGCGCCCCCTCAAAGAGCAGCTTTTCCGAAAAGGACATCAGCAATTGACCACTGACCATCTCCGCTTTCCCTGCTTCCTGGGCGCCAGGGTCCACCTTGGCGTCACAGGCAGCGTGGCCGCGTACAAGAGCCTCGACCTGCTCCGGCTGCTCACCTCCGCGGACCTTGGCGTAGGCGTGACCCTGACCCAGAGCGCGCAGCGGTTCATCGGGGCGGAAAGCTTCCGCGCCCTAGGGGCCGATCTGGTCTACACCGACATGTTCCACGCCGAACCCGACCGTGATCCCTTCGGACACCTCGCCCCCGGCCGCTGCGCAAAGGCGTTGGTCATCGCCCCGGCCACGGCCAACACCCTGGCCAAAATCGCCAACGGCATCGCGGACGACATGCTTTCCACCCAGGCGCTGGCCTTCAACGGCCCGCTGATCTTGGCTCCGGCCATGAACCCGGCCATGTGGGCTGCGCCCGCGACCCAGGCCAACTGGCGCACACTGCTGGACCGCGGGGCCATAGGCGTCGGCCCGGCCAGCGGTTCGGTCGCCTGCGGCGATACCGGCGCGGGTCGCATGGCCCCGGTGGAGCAGGTGTTCGCTGAAGCGCTGCGCGCGCTGTCGCCACAGGACATGGCCGGCAAGCGCGTGCTCATCACCCTTGGCCCCACGCGCGAATACTGGGACGCGATCCGCTATCTTTCCAACCCGTCAAGCGGGCTTATGGGCGCCAGCCTGGCCGTGGCCGCCTGGATGCGCGGCGCCCAGGTCCATGTGGTCGCCGGGCCCTGTTCCTTTGTGTTTCCGCCCTCCATACGCGTCACGCGGGTCGTCGGCGCGCGCGAAATGTTTGCTGCGGCCAACGACTTCTGGCCGGAGGCGGACATGGCCTGCTGCGCCGCGGCGGTCTGCGACTTCCGCCCCGTCCCTCCCCCCTGCGGCATTGGCAACAAGCTCAAAAAGCGCGACTTGGACGGCCCCCCGGTGATGGAGCTGGAGGCCAACCCGGACATCCTGCGCAGCCTTGGCCAGAACAAGCGCGATCATCAGACGCTCATCGGCTTTGCCGCAGAAACAGGCGACCTTTTGCCACAGGCGAGCCTCAAGCTGACGGAAAAGCGGCTGGACCTCGTGGTGGCCAACAAGGTGAACGTTCCGGGCAGCGGCTTCGACGCGCCCACCAATGCCGTGCTGGTTTTGGACAGGAACGGCCGCGTGGAGCATTGGCCCGAACTTCCCAAAACAGAAGTGGCCTGGCGCATATGGGATCACTTGCAACATTTGTAGACCTGCCTGAGCAGTTGCGCCCCTGGGCCGATGCCGGGCTGACGCATTTGCTCGTGCCGGGTGGCCTGCGCGAGACGTCTGCCCCGCTGCAACCATCGGCGCAGCCCGAGGACCGCCATGCTGGCGCCCCCCCGACCGTCCCGGCCGCCACGACCGAACACGCTCCGTTTGCGCAGGCTCCCATCTGGCCGGAACCGTGGAAGACCCTCGCCGGACGTGTCCGCACCGCCCCCCGCGTGATCATCACGTACGCGGCCCTGGCCGACGATGTGAGCGGCGCGGCAGATCCCGCACGGCGAAGGCTGTTCCAGACCATGTTGGCGTACATCGGCTGGCCCGCTGGCACGGCGCTGTTTTGGCCAATCAGCTTTCCCAGCGGGGCAGAGCCTGGCGCACGCTTCGCCTCGGACATCTTTGCCCAAGGGGTGGAGCATTTCGGCATTCGCCATGTGCTGTGTTTCGGCCCTGGCCCAGCCGATCGCGTGCGCACCCTGTTCCCAGAGGAGGCGAAACGCGTTCAACTGCTGGAACTGCCGGATCCAAGCGCCCTGCTCCCGCTTTTGCCTCACGAGCTGCATATCGCCTTGGCGCGCGCCAAGGCCCTGCGCCTCGCCTGATCTTGCAATCGCCGACGCGGGCGGATACACACGCCGCACCGCGCAGAACCATAACCAAGGAACATCCGCATGAAGGTACTTGTCACCGGAGCCGCTGGTTTCATCGGCTTTCACCTGTCCCGACGCCTGCTGTCCATGGGGCACGAGGTCGTAGGCCTGGACAATCTGAACGACTACTATTCCGTTGAGGTCAAGCTCTCCCGCCTGGAACTGATCAAGCCGGATCCCAAATTCACGTTCGTCCGCATGGATTTGGCGGACAACGACGGCGTAGCCAAGCTTTTTGCACAGCACGGCTTCACTCACGTGGTGAACCTGGCCGCTCAGGCCGGGGTGCGCTACAGCATCGAAAACCCGCGCGCCTACATCGACTCCAACGTGGTCGGGTTTCTGAACATCCTGGAAGGGTGCCGCCACAACAAAGTGGAGCACCTGGCCTACGCCTCGTCCAGCTCCGTCTACGGGCTGAACACCACCATGCCGCTCAGCGTCCACGACAACGTGGACCACCCCATGAGCCTGTACGCCGCCACAAAGAAGTCCAATGAGCTCATGGCCCACACGTACAGCCACCTGTACGGCCTGCCGACCACCGGGCTCCGTTTCTTCACCGTGTACGGGCCCTGGGGCCGACCGGACATGGCACTGTTCCTGTTCACAAAGGCCATTCTGGCCGGCGAGCCCATCAAGGTGTTCAACTACGGCAAAATGCGCCGGGACTTCACCTACATCGACGACATCATCGAAGGCGTGGTGCGCGTGACCATGCACACGGCGGAGCCCAATCCCCAATGGTCAGGCGCCAAGCCCGACCCGGCCACCAGCCCCGGCCCATACCGGCTCTACAACATCGGCAACAACAACGTTGTTGAGCTTTCCCGCTACATCGAGGTCCTGGAAGAGTGCCTGGGCAAGAAGGCCATCAGGGAACTTTTACCCATGCAAATGGGCGACGTTCCCGCAACGGAAGCCAATGTGGATGACCTGGTCCGCGACGTCGGGTTCAAGCCCGCCACCAGCATTGAGACAGGCATTGCCCGCTTCGTGGACTGGTACAGGGAGTATTTCAAGGTCTAACGCATCTCGAGCGCACTGCGCCCCTTGATTTTGCCTCGCCCGCACCGTATCCTGCCTTTCAGTGACCTGTTTCACGTGAAACACCCGGCACCGGGCGAGTGTTTCACGTGAAACGTCCCATCCCCCGCTTTTCCAGGAGGACCCGTGGCACGCAGAATTGTTGTTGCAAACCAGAAGGGCGGTGTCGGCAAGACGACCACTGCGGTCAACCTCGGCGCATCGCTTGCCGTCATGGAAAAGCGCGTGCTCCTGGTGGACTGCGACCCCCAGGGCAATGCGTCCAGCGGGCTGGGGTTCTACCCCGGCGACGACCGCGCCAACATCTATACGGCGCTGTTCGATCCGGAAAACGTCCGCAAGTCCATCGTCACCACGGCCATCCCCTATCTTTCGCTCCTGCCGGGAACGCAGGACCTGGTCGGCGCGGAGATAGAGCTGGCGGACAAGCTTGGCCGCGAATACTACGTGCGCGACCTGCTGAGCCCGGTGGAGGACGAGTACGACTTCATCATCATCGACTGCCCCCCTTCGCTGGGGATCTTGACCGTGAACGCGCTGTGCGCGGCGCGCGAACTGCTGGTGCCGCTGCAGTGCGAGTATTATGCCCTGGAGGGGCTCTCCCAGCTGCTCATGACCTACGAGCTGGTCAAGAAGCGCCTGAACCCGGAGTTGAAAGTGCTGGGCGTGGTGCTCACCATGTACGACCAGCGGAACAAGCTGTCCTGGCAGGTAAAGCACGAGGTGCGCAAAGCCCTGCCCCAGCACCTGTTCGAGGTGATCATTCCACGCAACGTGCGGCTTTCCGAAGCGCCCAGCTTCGGCAAACCGGTGATCACCTACGACATCCGCTCCAGCGGGGCGGAGGCGTACATGGCCCTGGCGCAGGAAGTGGTGCGGAGCAAGGTTCGGGAGTAGCGTTGCGGGCTACTTGCCGCGCCCAAGGTTCCGGGGAGACTTCTCCTCGATGAAGGGGCGGGTTTCGACCTTGATGCTGTCCTTGAAATGCCGCTTGAGTATCTTGGCCCCGCAGCCAAGGCAGCGGAAGGCCACAAGGCCGCCCAGGTTGGCGGCGGTGAGCACGAACTTGCGGGGCTCGTCCAGCTCCCAGGCGCTTGTGCTGTTGCCGCAAACCTCGCAGGCCACATCGTGGTCCACAGGGTATTTAAAGTCCCAGAACTGGACAAGGTCGCGCCAGTCCTGGAGGGGCTCGGAAGCCTCGGGAGGCAGCGCTGGCTGCGCGTAGCGGGCAAGCACGGCTTCCCGCACAAGGGCCCAGGCCTCGGGTCCGAGAAAGGCGCCCAGGGGTTGGCCCTCGGCGTCGTAAAGCTCCTGAAACGAGTCGAACTGTATACTCATGCGCGGCACCTCGCTGATCGGGTTAAGCCCTTATAGTGTCCGCCGGTCATACTGGCAAGCCCAGTCTGGCCACGGCGCCGCGCGCGCATCTGGAGGATGTCCATGGCCATAGGTCAACGTGGGTTGGGGCGAGGTCTTGACGCCTTGCTCGGAAGCATCAAGCCGGAATCGGTCAATTCGGCCGAGGTGAAGCATCTGCCAATCGCCTCCATCAGGCCGAACCCGCACCAGCCCCGCAAGGAGTTCGACCCCGAGGCGCTTGAGGATCTCTGCAATTCCATCAAGGCCCAGGGGGTGCTCCAACCGGTGCTGGTCCGACCGGTGACCGGGGAAAGCATTCCATATGAGCTGGTCGCCGGCGAACGCCGCCTGCGCGCCTCGAAGATGGCTGGCCTTACGGAGATCCCCGCGCTGGTGCGCGTGCTCACCGACCTTGAAACGCTGGCCATCGCGCTCATCGAAAATCTGCAGCGCGCCGACCTCAACGCCATTGAAGAGGCCAAAGGCTTCCAGCAGTTGCTCAAGGACTTCGGCCTGAGCCAGGAGGAACTGGCGCGGCAGGTCGGCAAAAGCCGCTCGGCCCTTGCCAACTCGCTCCGCCTGCTCAACCTGCCGGAGGATATTCAGGGCGACATCCAGACCGGGGTGCTCACGGCCGGGCATGGCCGGGCCATCATGTCCGTTGATCCGGAAGCAGCGCATGAGGTGTACCGCCGCATCAAGGGCTTCAACCTCTCTGTCCGCCAGGCCGAGGCCGAGGCCAGCTTCTACAAGGAAAACGGCAGGCTTGCCGAACCCGAGGAGCTCTACGGGACCGAGAAGCCGCGCGGCAAGGCCCCCCGCGGGCAGCGCAGCGTGAAGCCCCAAGACCCGACCCTGGCCGACCTGCAAAGCCAACTGGCCGATGTGCTCGGCGGCACGGTCAAGATTTCCGGAGGCCCGGACCGGGGCGTGCTCTCCCTGCACTACCAGACCCAGGCCGACCTGAAGCGCATCACCACGCTCCTTGGCCTGCCTTAAGGGTGATCGCGGCAATCACCAGATCATCATCAGGCAGAACAGCTTGTCGCGCCAGGAAATATGGATGAACGTCCACCATCATAACCGTTGCGTAAAAGGCATATGATCATGACCGACATGAATGCACTGCTGGACCAGATGCAGGGCAAACGCGTGATGATAATCGGCGATTTGATGCTCGATCACTACACCTTCGGGCAGGTGTCGCGCATATCGCCAGAGGCCCCGGTGCCCGTGGTTGAGGTGATCCGCGAAGAATATGTGCTGGGCGGCGCCGGAAACGTGGCGCTCAACATCAACGCCATGGGTGGTCAGGCCCTGCTCGCGGGCGTGATCGGCACCGATCGGGATGGGGAAAGCCTGAACGCCCTGCTGCGCGAAAGCGCCGTCGAAACCCGGCTTGTCCACGCGGATCGCCGCCGCACAACACGAAAGACGCGGATCATCGCCAACAATCAGCAGATCGTCAGGGTGGACAGGGAAGACGCCGATCCGCTCACGGAGAGCGTGGTTGGAGAGCTGCTGGAGATCCTGCGTGAGCACAGTCAAGACATCGACATCATTATCGTTTCCGACTATGGCAAAGGGGTTGTCACCGCTCCGCTCATGGACGCGCTGCGCTCGCTCAAGGGCGCTCATGGCAGGCGTCCGCGGATCCTTGTGGATCCCAAGCCGCAGAACTACGACCTCTACCAGGGCGTAGACATTCTGACCCCCAACGCCAAGGAAGCGGGCGAGGGAGCGGCCATGCCCTGCTCCTGGCCACTTGGCCCGGCCACGGTGGGTCAGGCCCTGTTCCGGCGGCTGGATTGCCAGCACCTGCTCATCACCCTTGGCCCCCAGGGCATGGCCCTGTTCGAGTCCCGGAATTCGGCGCGACACATTCCCACCTTCGCCCGCACGGTCTTCGATGTTACCGGCGCGGGGGACACGGTGATCGCCACGTTGGCCCTCGCCCTCGCGGCCGGAGCCCCCCTTGTGGACGCGGCCGTGCTGGCCAACCATGCCGCGGGCATCGTGGTGGGCCAGGTGGGCGCGGCCACGCCCACCGTGGACGGGCTGCGACAGGCCGTGCAATCGCGCCCGGCACAGCCGATGGCGACGCTGCCCGGAATGGACGAGACCGCTTTCGCTGCCAGGGCGGTTTACGGAGCGCGTTCTTTAGGGTAGCTGCATGGGAGTGCGCCCCATCGGACCAGGGGCCGCAACTTCGACAAACTGCAACGAAATGGAGGTCGCCCTATGGCCAAGGCCCCATCCGCAAAAACTCCAGGGTTGGAGACAAGCATCCAGACCCTTGGCGCGGCCAAGATCCCCTC
The DNA here is from genome assembly GCF_900188225.1 of Humidesulfovibrio mexicanus. NCBI lineage: Bacteria > Pseudomonadati > Thermodesulfobacteriota > Desulfovibrionia > Desulfovibrionales > Desulfovibrionaceae > Humidesulfovibrio > Humidesulfovibrio mexicanus. Next base: position 54,742 of record NZ_FZOC01000003.1, on the reverse strand, counting down.
TCCCCTGCGCTATGGCCGCTACGTGGGCCAGGACGAGACCCTGGAACTGCGGCTGACCGAGGAGGAGGCCGACGTTTCCGCCGGGCCGGGCGTGCCCTTCAAGTTCGAAAAGGCCGGACCGCGCGGCGCCATGTACTTCGACTCCTCCAAGGTCAAGTGCGCCATCGTCACCTGCGGCGGCTTGTGCCCCGGCATCAACGACGTCATCCGCGCCATCGTCATGGACGCGCACCACAACTACAACGTGGCCTCGGTCATCGGCATCCGCTATGGACTGCAAGGCTTCATCCCGAAGTACGGCCACGACATCATTGAGCTTACGCCTAAGAACGTAAGCAACTTCCATGTGTTCGGAGGAACCGAGCTGGGCTCCTCACGCGGTCCGCAGGCCCCGGACGAGATCGTGGACGCCCTGGAGCGCATGAACGTCAACGTGCTGTTCATGATCGGCGGAGACGGCACCATGAAGGCCGCCGCCAACATCGTCCGGGAAATCCAGGCCAGGAAATCGCGCATCAGCGTCATCGGCATCCCCAAGACCATCGACAACGACATCAACTTCGTGGGACGCAGCTTCGGCTTTGACACGGCGGTGGAAAAGGCCACAGAGGCCATCGCCTGCGCCCATGTGGAGGCGGTCGGCGCCTTCAACGGCATCGGCGTGGTCAAGCTCATGGGGCGCGAATCCGGCTTCATCGCAGCCCAGGCCACGCTCGCCCTCAAGGAAGTGAACTTCGTCCTTGTTCCGGAAAGCCCCTTTGCCCTGGATGGGCCTGGCGGGCTGCTGGACCAGTTGGAACACCGGCTCTCGACGCGCCACCACGCGGTCATCGTGGTGGCCGAAGGCGCAGGCCAGCACCTCTGCGAAGCCAGCGGCCGCACAGACGCCTCGGGCAACCCGGTGCTCTGCGACATCAGCTCCCTGCTCATCGCGCGCATCAAGGAGCATTTCAAGGCTCGCGCCATGGAAGCCACCATCAAATTCATCGACCCGAGCTACATCATCCGCTCTGTGCCCGCCAACGCCAATGATCGCGTGTACTGCGGATTCCTGGGGCAAAACGCCGTGCACGCGGCCATGTCCGGCAGAACCGGAATGGTGGTAAGCCGCCTGCAATCGCGCTTCGTGCATGTGCCCCTGGAACTGGTGACCATGAAGCGCAAGAAGCTCAACACCGCGTCCGACTACTGGCGCGCCGTGCTCGAATCCACCGGCCAGGAAGAGATGCCACAGCAGGGCTGACAAGCCGTTTGCCGCAGGCCTGCCGCGCACGCAAAAAAAGACGCCCGGTTTTGCCGGGCGTCTTCGTTTTCTTGGAGGTGGGCTGAAAGACTAGTCTTCGTTCACCGCGGGACGCAGCAGCATGTGCTCGTCCAGGGTGCTGGCGGCATCCTCGGCCTGCAGGGCCATGGCCAACAGCTCGTACATGTCGTCCAGGGGAAGCTCCAGGGCGCGCCCACAGCAATCGGCGTGGACATGCCCGTCGCGCTCATCCAGCAGATAGGCTCGACGCTCGCGGCTCTCGCCGGAGGCGGCTATGACGCCATAGGCGACCGAGCCTTCCTCGCTGCGGTACAGCTTCTCCACCGTCAACAGCCCGGTTCCTGTGCTGAAATGGATGTCCTCGGCCACAAGGATCCCGGTAATGCCGACAGGAGCGCCAAAATCGTTGGGCAGGCTGACGGCGCGAGGAACGTTGTGCTGAGACATGTTCTGGGGCGTGCGGTTCATGCGTTCTCCTGGGTCGTGGACATCAAAGGGGCAACTTGCACTGCCTTGGCTTGTTGCGGGCAGGTTCCGGCCGCCAGTGCCGCCAGCCGCTGGCCACATACTCATGCAGGGCCGATTCCGGCACCCGCCACTGCGTTCCCACCCGGATTGCGGCTATGCTGCCGTCCTTGACCAGCCTGTAGGCAGTCCGGTTGTGGACGCGAAGGATGTCGGCGACTTCCCGTATGGTGAGCAGCCTGGGGAGACACCCTCCCCCATCCGGCGCGGGACCTTCAGTGTCTATCATGGGACACTGATGTACATGTGTATGCACCCGTTGTCAAAGAATGTCAACGGATGTCATCCATGCACATCGGTGTCGAAAAATCAGCTCGCCAGGATGGCGTTTACGGGCAGAAAAGCGGGCTAATAGGCTCCCGTGTCCCGGCGAGGCCAGAAGCCTTTGTAGCCCATGCAGAGGTAATAATAGAACGGCCGCACGGGTTGGCCGCGATAGGACGCAACATATCGATACGGCCCGGCCACTGCGGCGAACATTTCCGTGGCCACGGGCGGAACGCCGGGAGAATCGCCACGCAGCACGAGGATGGCGTCCCACCCTTCCTTGTCCTTGGGCCCGCCCCAAAGATCGTACTGGTTCATGCGCCGCCCGTCCCACCACAGGCAGTACGCGCGCGGCTGTCCGGGCACATAAAAGGCCAGCTCCGCCGTGATGTCATACACATCGCTCATGAAAAACACACGCTGCGGATCCGCGAAGCGGGTGTCGGCCACGGAGCGCATGTGTCGGCCCAGATCCTCCCAGCCCTTGAGCCGATGGGCCGGGTTCAAACCCGGAGGAATGGGCAAAAGCTGATGCAGGTGGAGAAACAGCATCAAGCCGACGCTGGCGTAAGCACCTGCCTTGAGCCAGAACCAGCCGCGCGCGGAAAGGCCGCTGCGCAGCAGCCGGTCAAGCTCCGCTGCGCACAAAAGCGCACCCGCGACGAAGCTCACCGTATTCCAGTTGGCAAGAACCTTGGTGTGGAAGCTCCAGGCCAGAAAAAACAGCGTCATGGGCCAGAAAAACACGGCCAGCAAGGTCGACTGCCGGAAATCGAGGCCGCCCTGTCCGGAAGCGGTGACGCCTCGCCAGGCGATGCGCCCGGCGCGCCACCCCGCGACCAGCATGAGCCAGAACCACCAGGGCAGGGCAAACCCGAACTGCGCGCCCGCATATTCCGGCACGCGGGAAAGCCGGAACAAGGTCTTTGCCCCCTGCCCGGACACGCCAATAAGGTGGAGCACATGCTTGTAGCCGACAAAGCCGTTCTGCATGTTCCAGATAAGGGTGGGCAAAAAGCCGAGGCACGCGCCCAAGGCCAGCGCCAGGAAAAGGCGGGGCCAGTAGCGCGGCGGCAAGGCGTTGCGGCGCTGGAGCAGCAAACCATGGACAACGGCGAGCCCGGCCAGGCCGAGCATGGTGTATTTGGCGAGAATACCCACCCCATAGGCCAAAGCCAAAAGCGCAAAGGGCCACAGCCCGCGGTCCTTGCCCGCATCGTCCGGGGAGGACGCCGCATACAGGGCCAGCATGGACAGCATCCAGCAGAGCACGAAGGGATTGTCCGTGGTCATGAGGATGCCCAAGGCCTGGAACAACGGCGAAACCGTGATGACGAAAACGGCCAGCACAGCCATGGCCGGCTGGCGCCACACCCGCCCCACCAGCCACCACACCAGCATGGGGAAGGCCGCCATGCCCAAAAGGGAGCCCATGCGCACGCCGAGCTCGGTGTCGCCGAGAACGCTGGTGCAGGCCTTGATGATCCAGGCGATGAGCGGACCCTTGGAATAATAGGTCAGCTGCAACTGGCGGGTCCAGTCCCAGTACTGGGCCTCATCCTGCACAAGGCCCAGCTGGACGGTGCCGACGAACCAGAGGCGGAGAAGAAACGGAACAGCGACAAGCAGCAGCATCCAGCGGCCGGGGGCATTGCGGAGGCTGTCGTAAAGGCGTTCTGCGGGGGTGGAGCACTGCATCATGGAATCCTGGCGCGGGTTGCGCAGGGTCTGTCTAGCGCGCGGGGGTGACTTTGGCAAGGCGGGCGCGGATCGTCAGCGGATGTAGGTCGGCAAGTTCAGGAACAGGTTTGTGGTGTAGGTGATCATCTTGTCCATAATCCAGGGAAAGGCGAGTATGAGCGCCACAAACATGGCGATAAGCTTGGGCACCAGCGAGAGCGTGGAGTCCTGAATCTGCGTGGCGGCCTGAAAAATGCTCACGATGATGCCCACGGCGAGCCCAACGCCCATCATGGGCAGGCAGATGACCAGGGTCAGCTCCATGGCTTCGCGGGCGAACCCCACGACGAATTCCGGTGTGATGGCCATGGCGCGCCCCGTCAGACAAAGGAGTTGACCAGCGAGCCGATGAGCAGGCTCCAGCCGTCAACAAGGATGAACAGCAGGATTTTGAACGGCAGGGCCACCGTGGCGGGCGGCAGCATCATCATGCCCATGGAGAGCAGGATGCTCGCCACCACCATGTCCAGGATCAAAAACGGAATATAGATGAGAAACCCGATGGAGAAGCCGGTTTTGAGCTCGCTGATGGTGTAGGCGGCCACCAGCATGATGGTGGACACCTGCTCCTTGTTCAGGGGCCTGTCTTCCTTGGAGATGGAATAAAAGATGGAAAGGTCCTTCTCGCGCGTGTGCTTGAAGAGGTATGCGCGTATGGGCACCTGGGCGCGGTCCAGCGCCTCCTTGAAGCCGATCTTTTCCTCCATGTACGGCTGGAGGGCCTCCTCGTTGACGCTTTTGATCACCGGCCCCATGATGATGATGGACATGAACAGGGCAAGGGAGGCCATGATCTGCGCGGGAGGCATCTGCGGGGTTCCCATGGCCTGGCGCAAAAAATGGAACACGATGATGATGCGCGTGTACGAGGTCATGGTGAGCACGATGCTGGGGGCGACCGCGAGCACCGTGAACAGGAACATGAGCTCCAGGGCCACGGAGACCTTTTCAGGCTCGCTCTGTCCGGCGGAAAGGCTCATGGTCAGGGAAGGCGCGTTTGGGCCTGACGGTGCAGCGGCCTGGGCAATGGCTGGCGCCAGCGCAAGAAAAAGAAACGCAAGCAGAACAGGAAGGCTAGCGCAAAGGGCGTTTCCCAGGGGGGAAGAGGGGCGGCCCGTCGTCTTGGTCAGGTTCGCCCGCGCTGTCACGCTTCCGCTGGTCGCGGCCTGCGGTAGCCGTGCGCGGATGCTCGTCAAAAATCCCGTCAAAACGCAAGGCGTCCGCATCTGACTCGCCGGCCCGGACAGGGGCGGACGCAGCTCCAGGCTGCTGCGCGCCGCGTCCAGCGCCGTCCTTTGGCCAGGAGAGCAGCTCAGAAAAGATTTTGGGATCATCGGCTTCCTTCTTGGCCGCGGCGTCGGGCGGGGTCAACTCGGCAAGGGTGTTGATGGAGCCTTCGGTAACACCCACCACAAGGGTCCTGTCCTGGACGCGAATGACCGCGATGCGCTGCCTGGACCCGACATTGAGCTGCGTGAGCACCTGTATGCCCAGCCGCTCGCCGCCTGCGGCCCCCGCGCCCGGGAGCAGACGCTTGAGCACGTACACAACACCGTAGATGAGGCCCACGATGCACGCGAGCGCCACAACCATCTTCACGATGTCAAAAAACAGCTGATCAGGCAAGCTGCTTCACCCTCTCTATGGGGCTGATGATGTCCGTCAGCCGGATGCCGAATTTCTCGTTGATGACCACAGCCTCGCCACGCGCCACCAGCTTGCCGTTGACGAATATCTCCATGGGCTCGCCGGCCAGCTTGTTCAGCTCCACCACCGAGCCCTGGCCCAGCTGTAGCAGCTCGTTGATGAGCAGGCGCGTGCGCCCAAGCTCGGCGGAAACCTCAAGGGGGATGTCGAGGATGAAGTCCAGGTCGCGCTTGGTGCCGGGATTCTGACGCTGGGCCTTGTGCTCGGCGGTCATGTCCGGAAACTGCGGCTCATGGGTCTGGGTCCGCAGGAAGGTCTGCTCCTTGTCCTTCTGGACTTCGTCGGCCTCCTGCGTGGCGAGGGCCTTTGCCCATTCGTCGGCCAGCGCCTCGTCGGAGCTCTTGGGCTCGGCGTCCGCCGCGCCTTCGGCCGGGGGTTCCTGCTCAAGCAGCGCGTTGGCCCACTCCTCGGCGAGCTTGTCCTGGTCCTTGTCGTCCGCCATGCTGACCTCGCTTCACGCTGATTGTTCGTCCCGCGCGCCCGGTGACGCAAGGGCGCGGTTCACTCCGGCACGTACTGCAAATCCCGTGCAGACGCAACCGGCCAGAACTGCGCGCGCTGGCAAAAGGCTACTGGATGACGATTTCGGTGATGTAGACCCGCAAGACCTTCTGCTCGCCCATGACCAGCGTCAACCGCTCCACGATCTCCTTCTTGAGCAGGATCTTGCTCTCAAGGGTGGAAAGATCGTCGTAGGTTTTGCTGGAAAGCAGCAACAGCAGGGAGTCCTTGACCTTGGACATGTTCTTGTTCAACTCGTCCGCAGCCAGCTTGTCCTTCACCTCGATATCCAGCGCAAGCTTGAGGTAGCGGCGGCCTTGCGGCTCCGCCAGGTTCACCAGCAGGGGCGGAATGCTCACCAGCTCGCCGCCGGAATGGCCGCCTGCCGCGCCTTCCTCCTTGGCGCCGCCCTCGCCGCCCTCTGCGGCTTTGGCGTCGTGCCCGTCCTCGGTCTTCTGCTCGGTGGCGTTGTCCGCCTGGGCGGCGGGCCTGCCCATCCACCACTTGTAGCCGAAAAAGCCGCCAGCGCCCAGGACGCCAAGCAGCACCACGCTCAGAATGATGAGGATCAGCTTCTTCTTGGATTTCTTCGGGGCATCGTCGTCAAGAGCGACTTCTTCCGTCGGAGCCTTTTCTGCCTTCTTCGCCACGAATATCACCGCCTTGTTCGATGCGGCCGGATCGCTCCGGCCTGGTTGGCCTTGGTCGCATTACGCATATCGGCCGCATACGCGAAAGGTATAGCCATTGGAGCGCCCCAAACGCAAGGCCAAGAGGCCGCGCCAAGAGAAACGACAAGAGAAACATCAAAAGGCGCATCAGGGGGAACGCCCCGATCTGTTGCCACAAAACAAGGCGCGGTATACGAAGCCGGACATGGACATCCTCATGCTGCACCAGAACTTCCCCGGCCAGTTCCGGCGCCTGGCCGGCAGGCTGGCCGCCATCGGCCACCGGGTGCGGGCCATGGGGGAGCGCCATGCGCCCGGCCTGCCGGGCATCCCCATGACACGCTACGAAATCCGAAAAGAGCCCAAGGCCGGGCACAGGTACCTGAACACCGTCACCGCCGCGGCCATACGGGGCGAAGCCGTGGCCAAGGGGCTCGTGCAGCTGGCGAAACAGGGATATCGGCCGGATGTGGTGCTGGCGCATCCCGGCTGGGGCGAGGCGCTGTACGTCAAGGACGCCCTGCCGCAGGCGCGCCTGGTGTCGCTGTTCGAGTTCTATTATCGGGCGCAGGGGGCGGACGTGGGCTTTGAGCCGGGTGCGGCGGTGGGCCTGGACACGCTGGCCACGCTCACTTCGCGCAATCTGCTGCACCTGATGAACCTGGAGCGCTGCGATGCGGGGGTTTCGCCCACACACTGGCAGAAATCGCTGCACCCTGCCCGCTACCACGACAAAATCAGCGTGGTGCACGAGGGCATAGACACGGCGGCCATGTCGCCGGAGCCCGCCGCCCGGCTGACCCTGCGCGACGGCCGCGTGCTGAAGGTCGGCGACCCTGTGGTGACGTACGTGGCCAGGCACCTGGAGCCGTATCGCGGCTTCCACGTGTTCCTGCGCGCCCTGCCGGAAATCCAGCGGAGAAATCCGCAGGCGCTGACCGTCGTCGTGGGCGGCGACAACGTGAGCTACGGCAGGAAGCCCGAAGGCGCGGCCAACTGGCGCGAAAAGCTCCTGTCCGAGGTGGGCGACCGGCTGGACATGACGCGCGTAGTCTTCACGGGCCAGCTGCCCTATGCGGCATATCGCGCGCTGTTGCGCGTGTCCGCCGCGCATGTGTACCTCACCTACCCCTTCGTGCTGTCCTGGTCGGCCCTGGAGGCCATGAGCTGCGGCTGCCTGCTGGTGGCCTCGAACACGCCACCGGTGGCCGAAGTGATGCGCCACGGGGACAACGCCCTGCTCTTCGACTTCTTCGATCAGCAAGGCCTGGTGGAACGGGTCAGCGAAGCCCTGGAGAGGCCCGGGGAACTCGCCCCCCTGCGCACGGCCGCCCGACGCGCCATCCGTAACGGCTATGGCGTGGAACGCGGGCTTGCCGGATACATGGCGCTGCTCGGCGCTTCCCAGCCGCCCACAACGTCGCCGAAGCCCTGAACCACAACAGACTCCAACATCTGCAAAAAAAAGGCGGCCGCGCAGGACACGCGGCCGCCCGAAAACGTCTGGACGAAAAAAAGCCCGGCTAGTTGGCCAGGCGTTCCTCCCTGGCGTAGCGCACCACAAAGGCCTTGGCGTCCTCCACGCTGGTCACGTCCCCGGCTATCTGCGCCTTCAAGAGCGCATCGCGGATGATGCCCACGCCCGGACCGGGCTTGAGCCCTGTGGCCTGCATGATGTCGCGGCCGTTGAGGAAGGGTTCGAGCTCCTCCTCCGGCGTGTCGCCGCGCTCCAGCATCTTGAGGTTGTGGTTGAACTCGCGGTAGGAGCCGTCCCGGGCCTTGATGTCCGCGCGGACCATCTCCAGGATGCGGGGATACTCGTCGATGGCCATGAGGCGGCGGATGCCCTTGTCCGTAAGCATGAAGTGCGGGCGCATGTGGTCGCGCACAAGGGTGCAGATGAGGTCGATGTCTTCCGGCGGGAAGTGCAGCCGGTTCAATATTTTTCGGGTAACCTTGGCGCCCACGCGGTGGTGCTGCAAAAAGCTCCACTGCCCGTCCGAATACTCCGCCGTGTACAGCTTGCCCACATCATGGAACATGCAGGCCAGGGTGCCGTACCAGTCGTAGGGCAGCACCTCCGGGTAATAGCGCATCACGTCGATGGTGTGCGCGAGCACGGTCTCTTCCCCGGCCTCGGGATTCTTGATCTGCTTCACGCGGGCCAGGGCCGCGATTTCGGGAATGAAGCCGTGCAGGATCTGGGACTCGAAGAGCAACTGCACGAAGGCGTGCATGTTCTCGGCCTCCACCTTGCGCCACTCGTCCATGATGTCCGAGGCCGGGCAGTAGTCCAGCACGCGGCGCGCGCCCCGGATGATGGCCATCCAACTGTTGGGCTCGATGGGCAGGTGGTAGTTGGCCGCAAAGCGCAGCACGCGCACGGCGAGCAGGTGGTCCTTTTTAAGGGCCTGGTCCGGAAAGCCGGAGATGCGCACTTCGCCGCCCTCGAAGCTCAGGCCGTGGTCCTGTTCCTGCGGCGAGGGCAGGTAGGGACAGGCCGCGGAGAGCGGAATCTCGCCGCGCTCCTGCAATATCTTGAGCAGGCGCGGGGTGAGGCGCGCCACGCACTCCTCGGGGTGGCCGCCATCATCCACCGAGGCGGGGTGGAAATAGAAGGTGGCCGCGCCCTGCCGGATGAGCCCCGTGACACCGGTCTCGTTGCAGGTCTCGACATTGGGAAACAGGCGCTTCAGGCCCTCGAAGTCCAGCTCGGTGCTGATGTCCATGGCCAGCTCGGCCGGACCCTTGGCCAGCACGGACTTTTGAAGCCGGGCGTTGATGACGTAGGCGTCGTAGCCGTTGCGCATGATGGTCTTGCACAGGCCGACAGCATCCTTGAAAGGCTGGGGCATTCTTCCTCCGCTCCTGGCCGACCCCCCCTGGGGCGGCTCCCCCGGCGCGGGCCGGGGCGTTTATGTCGTGGTTTCAGGGGCGTGGCGCTACGCGCCCGCCGTAAGACCCCCTACCACCATTTTGCCCGCAAGGAAATGGGCCGCCACGCGGCCCCGCAGCCGCCTGCCCAGAAGCGGGGTGTTCGCGCTGCGGCTCTTCATGGTGTCCGGTCCCACAACCCACTCCGCGTCCTGGTCAAAGAGCAGGAAGTCCGCCGGGTCGCCGGGGTTGAAGGCATTCACGGGCAGGCCGAAGCGTGCGCAGGGGGCCGTTGTCCAGGCGCGGATGAAGGCGTCGTAGGGCAGCCGTCCCGCGCGCACCAGCTCCCAGGTGGTGGCAAGGGCCGTATCCAGGCCGGAAATGCCGCAGGGGGCCTGGTCGAACTCCACTTCCTTCTCGTGGGCCGCGTGGGGGGCGTGGTCCGTGGCCAGCATGTCCACGGCGCCGTCGGCCAGGGCCTCAATTAGGGCGTCCACGTCCGCCCTGGTGCGCAGGGGCGGGCTTACCTTGGCCAGGGCGCTGAAGCCCTCGGCCTCGGTTTCCGTAAGGATCAGGTAGTGGGGGCAGGTCTCGGCGGTCACATCCACCCCGCGCGCCTTCGCGAAGCGGATGAGGGCCACGCTTCGTTCGCAGGAGATGTGCGCCAGGTGCACGGGCACGCCCAGGTATTCGGCCAAAAGCACGTCGCGGGCCACCTGCACGGCCTCGGCCACATCGGGCTGGGCGGGCAACCCCAGGCGGCTGGAGGTCTCGCCCTCGTTCATGCCCGCCGCCGGGGCCAGGTACGGATCCTCGCAGTGGTCGATGACCACGCGGCCCAGGTCGCTGGCGTATTCCATGGCGCGGCGAAACAGCTCCGTGCTCTCCACAGGCCGACCGTCGTTGGAAAAGGCGGCGCAGCCCGCGTCCTTCAGCTCGGCCATGGGGGCGAGTTCCTGGCCCTTGAGGCCCTTGGTGAGCGCGCCGATGGGAAAGAGGCGCGGCCCATGGGGCCAGCTTTTCCGGGCCTGCTCCAGCATGAATTCGGTGATGCTGGCCGAATCGTTCACCGGGCTGGTGTTGGCCATGCACATGATGTTGCCGAAGCCGCCATGGGCCGCGGCGCAAAGGCCGGAGGCTATGTCCTCCTTGTATTCCTGACCGGGCTCGCGCAGGTGCACGTGCGCATCGGTGAGGCTTGGCAGCAGCACGCGGCCCAGCGCGTCAATCTCCTTGGCCGCGCGCAGATCCAGGCTGCCCGCCGGAACCAGGGCCACAACTTTGCCCTTGGCCACAAACACATCCACCAGCTGGCCGCCCTTCCTGGGCTTGCCGGCCTTGCCCTGGGCCTTTACCGGGCCCAGCCACAGCGCGCCGCGCACGGCCAGATCGATCTTCTTCATGTTCTCGGACATGGCGCGCCTCCTATTCGGGCATACCGGACTGCGCCGCCACCTGGGCCGCGTCCGGGCTCTTGCGTGTCAGGTACAGGAAGAGCAGGGCCATGCGCACGGCCACGCCGTTCTCCACCTGCTCCAGAATCAGGCTCTCGGCGCTGTCCGCCAGGGCGGAGCCGATCTCCACCCCGCGATTGATGGGTCCGGGGTGCAGCACGCAGCAGCCGGGCGCGGCCGCGGCCATGTGCCGCTCCGACAGGCCGAAGGTGCGGGCGTATTCGCGCAGGCCGGGCAAAAGCCCCGCCTGCTGGCGCTCCAACTGCAGCCTAAGGCACATGATGGCGTCGGCCCCCTTGCAGGCGGCGGAAAGGTCGCTGAACACCTCCACGGGCCAGGCGTCGAGCCGGGGCGGGAGCAGGGTGCGCGGACCGCACAGGCGCACCCGCGCGCCAAGCAGGGTCAGCAGCAGAACGTTGGAGCGCGCCACGCGGCTGTGGGCGATGTCGCCCAGGATGAGCACGGTCTTGCCCGCGAAGTCGCCCTTCCAGCGCCGGGAAAGGGTCAACGCGTCCAGCAGGGCCTGGGTGGGGTGGGCGTGGCGACCGTCGCCCGCGTTGATGACGCTGCAGTCCAGGCGTTCGGCCAAAAACTGCGCTGCGCCGCTGGAGCTGTGGCGAATGACGATGCCGTCCGGATTCATGGCCTGCAGGGTGAGCGCCGTGTCCTTGAGGGTTTCGCCCTTGACCAGGCTGGAGCCGCTCTTGGCCAGGGCGAAGGTGTCGGCGGAAAGACGCTTGCCCGCCATGTCGAAACTGGTCTTGGTGCGGGTGCTGGGCTCGGCGAAGAACAGCACCACGCTGCGGCCCTTGAGGGTGGGCACCTTCTTCACCGGGCGGCTGTTGATCTCCCGAAAATAGGCCGCCGTGGCCAGGATGTGGCGCACCTCGCCTTCGGAGAGCTGGGAGACGTCCAGCAGGTCCTTGTGTTTCCATTGCATATGGGGCTCCTTCCTCCCCCGGCCTGAAGCCGGGCGTGACCCCTTGCCGCAAACGGCCTGGGGCGGGTCGTTACCGGTGGATCCAGATGTCCAGAATGGCGGCGGGCACTATGGAGAAGCGCGCCAGCCGACCGGGGGCCAGGCTGCCCAGGCGCGCGGCCTGGGCGATGGTCCGCCCGAAAAACAGGGCGGGGTTGACGGTTATGAGCGCCATTGCGTCCGGCAGGTCCAGACCGGAATCGCGCTCCATGAGCCAGGCCATTTCGCCGTAGGGATCCAGGTCGGCGTTGGAGCAGAGGCCGTCTGTGCCCAGGCACACGTTGACCCCGGCGTCCAGCAGGGCGCGCGCCGGAGCGCGTCCAACGCCGATGTGTTCGTTGCTGCGCGGGCACAGGCACACGGTTGCCCCGCTGTGCGCGATGTCCGCTATGTCCTGCCCGTCCACAGTGACGCAGTGCACCAGCAGGGTGTCCGCATCCATGAGGCCAAGCTCCCGCGCCAGGGGCACGGGCCGCGCGCCGGGGGCGTCGTAGCCGGAAAGCACGCCGCGCGCCTTGAGCAGGTCCAGAAAGGCGTTCTCGCCCGTGAGCAGGATCTGGTCCTCGTCGGCGTGCTCGGCCAGGTGCAGGGAGAAGGGCAGGCCGCGTTCCCGGCACAGGCCCTTGGCGGCCTGGAGCAGCGGGCCGCTTGTGCTGTACAGGGCGTGCCCGGCCACGGACATGGCGCCGCGGCCGCAGTCCTCCACCGCGCCCACGCGGGGCAGAAGCGCCGCCGCATCGCCGGGCACGGCCGCGCCTATGGCCTCCGCAAACGAGACGAAGCCAAAACCGGAAGCGGACAGGATGTCGCCCACGCGGGCGGCATTGTGGGTGCTGATGTCCGCCAGGAAGGCCACGCCCTTCTGCTCCATGCGCATAAGCTCCGTGCGCACGGCGCTCGCGTCCAGATCGTACAGCGGCTGGGCCAGCAGGCTTTGCACCCAGGGCACGAAGCCCTGGCCGGAGCTGGTCTTGCCCAGCAGGTGCGTCATCTCCAGGTGCACATGGCTGTTGAAGGTGGCCGGGGCGAGGGTTACGTCGCCAAGGTCGCGCACGGGCCCGGCGTGCTCGCGCGAAAGCTGCGCAAAAGGCCCCGCCGCAAGAATGTCCTGGCCCTCCACCACCACCGCGCCGTCGTCCACCACGGGCGGCAGTTCCAGGCATTGGGGCAGCAGGCGCGCGGCGCGGAGCAGTTCTGGCATGGCGATGTTCCTCATCCCTGGGGGTGTGCGGGCGTTTCCGGGCGGCGCAATGGTTGTCTTGCGCAACCCGTGGCGCGCGCCGCCCAAAAAAAGGGAGGCTTGCGGCCTCCCCGTGTATCACATGGACGGTATCTTGTCCTGCGGCTCGGAGAGGAAAAACTTCCCCTCCTGGATCCATTTCTTCAATTCCTCGGCTATCTCCAGCGACATGCAGTAGCTGGTGACCGGAACGGTCTGGGCCGTGCGCTCGTTGACGATGATGCTGCCGCTCTTGAGTTCCTCAAAGGTGGCGTGGCCCATGACGCGGTTCACGCCGTTGGGGTAGTCGAAGCCGTAGTCCTTGATGGGCATCTGGATGTCGGCGTCGGAGACCCCGGTGAACCAGGCCATGTCCTCGTCCAGGATGGGAATGGGAATACCCACGCCCATGTTGAGGGAGCAGCCGTAGCCCACCAGGGACAGGCCGCGCACGTAGCGCGGGTTCATCTGCTTCAGGTCGCCCTTGAGCATGAGGGTGCCCGCGGCGGTGAGCGGCAGACCGCGCTCGTTCCTGGGCGGCTTGGGATTGTGCTGGGTGCCCGCGCCGATGACGTAGCCGATGCCGCCGCCCATGAAGATTCGCGTGCCCAGGCCGATGGTGCGCAGGTAGGGATCGTTGAACAGGGGCGAAAGCTGGCCCGCTGTGGCGTAGTTGGCGTTCCGGCAGCCGGGCTTGAGCGGGCCCATATATGTATAGATGGTGCGCCCACTCATATTCACGGCGCAGTTATAATTCTGATAGCAGTTGCGGGGATTCAAGAGCTGCGCAAAAGGCAGACTCGCCAGGGTGACGTCCTTTTCCAGCTCCTTCCTGGGGTAGCAGTCGGTGACGTAGCTTCTGGCGCGCAGGCGCACGGGCTTGCCGCGCAGCAAGTCCTCGATGACATGGCCGCCGCCATAGGCGAAGCGGCCGGGATACACCTTGTTCAGGGGATCATCGGCGCTGGTCTCGGTGGCGCCAAGGTAGGCGTCCACTGCGGCCAGGCCGCCATGGCAGGGCACGTTGTTCAGCCACACCTGGCTGGCCCGCATAAGCGGCGGCTCCTGGCCGAAATTGAACAGCAAACCCGAGGAGCACATGGGCGAAAAGGTGCCCGTGGTGACCACATCGACCTCTTTGGCCGCCTTGGTCTTGCCCAGACGCCGAACGGTCTCCACCATTTCCTCGGCCGTAAGCACCACGGCCTTGCCCTTCTTGATGCGCTCGTTGATCTCGGCGATGGTCTTTGTTGTGCTGGCTTTGCCGGCCATTATTCCTCCGCTCTGTGCGCCACAGGAAACTTTCAGGCGTTGTCCAGAAGATGGTCCGGGCGGTGGCGCGGCGGCTTGCGCCGCTTGTCCGCATGGGGTCTGGCGGGCAGGGCGACGGCCTTGCGCCCGCGGACGCTTTCGCCGTCCACCGCAACAGTGAACAGGATATGCCCGGTTTTACGGGAAAGAATGTCCGCGCCCATTTCTGCGTCTCCGCCGGTCATCCGCCGCCAGGGCGGCTAGGACCAACACGTTTGAAACACTCTTGAAAACTTGCCGCATTCTGTGGAAAAAAAACAGCTTTGGCACAGGGGAACATGGCGCAATTCGCATTGGAAGGCAATGTTTTTTATGGGGCAGGGGCCTTGTATTCACTTGGCATCGGCTGTGTTTTGGGCTATGAGGCGGGGTGATTGGGTAGGCGGCCCGACCTGCCGCACGGGCCGCTGTTTTCCTTTTGTTTATCCACAAATTGCACCGCCAAAGCGAGGCGTTCCCGGCCGTGAAGAAAGCCCTTCGAGAACATTTGTCCGCCAGCTGCACTGAGCAGGAGCTCAAGCGCTGGTTCGATCCCCTGGACATCCGCATGTCCGGGGGCGGAGACGAGGTTCAGGTGGCCTTTCCGCACAGCTACTTCGCCCAGTGGTTCGCCGGGAAGATGCAGGACCGTTTCGAGGCCGAACTGTTCCGCTTCCAGGGCCACCCCTGCGACATCCGCTACCTGGCCCCTGCGGCGCGGCGCGGCCAGATGGCGGCGAACGCCAGCCAGCCCGGCGACAACGGCTCTGGCCTGGCGCACAACGCCATGCAGCCGCGCAAGCTGGCCTTTCCCTTTGACGCGCAATACAGCTTCGAGAGCTTTCTGACCAACTCCAAGAATTTCTTTCCGCTGGAGACCGCCCGGCAGGTTGCCAGAAGCGACAACGCCCAGTTCAATCCCTTCGTCATCTGCGGGAAGTCGGGCTCGGGGAAAAGTCATCTGCTCAAGGCCATCGCCAACGAGGTGGCCAAAACCCACCCCTTGGACAGCATTCTCGTGACCACGGGGGAAGGACTGCGCTCCCTGCTTTCCCCGGAGCAGAACCAGCTCTCCGCGCGCGAGCACCTGTGCCGCCACCGCTTCCTGCTGGTGGACGACATCCACTGGCTGGCCGGAGATGAACGCCTGCAGCAGGAACTGCTCGTCATCTTCAATATTTTTCAGGACGCGCGCAAGCAGATGGTTTTCACCTGCCAGGAACGCATCGGCGTCTGGGAGGACATGCTGCCAGCCCTGCGCTCACGCCTGGAGGGCGGCTTGGTGGTCGGCCTCAAGCAGCCGGACATGGAAGTGCGCGTGGCCCTCATCCAGGATCGCGTGCGGGCCAAGAAGCTGCCGCTCTCCAAAGAACAGGTGCTCACGCTGGCCCAGCGCTTCCAAAATTTCCGTGCACTGGGCGGCATCCTCATCAAGCTGCTGGCCTTCCGCGAACTTGTCCGGCGCGACATCTCGGCCAGGGACTTCGAGCAGATCCTGTCCAACACCGAGGAACGCGACCAACCCAAAATAACGGTGGATGTTGTCATCGACACGGTGTGCCAGCATTATCAGGTCAGCAAAAAGGATGTGCTGGGCGAGGACAGGCGGCAGAATATCGCCCTGGCCCGGCAGGTGGCCATGTACTTGTGCCGGCAGATGCTCGGCCTGTCCTACCCGGCGCTGGGGCGCTCCTTTGGCGGCAAAGACCACTCCACAGTGATTTACAGCGTAAAGAAAATTCATGAAATGCAAGAAGATACCAGGGAAATGAAACAGCTGTTGAAAGATTTGAAGCTTCGTTGTCGGCAACCGGCATGAGGGCGTTCACAGCACGCGTGAAACATCAGGCTGTTCCTGTGAGACAACACCCGATGTTCCTAATAAAGGTAAAGATAAAAGTATGTTGTCACGGTTTGGAACAAATGGGCGCGGCTAATAATAGCCATCAAGGAGAATATGTATGTTTGTGAAAGTAAACCGCGACGAAATCATTGAAGGCCTGCAGAAGTCCGCCGGCATCATTCCCGCCAAGACCGGCGCGGCCTTCCTGCGCAGCATTTGGCTGGAAGCCCAGGACGGCAGCCTCAAAATCATGTCCACGGACTCCAGTCTCGAATTCTGCGGCGAATATCCCGCCCAGGTGATGACCCCCGGGCGCGTTGGGGTGCAGGGCCGCGCCTTCTGCGACCTTGTGCGCAATCTGCCCAAGGGAGAGCTCACGATCAAGGTTGATGAAGAAGGCAAGAACATGCTCATCGAGCAGGGGCGCCGCAAGTACAAGCTGCCCGCCAACGAACCGGAGTGGTTCCAGGCCTTTGCTCCGTTCCCCGAAGGCGAGACCGTGTTTTGGAGCGGCGACTTCCTGCACGAGGTCATCGAAAAGATCGGCTTCTGCATCAGCGAAGAGGACAACATGGAGGCCATCGCCTGCCTGTACCTCAAGCCGGAGCAGGACGCTGCGGGCAAGCGCGTGGAGGTTTGCGGCCTGAACGGGCACCAGTTCGCCATGTTCACCTTTGTCAACGACGACATCTTCAACCTGCTCCCGCGCGATGGCGTGCTCATTCAGCGCAAGTATCTTTCCGAGCTGAAGAAATGGCTTGGTGCGGACGAGATTGAGTTGGCCATGGGCGAAAAGCGCCTGTTTTTGCGCACCGGGGACAAGCGCGAGACCTTTAGTCTGCCGTTGTCCTTCTACCAGTATCCCAACTATCAGGGTTTCCTTTCCAAGCTGAAGGATCCGACGGCCGCGCGCCTCACGGTGAACCGCTCGGAGCTCATCGACACCCTTGAGCGCATTCTGATCTTCAACACCGACAGCAATCGCTGCACCTACTTCCTGTTCAGCCCGGGAGAGGTTGTGCTGTACAGCCAGGGCCAGGACGTGGGTACCGCCCAGGAGCCCCTGGCCGCCACCTACCAGGGCGATCTGCAGCGCATCGCCTTCCCCACACGGAACCTCATCGAGATTCTGTCGCATTACGCTTCCCAGGAGGTGACGCTGATTCTGACCGGCGCCGAGGCGCCCTGCGGCGTGTCCGGCGACAAGGACCAGAATTACAACGTCATCATCATGCCCATGATGATCCAGGAAGAGACCTATTACGCTGAGGAAAACGCCTAAATGACCGAGAAGGAAAAGAACGCCGCCGCCTATACCGCGGACAGCATCACCGTCCTTGAAGGCCTTTCCGCCGTGCGCAAGCGCCCGGCCATGTACATCGGCTCCACAGACGCGCGCGGTCTGCACCACCTGGTGTACGAGGTGGTGGACAACGCCATCGACGAGGCTATGGCCGGGTACTGCACCCGGGTCAAGGTCACGCTGCACATGGACAATTCCGTCACCGTGTCGGACAACGGCCGCGGCATTCCCGTGGACATGCACCCCAAGGAGAAAAAGACCGCGCTCGAAGTGGTCATGACCATCCTGCACGCGGGCGGCAAGTTCGACAACAATGCCTACAAGGTTTCCGGCGGCCTGCACGGTGTGGGCGTCAGCGTGGTCAACGCCCTGTCCGAGACGCTAACCGCCACGGTGAAGCGCGGCGGCCGCGCCTACCAGCAGACCTACGTGCGCGGCGTGCCCGCCGGGCCCGTGACCGAGCTTGGCGAGGCCACCGGCACCGGCACAAAGGTGCGCTTCAAGCCCGACGAGGAGATCTTCGAGACCAATCAGTATGAGTACGCCATCCTGAAAAAGCGTTTTCAGGAACTGGCCTACCTGAACCGGGGCATCGAGATCGAATTTCTGGACGAGCGCACCGGCGACAAGGATAATTTCAAGTTCGAGGGCGGCATCCGTTCCTTTGTGGAGGATCTGAACCAGGGGCAGACCGCTGTCCATGAAATGATCTACGCCATCGGCGAAAGCGACTCCGGCGAGCACGGCACCGTGGTCACCGAAATCGCCGTGCAGTACAACCAGGGCTACAAGGAAAACGTCCAGACCTTCGCCAACAACATCCGCACCATCGAGGGCGGCACGCACCTGGCCGGCTTCAAGACCGCGCTCACCCGCGCGCTGAACACCTACATCCAGAAGTCCGAGCTTTCCAAGAAGCTCAAGGAGAAGCTGGCGGGCGACGACGTGCGCGAGGGCCTCACCGCCGTGGTCAGCGTCAAGCTGCCCATGCCCCAGTTCGAGGGCCAGACCAAGACCAAGCTCGGCAACTCCGAAGTTGCTGGCCTGGTTGCTGGCCTGGTGTACGAGAAGCTGACCACCTTCCTTGAGGAGAATCCCAAGGAGGCCAAGGCCATCATCGAGAAGGTGGTGGACGCGGCGCGCGCGAGAGAGGCCGCCAGAAAGGCCCGCGACCTGGTGCGCCGCAAAGGGGCGCTCTCGGACAACGCCCTTCCCGGCAAGTTGGCCGACTGTCAGAGCAAGGATCCCGGCGAGTCCGAAATCTTCATCGTCGAGGGCGATTCCGCAGGCGGTTCGGCCAAGCAGGGCCGAAACCCGCGCATCCAGGCCATTCTGCCCCTGCGCGGCAAGATCCTGAACGTGGAGAAGACCCGCTACGACAAGATGCTTGGCAACAAGGAAATCCGCGCGCTGATCACCGCCATGGGCGTGGGCGTGCCGGGCAACGGCCTGGATGACGAGCATACACCGGATTTTGAGCGCCTGCGCTACCACAAGATCGTCATCATGACCGACGCCGACGTGGACGGCAGCCACATCCGCACCCTGCTCTTGACCTTCTTCTTCCGGCAGTACCGCGAGCTCATCGACCGCGGGTTCATTTACATCGCCCAGCCGCCGCTGTTCCGCGCGCACAAGGGCAAATTCGAGCAGTACATCAAGGACGAAAAGGAACTGCACGCCTTCCTGCTTTCCCAGGCGGAAAGGGATCTTGCCGTCACCGCGCAAGAGGCCGAAGCCGGGCCGAGGGTGTTCCGCGCCAAGGAATTGCGCGCCTTGCTGGATCAGATCCGGCAGCTCAAGGACCGCGTGCGCGAGGCCCTGCACATGGGCATCGAGGAACCGCTGTTCATCTCCCTGGTGCGTCAGCCCCGGCGCGCGCCGGAGGATTTCGCCGCCGCCCCGGTGGAGGAACTGCTTTCCGGCGTTGTGGATGCGGGGTACGGCGTGCATCTGGATGTGGAGCAGGGCGAGGACGAGACCGAGCGCCGCAGTTTCGTGGTGTTCACCAGCGCCAACGGGCACCGCACGCGCTTGGGGCTGGAGTTCTTCAACTCCAAGACCTACCGCAAGGCCCAGGAAATGTACGAAAGCCTGTCCAGCCAGTGCGGCGGGCACGAGTTCAGCCTTGCCCGCGCCGAAGGCGCTTCCGTGAAGGTGAACGGCTTCTTCCCGCTGCTGGACGCGGTGCTCGAGGAGTCGCACAGGGGCTACACCGTGCAGCGCTACAAGGGTCTGGGCGAAATGAATCCGGAGCAGTTGTGGGAAACCACCATGGACCCGGACAAGCGCACCCTTCTTCAGGTCAAGATCGACGACGCCGAAGCGGCGGACCGCATCTTCAGCGAGCTTATGGGCGACTGCGTGACCCCGCGCCGCGAGTTCATTGAACGCAACGCCATGACCGTGGAAGAACTGGATATTTAGGGAGTAGAGCCCTGGGGGCGACGCCCCCTGAGCGGCCGGAGGACAGGCGTTCTTCGGAATCCCGCCATGATTGGAGTGTGTTGAAGTACTTGCGGAGTGAATGCCCCCCGCCTCTTGCAGGGGGTTCAGGGGCGTTGCGCTCCCTTGGTGGTGTGGGGAAAACCGGTGGAAGAGGCGAAGTTTTCGCCCCGGCTGCCCGCACCGCCGCCATATACGACGGAGGACATACGTGAGTCAGAACGTCACCATTGAACGCGAGATGCAGAAATCCTACCTGGAGTACTCGCTCTCGGTCATCGTGGGCCGCGCCATACCGGATGTGCGCGATGGCCTGAAACCCGTGCACCGGCGCATCCTGTTCGCCATGCACGAGCTCGGCAACGCCTACAACCGCGCCTACAAGAAGTCCGCCCGCGTGGTCGGCGACGTCATCGGCAAGTACCACCCGCACGGCGATTCCGCCGTGTACGACGCCCTGGTGCGCCTGGCCCAGGAATTCTCCATGCGCGACACGCTGGTGGACGGGCAGGGCAACTTCGGCTCCATCGACGGCGACGCCGCGGCGGCCATGCGTTACACCGAAGTGCGCATGGCCAAGCTGGCCAGCGAGTTCTTGGGCGACATCGACAAGAACACCGTGGACTTCCGCCCCAACTACGACAACACGCTCGAAGAACCCGTGGTGTTGCCGGCCAAGGTGCCCAACCTGCTCTTAAATGGCAGTTCGGGCATCGCGGTGGGCATGGCCACCAACATTCCCCCCCACAATCTGGGCGAACTCATCGACGGCACGCTCCACGTCCTGGAGAATCCCAACTGCTCCGCGCGCGAGCTGCTGCCCATCATCAAGGGGCCGGACTTCCCCACCGGGGGCCAGGTGTACGCGGGCAAGGGCCTTGTGGACGCCTACACCACCGGCCGCGGCAGCATCCGGATGCGCGGCGTGGTCCACGTGGAAGAGGTCAAAAAAGGCGGCAAGGAGAACGTGGTCATCACGGAAATTCCTTACGCCCTGAACAAGTCGAGCCTGGTGGAGAAGATCGCCGCCCTGGTCAACGACAAGAAGATCGACGGCGTATCCGACCTGCGCGACGAATCCGACCGCAAGGGCATCCGCATCGTGCTGGAGCTCAAGCGCGGAGCCATCGCCGACATCGTCATCAACGCCCTGTACAAGTTCACGCCACTTGAAACCAGCTTCGGCATCAACATGATGGCCGTGGTGGGCAACAGGCCCAGGCTGCTGAACCTCAAGCAGATTCTGGCCCACTTCCTGGAACACCGGCGCGAGGTCATCATCCGCCGCACCCGCTTCGACCTGGACAAGAGCGAGGCCCGGGCCCACATCCTGGAAGGCCTCAAAATCGCCTTGGACAACATCGACGAGGTGGTGGCCCTCATCCGCGCCAGCAAGACCGCACTGGACGCCAGAAGCGGCCTCATGGAGCGTTTCAGCCTTACGGAAGTGCAGGCCCAGGCCATTCTGGACATGCGCCTGCAGCGGCTCACCAACATGGAGCGCGAAAAGCTCCTGGACGAGCTCAAGGAGCTGGAGAAGCTCATCACCTGGCTCAAAAGCGTGCTGGCCGACGAAAACGTGCTCAAGGGCGTCATCCGCGACGAATTGAACGAGATGAAGCAGGGCTACGCCACACCGCGCAAGACGCAGATCATGACCGAAGAGGCCGCGGACATCGCCATCGAGGACCTCATTCCGGACGACGAGTGCGTCATCACCCTGTCGCGGCGGGGGTACATCAAGCGCACCAGCCTTTCGCACTACCAGCAGCAGAAGCGCGGCGGAAAGGGCATCGCCGGAGTGTCCACCAGCGACGGCGACTTCGTGCACACCTTCCTCTTGACCAGCAACCACCAGTATCTGCTGCTCTTCACCAACCAGGGCCGCATGTACCAGCTTAAAACCCACCAGGTGCCCGAGGCCGGTCGCTACGCCAAGGGCGCGCACATCGCCAACCTGGTGCCCCTGGAGAAGGACGAGAATATCGCCACGGCGCTGACCCTGCGCGAGTTCGCCGAGGACCGTCAGTTCCTCTTCGTCACGCGCCGGGGCATGGTCAAGCGCACCAGCGCGGCGCTGTACGCCAACAGCCGCTCCACAGGCATCCGCGCCGTCAGCCTCAAGCCAGAGGATGAATTGATGATGGTCTGCGGGGTGCATGGCGATGCGGAGATTCTGCTCATCACCGAGCAGGGCACCGCCATTCGTTTCGCGGTCGGCGAGGTCCGGCCCACAGGCCGCGCCACGGAAGGGGTCAAGGGCATCGCCCTGCGCGGTCGCGACCGTGTGGTGGCGGGCGTGGTCACCGGCGATCCCGAGCGCGAGCAGATCCTTACCGTGAGCGAGAACGGCTACGGCAAGCGCACCCCGCTGGACCAGTACCGCGCGCAGTCGCGTTCGGGCATGGGCATCATCAACATGCGCGTGACCGACAAGACCGGCAAGGTGGTGGGCGCGGTGATGGTGGCCGAGACCGACCAGATGGTCATTTTGTCCTCGGCCAACAAGATCGTGCGCTTCCCCGTGCGCCAGGTAAGCCTGAACCTGGGCCGCGCCACCCAGGGCGTGAAGCTCATCAATCTTGACGAGGGCACCGTGGTGGCCGGGTTCGACCTGGTGCAGCGCCAGGGCCTGGACCCCATGGACGGCCTGGAGGCCGAAGGCGTGGAGGGAGTGGAGGACGCTCCCGGCGCAGAGGAGTAAGCCTTGCGCGCGGCGCGCACAGCTGCGAAATCATGGGCGGCGGCGCTTCCGGCAGTGATGCTGGCGGCGTTCGCCGCTCTGTGCTTGGGCTGCGGGGGCACGCAGGCCACCGGCTCGGACCTGGACCTGCGCCTTGCGCGCGAGGCCTATGCCTCCGGCTATTTCCTGGAGGCCGAGACCGCCTACGAGCGCTATTTGCAAGCCGACCCGCACGGCCGTCACAGGCTGGAGGCCTGGACCCGGCTGGTGGAGATCTGCTCCGGGGTCAAGGGTGATCCGGACAAGGCGGTAAGCCTGCTGGAGACGGCGACCCTGGAGTACGGCTCGCGGCCCAAGGAAAATTGGGCGCTGCTGTTCCGCCTGGGCGAGCTGTACGAAGTGCGCGGCCAGCGGCAAAAAGCGATCGAGGCCTGGGGGCGGTGCCTGGATACGGCGGACGGCGACGCCGAAAAAATCGTGCACGTGCAGATGCGCATGGCCGTGGCCAACCGGGCCATCGGCAAAAGCGATCTCGCCGTGGACCTGCTGACCCAGAGCATCGCGCAGGCGGAGGACCAGGAGGTGCGGGCCCGCGCCCGCTACGAACTGGCGCAAACCTACGCGCTGTCCTGGAATTGGGCCAAGGCAAAAGAAATTCTGCAAAAGGTGCTCTCCGAGGAAACAACCCCGGCGGAAACCAAGGTCATGAGCGCATTCCTGCTGGCCGAGGCGTATGAGGTGGAGCACAACCTGCCCAAGGCCAGGGAACTGCTTCTGTCCATCAAGGACAGCTACCCCAATCCGGAAGTCATCGTCATGCGGCTGTCCGGGCTGGGACAGCACAACGAGAGCCCATCCGTGGCCAAGCTGCAACCCGGCGACGCCGACATGCAGAACGCCGGCAGCGCAAACGTGAAGCGCCGCCGCGTGAGCGCCAAATAGCCGCCTCCGCACGTCCGGGGCGAAGCAAACCATTTTTGATCTGAATCAGGGGGCGCTGCCCCCGGCACCCCCGCAAAAGGGCCGCGAGCCCTTTGGAATCCCTTTGTGAAGGGGAGACAATGCGGTCTGGGGAAAGCCGGGGATTCTGGACGGTGCGCCGACGAGGTTTTTGTTCAGGGACCATGCTCACGGCGCGATTCCTGCGGGGTTTTGCCCGCAGGAATCGCGCCGCGTGCGCAGGGGCTCCGGGGGGCGCGTAGCCACCCGGCGGGGTTCCAGGGGCGGCGCCCCTGGCGTGCTGCTATTTGCCGTCCAGCCAGCCGTTCAGGGCGTCGATGATCTTGCGGGCCTGGTCTTCGCTGGAGATGGTGAACTTGCTCTGCTGCTTGTATTCGCCGTTCTGCTTGCGGTAGCGGCGGATGGTGAAGGCCACGGGGCCGTACCCGTTCTTGGCCTTGTCCCAGGAGCGGTACTTGAAAAGCACGGTGGCCCATGCGCCCTTGGACAGGACCACCTTGTCCAGTTCCTCGGTGACGACGACGCCGTCCTCTTCGTAGCTGATGGTGAGTTCTTCGACGGTTTCGGCCATGCCTCCCCCTTGTTTGGTGTTGCGTGTCTGCGCCCCTTCGGCGCGGTGCCGGGGTCTATACCGGCGCGGCCATGTTGTCCAGCAGGCGGAACAGCAGCCCGCGCAAGGAAGCCAGGCGCTCGGGCCGGGCGGCCATGTCCGCTGCGGACTGCACATAGGGCCATTTCACAGGGTCCAGGGTGATTTCGTCGGCGCAGTTGCGCGCAAGTTCCGCCATGCTTTGGGCGTTGGTTTCCAGGTGGAACTGCAGGGCCACCACGCGGTCGTTGCGCGCGCTGAAGGCCTGGTGGGCGCAGGCCTCGCTTCTGGCGGTCCACTGTGCGCCGGGGGGGATGGAGAAGGTGTCGCCGTGCCAGTGGAAGGCCGCGTATTCTTGCGGCAGCGAGGCGAACGCACGGCTTTTTGAAGCGTCCGGCCCTGCGCTCACCGTGTGCCAGCCGATTTCCCGGTGCGCGTTTTTCGTCACCGCGCCGCCCAGGGCCTCGGCCAGGAGCTGTGCGCCCAGGCACACGCCCAGTACCAGCTTTCCGGCCTCGATGCTGCTTTTGAGGAAGCGCTTCTCCATGGCCAGCCAGGGGTGGGCGTCCTCCTCGTAGATGTTCATGGGGCCGCCCATGACGATGAGGAAGTCGAAGCTGTCCGGATGCGGCGGGGTTTCGCCGTTCCAGAGGTCCGTATGGCTGAGGCTGTGGCCGCGTTCTTGCGCCCAGGCGGCTATTTCGGCTTCTGTTTCAAAACGTGCATGGCGAAGGCTATGCAGGCGAAGCATGGTCCCTCCTGGGGGTTCTGGTTGGGTGCCCAACGGGAAAATGCCCCAGGAACGCGATGCTTGTCCAGGCTTTGCGCGCCCCCTACAGGTCCACGAGGGTCACGTCTTCCGGCGCCAGGGGCTCGCCCAGGAAGATTTCGCCCACCTTGGCGAAGCGCTGGGGGTCGTCTGTGGCGAAGAAGCGCACGCTGCCGCCCGCGCGCGCGCCGGGCTTGCGCAGGCCCCGCTCCGTCAATTCGGCGGCCACGCTTTCGGCCGTGGTTTCGGCGCTGTCCACCAGGCACACGCCCTCGGGCAGGGTTTTGCGGATGGCCTGGGCCAGCACGGGAAAGTGGGTGCAGCCAAGCACCAGGCAATCGGGCTTGCCGCCGGGGAATTCGGCCATGAGCGGGGTGAGGTAGCGCGCGGCCACGGCTTCCACCTCCGGGCCTTCGGTCCAGCCTTCCTCGGCCAGGGCCACGAAGACCTGGGCCGGGCGGGTGGCGATGGTGGCCTCCGGCCGCAGGCGCAGGATGGCGGTCTGGTAGGCCGCGCCGCGCACGGTGCCGCGCGTGGCGATGACGGCGATGCGGCCGTGCGGGGCCTGTGCGGCGCAGGCGCGGGCGCCGGGCTCTATGACGCCCACCACGGGGATGTGCGGGTAGGCCTGGGCCAAGCCGGGCAGGGCCACGGCCGAGGCGGTGTTGCAGGCGATGACGAGCAGCTTGACGCCCTGGTCCACCAGGACCTTTGTGGTCTGCAGGGCGTACCGGGCCACGGTTGCGCCGCTCTTGGTGCCGTAGGGCAGCCGGGCGGTGTCGCCCAGGTAGAGGAAGTCCTCGCCGGGCAGGGCGTTTTTCAGGGCGCGCAAGACCGTGAGCCCGCCCACGCCGGAGTCGAAGACCCCGATGGGCAGGGAGGCGGTGCTGGCGGAGGAATCGGAACTCATGTCGGACCCATGCTCCCTTTGCGGCTGTGGCCGCGAGGGGATTTGTGCACCGGGAGGGCGCGGGAGTCAATCCGAGCGGTTCACAATCTTGCCCGCCAACGTGCAACGCAGCATATCTACATCGTCTAGACTCTCCTCAAGCATGTTAAGAACAAACGCCCTGAGCACGAACTTGAAGTTTCTGCAATAGTTGACGAGGTAGGAGGGCATAGTCTTGGGTCTGTACTTTTTGGCAGAGTTCAGGTGAGACAATGCGAAAATCAATTCCAGAGGAGGGACAACGTAGTGTTCCGCCGTCGCAAGGGTGCTTTCGTAATCCGTCTGCGACCAGTGAGAACAAAAGTCTGTGGTGAAGTCAGAGTAGCGATACGGATGGCTGTGAAAGCTACCAAGGCAGATAAGTCCCGGTATTGCATTTGTTATGGAGGTGACTTTGAAGTCATGACCCTCAGATGGGCAGCAGGAATTGTGCGTCCGGTACTCGTAATTTTGCATCACAGAAGCGCCTGTGACTATATAGGTGATGTCTTCCTGATCTTCCGTGACGAATCCAAAGAGTCGGCCCCATACTTCCCCTTCTCCTGGCAAGTCCTCTCCATTCCCAATATATGAAGAAGGGTAGACCTCAACCGATGACGTGAGAATAGAGAGAAATGCCCCGTCGCTTACTTCCACCCGTATTCTTTTCCCCTCATGGTTGACATGAGCGAAGTGTGGCGACGCGATTATCTGCGGCTTCTTGGAGTCGATGAAGGCCTTAAGTTCCGCATACAACTCTTCCAACTCATCAGTAGCTTGCCTCTGATTCGTCACGTTAGCCACCACCCTTTGGCTATGCGGTCAAGCCATTGTCCCCCTACCCCTCCAGCATCCGCTTCACTTCCGCCTCGTCCTCCACGATCTCGAAGGCCTCGCGCAGGGTTTGCGGCACCTTGGCCGGGCGGCCGGTCGCGAGGTCGATGAACACCCACTGGGTTTCGGCCTCGGCCAGCACAACGCGGTCGGCCGCGCGCCAGAACAGGTAGCGCCGCGCGCTCTGCCGGGGCGAGAAGCTGGAGATCCACGTGCAGGCCGTGACGGTTTCGTCCAAAAACGAGGGGCGGCGATAGGTGATGGTGTGCTGGCGCACCACCCAGCCCGCGCCCTCCCGCACGTAACGGTCCATGGGCCAGCCCTGGGCCGCGCTGTGGGCCACGGCGACGTCCTGCATCCAGGCCACGTAGCGGGTGTTGTTCACATGGCCTTGCACGTCGATGTCCGTTTTGGCGACGACGATGTCCTGCGAGAAGATTCTGGGCACGGGGGATGCTCCTTGCGGCCGCGCGGCGCGGCCTGCTTACACTTCCGGGGCGAGCCCGGCCTTGGCCACTGTGGCCATGCCGCCAGCCACGTTGACCACGCGGTCGAACCCGGCCTTGGCCAGGGTGACAAAGGCTTCGTAGGAGCGCGCGCCGGAGTTGCACACCAGCACCACCGTGCGGTCGCGCGGCACCTCGTCCAGCCTGCCCGCCAGCTGCCCCTGCGGGATGTTGTGCCACTCGCCGAAATACCTGGCCAGGTACGGCGCGGCGTTGGGCTGTTCACGGCAGTCCAGGAAGAACGCCTTGCCGCTTTCCCGCTCGGCGAAGAGCTCCGCGAAGGCCAGGGCGTCGATGCTTTCGTTGCGGCCGGAGAGGATGTTGTCGCCCACGTTGCCCAGCACGTTGACGATGTCCATGGCCGAGCTGAAGGGAGGCGAGTAGGGCAGTTCCAGCAGCGACAGGTCTGTCACCGTGGGCCGGTGCGGCATAAGCGCGCTCACCGCGCCGATGCGCCCCACAAGGGCGTCGCCCAGGGAGCACACGCCCTGCACGCCCAGCACGCGCCGGGTGCCGCGTTCGGCGACAAGCTCAAGGAACATGAAGTCCTTGTCCGGGTAGAAGTGCGCCCGGTCGAATTGGCTCACCTGCACGGCCACGGCGTCGAGCCCGGCGCGGCGCGCGGCGTCCAGGGTAAGCCCCACGCCGGAGGCCGAAAGCTCGAAGAGCTTGACGCACCAGGCCCCGGCCGCTCCGGGGAAGCGTGAATCGCCCCCGCAGAGGTTGTCGCCGATCACCCGGCCCTGCCTGTTGGCCAGGGAGCCGAGCGGCAAAAAGAAGTCCTGCCCGGTGACAAGGTTCTTGATCTCCGCGCAGTCGCCCCCGGCGAAGATGTCCGGGTCGCTGGTGCGCAGGGTCTCGTCCACCACCACGCCGCCGCGCGGCGAGACGTCGAGCCCGGCCGCGCGGGCCAGCTCCGAATTTGGGGCAACGCCCACGGCCATGATGACCAGGTCGGCTGCGATGGTTTCCTCGCCCACGGCGGTCCGCAGCACCACGCGCTCGGCCTTGCCTTCGCCCTCAATGCGCGCCGCCTGCGCGCCCAGGCGGAAGGCCACGCCCTTTTCCTCCATGTGGCGCTGGGCCATGGCCGCAAGCACGGGGGAGAGCACCGTGGGCAGCACCGTGGGCGCGTATTCCACCACCGTGGTCTCAATGCCCCACATGTCGGCCAGGGCCACGGCCATTTCCAGGCCGATGAAGCCCGCGCCCACCACAACCGCGCTGCCCACGCGTCCGGACGAGAGGCCCTCGCGGATGGCCATGGCGGCCTCCAGGTCGGCCACGGCCCGCACGCCAGGCAGTTCCGCGCCGGGAATGGGCAGTATGCGCGGGCTGCTGCCCGTGGCCAGCACCAGCCTGTCGTAGGGCAGATCTTTCTCGACCCCGGTGTCCAGGCTGCGCACGCGCACGGTTTTGGCTTCGCGGTCGATGGAAAGGGCCTCGGTGCGCGGCCGGGCCTCCACGCCCTTTACGTCGCGGAAAAAGGCCACATCGCGCAGCATGTGGAAGGATGTGGACTGCAATTCGTCCACGTCGCTCACATCGCCGGACACAAAATAGGGGATGCCGCAGCCTCCGTAGGAGATGCGTGCGCCGCGGTCGACCATGACCACGCGCGCCTCGGGATCGAGCCGTTTGGCGCGGCAGGCCGCCTTCGGCCCCAGAGCCACCCCGCCAATGACCACGATGTTTCCGCCCATGGGTATCCTCCCGCCTGTGCCGCGCCGAGGGCGCGGGTTGCTAGTGCCCGGCAGTGTACGCGCGCACCGCTTCGGCCACGCGCTCCTCGATGTCGCGGGCGATGGCCTGGGCATCCTCTTCGGAATACCGGCGCATGTCCGAGGCGAGTTCCGCCACCTGCTCTTCGCTCATGCCGGTAAGCTTCTCCACAAGGAAGCTCTCGGGTTCGGCGCCGTCGCACAGGCCGCCGCAGCCGCCCAGCATTCCGAGAAATTCGCCATCGACGATCACCGGCACGGCGATCAGCATCAACCCGGCGTCACACTCGGTGATGACGCTCTTGCCGGTCTGCCGGGCCTCGGCGCGGACGGCCTGGTTCACCACGGCGCATATGCCCGTGCCCGCGCCGGGAATCTTGCGCAGGGCCGGGCAGAGCCGGTTGCCCCACAGCTCGCGTCCGGTGAAGGGCGCGCCGTCCTTGTTGTGTGCGTGCGCGCTCACGCCATAACGGTCGTAAATGTCTTGTTCGAGCTTTGCCCACTCTTTCGCAGGCAAGATGTCCGTCATCTCCATGGCAACCTCGCAGATGTGTTTCAGGTGTTGCGCTCGGACGCGAACCGGTTCTGGCACAGGCGCACGCCTGCGTCAAACCTCTGCCGCGACACGGCAATGCGTTTCTTCGCAGCACGTTGCCTACTCCAAAAACCGGGCGGAGGCACCCAAAAAAATGGCTCGTGAAAGCCTTGACATCTTATCAGGAAAGATTACTGTTCACATCAAGACGCAAGGAGGAAACCATGGCCAGCCTGCACACCTACCGCGACCTTGAGATCGACTGGAGCATGACTCCCTGGGATGCCGTGACCCTGTACCTGGAATGGGGCAACAACTCCTGGCGGGCGGACCACCAGCCCGTGCGGTCCAAGGCCGACTACAGCAACTACTTCGTGGTCTACACCTGGGACAGCAAGCCCAGGGCCATTCTGGTGCGGCGCAATTCCGAGGAAGCCAGGGAACTGGCCGAAGTGGAGCTGCCCGACGATCTGGCCCGGGAGTTCATGCAGTCGGTCGGCGGGCTTAAGGGCGTGTATCCGCCCGACCAGAACGTCCGCCACTGGCTGGAATCCCAGTTGCGCCCCCAACAGTAGGACTCCGCGCATTCCGAGACGAACACCCGGACAGCGCTTTCCCTATCCTCCTCTTCCTTCCCCGAAACGCATCCTCCTCTCCCACTCGCCAGACGGGGCCGGGCAACCGGCCCCACCTCTTTTCCCGGGCCAGGGCACGGCTTGCCCCCGTGGGCGGCGCGCGCTACACAGGCGGTGCGACCACACCAACCCCCTCAGGAGCCGCCATGACGCCGTCCCCCCTCGCTCTGATGCGTCCCTTCCGTTCATTCCCGGTCAGCGCGCTGGCCCGGCGTTTCGCCGTGTTGGCCCTGGCGGCGCTGGCGTTGGCGCTTGTGGCGGCGGGCTGTGCGCACATGCCCAGGATGCTTGGCGGCAGCGGAAATGTGGAGATGCGGCTGGACGGCGAGCAGCAGCACGAGGCCCGCGTGCCCGCAGGCAGCCTGCTTGCGCTCGACATGCGCGATCCCGGCCTTTCCGGTTACGTGTTCGCGGGCACGTCCTTTGATCCCGTCCTGCTGCGCCTGGACGGCATCGAGCCCTTTGAGGACGGACGGCGCGTGCGGTACACCTTCACCGCCCTGGCCGAGGGCGAGTGCGATGTCGTCATCAAGATCCGCAAGCCCGAGCCGAACCTCAGGCCCGACATCTTCAAGCAGGTCAAGGTCACGGTCACGAAATAGCCGCCGCAGCCCGCCCCCTGCGGCCTGGAGGCCACCATGCGCTTCACCGGCATCAATCACCTGGCCATGGCCACCGGCGACATGGACGCCACCATCCGCTACTGGCGCGACCTGCTGGGGATGCGCCTGGTGGCCGGGTTGGGCCACCCCGGCTCGCGGCACTACTTTTTCGAGATCAGCGCCCAGGACATGATCGCCTTCTTCGAATGGCCCGGCGTGGAGCCAGGGCCGGACAAGGACCACGGCGCGCCCGTGCGCGGCCCCTTCACCTTCGACCACATCTCCTTCGGCCTGGAGGACGAAAACGCCCTGTGGGAGCTGCGCGACCGCCTGGACGCCGCCGGGTTCTGGGTGTCCGAGGTGGTGGACCACGGTTTCATCCGCTCGCTGTACTCCTTCGACCCCAACAACATTGCTGTGGAGTTCAGCGTGCCCGCGCCCGGCGTGGATCTGCGCGCGCAGCCCGTCATGGCCGACAGCGCGCCCACGCCCTTGGCCCGGCAGGGGGCCGAGCCCGTGCCCGGAGCGTGGCCCGAGCCCGTCGCACCCACCCGGCCGGAAGACCGCCGCGCCTATCCCGGCGAGGGGCTTCTGCTCGTGGGCCGCGACCCCGCCGCCGAGGGCAGGGCAGGCGGCGGCAAAGGCCCCAGGCATGTGTAGCGCTTCGGGCGCGCTGCTGCTCCCTTACCCGCCCGGCTGCCGCGTTGCCGCCTTTGTGCGCCGCGAAAAACGCTTCACCGCCGTGACCGTGGACCCGCACACCGGCGCGGAGCTGCGCGCGCACACCAACAACACCGGCTCCATGCTGGGGCTTTTGCGCCCCGGAACCCAGGCCCTGCTCTCGCCTGCGCCGCAGCGGGCAACAGGGCCGCAGCGCGCGCTCCAATGGACCCTGGAGGCCCTGGCCCTGCCCGGCGGGCACAGGGGGGAACCCCCCGCCTGGGTGGGCGTGAACACCTTGAGCCCCAACCGTCTGCTGGCCGCGGCCTGGCGCGCGCGCCTGCTGCCCGAGGCCCTCGCCTACACGGGCTTTGCGCCTGAAGCCAAAACCGGCGCCAGCCGCCTGGACGCCCTTTTGACAGGCCCCGGCCTGCCGCCGCTCTATGTGGAGTGCAAGAACGTGACGCTTGTGGAGGACGGCCAGGCCCAGTTCCCGGACGCGGCCAGCGAGCGCGGCCGCAAGCACCTGGACGAGCTTGTGCGTTTGCGGAGCGAGGGCTGCCGGGCAGCGCTGTTCTTTCTGACGCAGCGGCCGGACGGCGACTGCTTCGCCCCGGCCGAGGCCATAGACCCGCAGTACGCCGCCGGGCTGGTGCGCGCCCTGCGCGCCGGGGTGGAGCTGTGGGCCTGGCGCGCGCGGGTGACGCAAGCGGGCGTCCATCTGGCCGAACGCCTGCCCCTGGCCCCCTGCTGGGCCGCGCGCGTGCGGGAAGAAGGGGGCTGAGCCATGTGGCGTCTTGTTCTCGGAGCGGTGCTCATCAGCTTTTCGCCCCTGTTCGTGAAGCTGGCCGCGCCCTACGGCGTGGGCGGCGATGCGGCCGCCTTCCACCGGGTGCTCATCGGCGGGGTCGGGCTCTATCTGGCCAGCCTTGCCAGCCGCGAGCCGCGCTCCAGGCTTTCGGCCATGCCGCGCGCGGGCTGGTGGTGGTCCCTTGCGTGCGCGGGCTTCTTCGCCGGAGATCTGGTGTGCTGGCACCTGTCCATTCTGTACATCGGGCCTGGGCTGTCCACGCTGTTCGGCAACTTCCAGGTCTTCGTGCTGGCGGCCTGGGGCATCGTGTTCCTTGGGGAGCGGCCTGGGCTGCGCTTCTTCGCGGGCCTGGCCCTGGCCATGGGCGGGCTTCTGGCCATCGTCGCGCCCGCCTGGGCCAGCGCCGGGGCCGACTATCATTGGGGCGTGCTCTTCGGCCTGTTCTCCGGCCTCTTTTATGCCGGGTTCATCCTGGCCCTGGGCCGCAGCATGGCCCTGTGCGGCGACGGCTCGCAGCTGGCCGTCATGACGGCCAACTCGCTGATGACCGCGGCCCTGCTGCTGCCCGTGCTGCTGGTGCGCGGGGAAAGCCCGCTGCTGCCCCTCGGAATGCCCCTGCTGCTCATGGCTGGCTACGGCATCACCTCTCAGCTCATGGGCTGGGCGCTCATCTCGCGCGGGCTGCGCGATACGCGCATGTCGCTGGCCGGGCTTATTTTGCTGTTGCAGCCCGCCCTGGCCTACGTGTGGGACCTGGCCTTCTTCGCCCGGCCCGCCGGACTGGCCGAGCTTCTGGGCGTGGCCGCCACGCTGGTCGGCATCGGCCTGGGCGCGCGGCGGCGGTAGCCCCGGCGGAGGACCGCCTCCGTCTTGATTCTTCGCCCCCTTTTCTCTATCGTCCGCCCACGCTGACGCGAGTCAGGAAAGGAGCAAGCCCATGCCCGAAATCACCCTGGCCGGACGCGCAATCGGACCGGACCACGCCCCGCTTGTCATCGCCGAGATCGGCATCAACCACGAGGGCGACTACGCCAAGGCCGAACGCATGGTGCGCGACGCGCACGCCGTGGGCTGCGAGTGCGTGAAGTTCCAGTGCCACGTGGTGGAGGACGAGATGAGCCCGCAGGCCAAAACGGTCATTCCGGGCAACGCCAAGGAATCCATCTACGAGATCATGGAGCGCTGCCAGCTTTCCGAGGCCGAGGAGCGCCGCCTGATGGACCTGGTGCGGAGCCTGGGCATGATCTACCTGTCCACGCCCTTTTCCCGCGCCGCGGCCGACCGCCTGGAGTCCATGGGCGTGCCCGGCTACAAGATCGGCTCCGGCGAGTGCAACAATTACCCGCTCATCGACCACATCGCCGGCTTCGGCAAGCCGGTCATCCTTTCGACCGGCATGAACGGCATGGACAGCGTGCGCAAGAGCGTGGAGATCCTGAGGCGGCACAAGGTTCCCTTCGGGCTCATGCACACCACCAGCATGTACCCCACCCCGCCGGAAAAGGTGCGCCTGGGGGCCATGGTGCAGCTCATGGAGGCCTTCCCCGACGCAGTGGCGGGCCTCTCCGACCACACCCTGACCATCTACCCCTGCCTGGGCGCGGCGGCGCTGGGGGCCTCCATGCTGGAGCGGCACTTCACCTCGGACAAAAGCTGGCCCGGACCGGACGTGTTCCTGTCCATGGACCCGGAGGAGATGCGCCAGCTCATCCAGGGCAGCGCCATCATCCACAAGGCGCGCGGCGGGGAAAAGGGCGTGCTGCCAGAGGAACAGGTGACCATCGACTTCGCCTACGCAAGCTGCGTCACCATCGCGCCCGTCAAGAAGGGCGAGGCCTTGTCCAAGGCCAACCTCTGGGTCAAGCGGCCCGGCACCGGGCAGATCCTGGCCGAGCACTTCGAGGGGCTCCTTGGCCGCGCGGCCGCCCGCGACATCGACACGAACACGCAGCTCGCCTGGGACATGGTGGAAGGCGGAAAGGACTAGCATGGAACTCACAGGCAAGAAGATCCTCGTCACCGGCGCGGGCGGCTTCATCGGCTCGCACCTCACGGAAATGCTCCTGCGCCAGGGCGTGGATGTGCGCGCCTTCGTGCACTACAACGCCTTCTCCTCCTGGGGCTGGCTGGACAGCTTCGAGCCGGAGCTGAAAAAGAGCCTGGACGTGTTCCCCGGCGACATCCGCGACCCGAACGGCGTGCGCACGGCCATGCGCGGCTGCGACGTGGTGCTGCACCTGGCCGCCCTCATCGCCATCCCCTATTCCTACCACTCGCCCGACACCTACGTGCAGACCAACGTCACCGGCACCCTGAACATCGTGCAGGCCGCCCGCGACCTCGATGTGCAGAAGGTGGTCCACACCTCCACCAGCGAGGTGTACGGCACCGCGCGCTTCGTGCCCATCACCGAGGAGCACCCCCTGCAAGGCCAGTCGCCCTATTCGGCCACCAAGATCGGCGCCGACCAGATCGCCCTGTCCTTCCACGCCGCCTTCGGCACGCCCGTGGCCGTCATCCGGCCCTTCAACACCTATGGCCCCAGGCAAAGCGCCCGCGCCGTCATCCCCACCATCATCACGCAGATCGCGGCGGGCAAGCGGCGCATCAAGCTGGGCGCGCTCACCCCCACGCGGGACTTCAACTTCGTCACCGACACCGCGCGCGGCTTTGTCGCCGTGGCGCAAAGCGACGCCGCCGTGGGCGAGGTCGTCAACGTGGGCAGCGGCTTCGAGGTCAGCATCGGGGACACGGCCAAGCGCATCGCCCACGTCATGGGCGCCGACATCGAGATCGAGTGCGACGAGGCCCGCCTGCGCCCCGAGAAAAGCGAGGTGGAGCGCCTGTTCGCGGGCAACGCCAAGGCCGCGCGCTTTTGCGCCTGGCACCCGGCCTACGGCGGGCTGGACGGCTTCGACCGGGGCCTGGCCGAGACGGCCGCGTGGTTCGCCGATCCCGAGAACCGCAAGGCCTACAAGGCCGACATCTACAACATCTAGGGACAAAAGCGCGTGCCCGGCTGCCCCACCCCGCCCCAAAGCGCCGCCTTCGGCCGCGCCGTGGTCTTCGGTGCCTGCGGGTTCCTGGGCCGCGAGCTGGTGCGCCTGCTGCTGGACTCCGGCGCGCGCGTGCTGGGCGTGGACACGCGCCCCTGGCCCGGCGCGCTGCCGGAAGGGTATGCGCATGAGGCGGGCGGCGAGGCCGCGCTAGGCCAGGCTGCGGCGTTTTTGCGCCAGGGCCGGGCCGGGCTGGCTGGGTGCTCGGGATCGTGCTCCGCAGGCCAGGGGGGGCTCCCCCCTGGACCCCCGTTGGGTGAAGAAGGCTATGATTGCGCTGGGGCGGCGCAGGATGCGGGCCGGGCCGGGCTGGCGGCGTTCTTCCACATGGCGGGCCTGGCCGATGCCGGGGCCTGCCAGAAAAACCCGGAGCTTGCCCGGCGGCTCAACGTGGACCTTGTGGCCGAGGCGCTCGCAGCGCTTTCCGGCGTGGCCTGCGCCTTCGTGTTCCCGTCCACGGGCATCGTGTACGGCGACGCCCTGGGCCGTCCGGCGCGGGAGGACGACCCCCTGTTGCCCGCGGCGCAGTACGCGCGCGGCAAGATCGAGGCCGAGGGGCTCATCCGCGCGGCCTGCGCCAGCGGTCCTCTGCGCGGGGCCATCGCCCGGCTGTCTAATCTCTACGGTCCCGGCGGCGGCGAGAACACGGTGCTGGGCCGCGTGCTGGCCCAGGTGCGGCGCGGCGAGCCCCTGCGCGTGTGGGACGAGAGCCCGGTGCGCGATTTTCTGCACGTGGCCGATGCCGCGGAAGGGCTGTTGTGCCTGGGGCTGGCGGCCAACGCCCTGGTTCCCGGCTCCCTGGTTCCCGGCTCCCTGGCTTCCGGCCCCCTGGCGGAAGGCGGCTGCCTTACGGCCAACCTGTCCACGGGCGCGGGCACGCGCATCGGCGCGCTCCTTGACCTTGCGGCGGAACTTTTTCATACTTCCCGCCTTCCGCAGGAGCGGGAGCCGGACCCGGCGGCGCGGGTCTCCAGCCTGGTGCTGGACAACGCGCGCCTGACCGCGCTCACGGGCTGGCGGCCGGGCATCGGGCTGGCCCAGGGCCTGCGCGGCTGCCTGTAGCGCCCCGGCCTCGCGGCCGGTCCACCCACAGCACCTTCCACACAGGACAAGCATGAAGCGCACAATCGCCATCTTTACGGGAAACCGGGCCGAATACGGCCTGCAATACCCCATCATCAAGGCCATCAACGCCCACCCGGACCTGGACGGCTATCTGTTCGTTGGCGGGGCGCACCTGGACGAGGACTTCGGGGCCACCAAGAGCGAGATCGAGCGCGACGGCTTCGCCATCCACGCCGAGGTGAAGATGACCATGCGCCACGACACGCTGGCCGCCACGGCCCAGGCCATCGGCACGGGCATCGTCAGCCTTTCCGAGGGGCTGGACG
Source organism: Humidesulfovibrio mexicanus (assembly GCF_900188225.1). Taxonomy (NCBI): domain Bacteria; kingdom Pseudomonadati; phylum Thermodesulfobacteriota; class Desulfovibrionia; order Desulfovibrionales; family Desulfovibrionaceae; genus Humidesulfovibrio; species Humidesulfovibrio mexicanus. The sequence goes on along the minus strand of NZ_FZOC01000003.1, from coordinate 17,980 downwards.
CCCTCAAGCCGGATTTCCTGGTGGTCTACGCCGACCGCTTCGAGGGCCTGGCCGCGGTCATCGCGGGCACGCAGATGGGCATTCCCACCGCGCACATCGAGGGCGGCGACATCACCGAGGGCGGCGCCCTGGACGACAGTGTGCGCCACGCCATGACCAAGCTGTCGCACCTGCACTTCACCACCAACGAGGAGGCCGCCGAGCGCGTGCGCAAGCTGGGCGAGGAGCCCTGGCGCGTGTTCAACGTGGGCTTCCCGGCGCTGGATCTGATCGCCCAGGGCAACTACGCCGCGCCGCAGGAGCTGGCCGACCGCTACGGCCTGGACCTTTCGCGGCCGGTGGCCGTGTTCACCCAGCACTCCGTGACCACGGAGTTCGAGGCCGCGGCGGCCCAGGTGCGCCCGGCCCTGGAGGCCATGCGCAGGCTTGCGGAGGAGGGCGTGCAGGTCATCCTCACCTATCCCAACAACGACGCGGGCGGAAAGGCCATCATCGCCGAGATCGAGGCGCTTATGGCCCGGGGCCTGCCCAACCTGCAGGCCCACAAGAGCCTGGGGCGGCGCAACTATCACGGTATGCTGAACATCTGCGGCAAGGCCGGGCGCGGCGTGTACGTGGGCAACTCCTCCAGCGGCATCAAGGAGACGGCCATCTTCGGCTGCCCGGTGGTGAACATCGGCTCGCGCCAGCAGGGCCGCCTGCGCGCGGACAACGTCATCGACACCCAGTACGACCAGGACCAGATTTACGCCGCCTGCCTGAAGGGCATCCACGACGACGCCTGGCGCGCCCACTGCGCCACGGTGCAGAACCCCTACGGCTCCGGCGACGCCGGGCCGCGCATCGCCCAGGTGCTGGCCACGGTTGCGCTCGGCCCCGCCCTGGTGCAGAAGAAGATGACCTACTAGCGCGCCAGGCCGGAGGGACGCCCATGCCCAAGGACAAGTGGAAGCAGGTGCTCGTTGCGCCGGAGACCCCGGCCATGGACGCCGTGCGCCTCATCGACTCCACCCGGATGCAGATCGCCCTGGTGGTGGACGCCTCCGGGCGGCTTCTGGGCACCGTCACCGATGGCGACGTGCGCCGGGCCATCATCTCCGGCGTTCCCCTCACCGGGCCGGTGGCGGACATCATGTTCCGCACGCCCACCACGGCCCCGCCCGAGGCCGATCACGAGGCCCTGCTCTCCTTGATGCAGACCAAGGTGCTGCGGCAGATCCCCATCGTGGACGCGGCGGGCCGGGTGGTGGGGCTGGAATCCATGATGGACCTGCTCTCCCGCGAGGTGCTGCCCAATGCCGTGGTGCTCATGGCCGGGGGCAGGGGCCAGCGCCTGCGGCCGCTAACCGACCTGTGCCCCAAGCCGCTGTTGCGCATCGGCGACAAGCCCATCCTGGAGATCATCCTGGAGACCTTCGTGGCCCAGGGCTTCCGCACCTTCTACATCTCCATCAACTACATGGCCGAGAAGGTGGTCGAGCACTTCGGCGACGGCTCCCGCTTCGGAGCGTCCATCAGCTACCTGCGCGAGGACCAGCCCATGGGCACCGCCGGGGCGCTGACCCTGCTGCCGCCCATGGAGCGGCCCTTTCTGGTGATGAACGGCGACCTCTTGACCAAGGTGAACTTCGCCCATTTGCTGGACTTCCATGAGTCGCAGGGGGCGGCCGCCACCATGTGCGTGCGGCCCTACACCACGCAGATTCCCTACGGGGTGGTGCATGTGGAGGACCACAAGCTGGTGCGCATAGAGGAGAAGCCCACCCAGACGGTGTTCGTCAACGCGGGCATTTACGCCCTTTCGCCCGACGCCTTGGCGCGCATTCCGTCCGGCCAGGCCTTTGACATGCCCGCGCTCTTCGAGACGCTTGTGGCCGAGGGCGCGCCCACCTTGGCCTTTCCTGTGCGCGAGTACTGGATCGACATCGGCCGCGTGGGCGACTACGAGCAGGCGCAAACCGACTACTCCCGGCATTTCGGCTAGCTGGCCGCCCGGCGTCGGCCGCCGTCCCCTGCGTCCGCAGGGTGGTCGGCCTCAAGGGGTCAAGCCCGCAGCCGAACCTTCTTGCGGTAGCGGTCGTGCTCCGAGAGCAGGCAGCCGCAATAGGGCTGGCGGTAGATCTCCCATTCCTTCGACAGGCGTATGCCCTCGTCCCAGCCGGGGCGGAAGTCCTCGGGCACGAAGTCCAGGCCTGGCCCGGCGTGGCGTTCTCCGGCCGCGATGATGGCCTCGTGGTTCTGGTACTTGCTGTAGAGCAGGGTGGAGCTGAAGCGCGGGAAGCCCAGCGCCCTGGCCGCCTGCGCGGTGTGGGCCAGGCGCAGATCGTAGCACACGGGGCAGCGTCGGGCCATGTCGGCCACGGCCGGGCCAAGGGGGCTCATGGCCGCCAGCCAGGAGTCCGGCGCGGCCTGCGTCGGGTCGTCCTGGTCCGGCAGGATGACCGGAACATCCAGGCGCTGGGCCACGGCCAGCAGGCCGTCGCGGCGGCGCAGATACTCCATGAGCGGGTGGATGTTGGGATTGTGGGAATACAGCGTGGGCGCAAAGCCCATGTCGCGCAGGCGCAGAATGCAGGTGATGCTGCACGGGCCGCAGCAGGCGTGCAGCAGAATGGCGTTTTCGGCCACGGATGGGCCGGGCATGGCGTTTTCGGGCATGAAAAGGGCTCCGCGAGGGGCGGGCCTTTCCGCCCCCTGCAAGGTCTTGGCGCTTACGGCTGTCTGGGGTCCACCACGATCTCCACGCGCACGTCCACGCGGGCGCCCATGGCGGTCAGCAGCTCGCGCTTGTTGTTCAGCATGTAGAGGGCCAGCTCCTGGCCCACATGCACCTGCAGCGGGCTGGGGCAGCCGGGCTTGCCCAAAAGCCTGTGGATGGTCTTCATGGTCTGCATGGCCTGCCATTCCAGGTTGCGGCGGATGCCCGTGCCGCCGCAGCAGGGGCAGGGCTCCGTGGAGACGCTGATGGCCGAGGAGCCCAGGCGCTGGCGCACCAGCTCCATGAGCCCGAAGGGCGAGATGCCGGACACGTCGGTGCGGGCGCGGTCGCTCTTGAGGGCCTGGCGCATGATCTTCTCCACCTCGCGCAGGTGCTTGTTGTCCTTCATTTCGATGAAGTCGATGACGATCTGGCCGCCGATGTCGCGCAAGCGCAGCTGCCGGGCGATCTCTTGGGCGGCCTCGGCGTTGGTCTTCAGGGCCATTTTGGCGAAGCTCTGTTCCCCGCCGATCTTGCCGGAGTTGATGTCCACGCTGGTGAGGGCCTCGGTGTGGTCGAACACCAGCCGCCCGCCGGAGGGCAGGGTGACCTCGCGGGAGTAGATCTGCTCCACCTGCCGGGTGAGGCCGAAGCGCTCCCACAGGGTGCGGTCGTGGTCGGTGTGGACCTTGACCATGTCCGGGCTTTTGGGGAAGGCCAGGGCCACGTACTCGCGTATCTGCTGGGCGGTGTCGGGGTCGTCCACCCAGATCTCGCTGACCTCCTGGGTGAGGTAGTCGCGCGCGGCCCGCACGGAGAGCTCCATCTCCTTGTACACCAGGGCCGGGGCCTTTTCGGTCTGGGCCTTTTTCCGGATGTCGCCCCAGAGGCGGTGCAGGTACTTGTAGTCGCGGGTGAGCTCGGTCTTGGCGCGGCCTATGCCCGCCGTGCGCACGATGAGTCCCACGCCCTCTGGCGGGGAGATCTGGTCGATGCAGCCCTTGAGGCGTTCGCGTTCCTTCTCGTCCTCGATCTTGCGGGAAACGCCCTGCTGGTCGCGGCCAAGGGTGTAGACGAAGTAGCGCCCCGGCAAGGAAAGATAGCTGGTGACAAAGGCGCCCTTCTTGCCCGTGGGCTCCTTCACCACCTGGACAAGCACCTCCTGCCCGGGCCGGAGCACCTTCTGGATGAGGGGGAAGCGCTGGCCCTTTTTGAGCGGATAGGAGCCCTGGTAGTACTCCGGGTGCACCTCGTCGATTTGCAGAAACCCGTTGCGCTCGGCCCCGTAGTTGATGAAGGCGGCCTGCAGGGCGGAGTCGACGTTGTGGATGTAGCCCTTGTAGATGTTGCCCTTGGTCTTGGCCTGGTGCAGCATCTCCACGTAATATTCCTGCACGGCCCCGTCCTCGGTGAGGACCACCTCCACCAGCTCGCCGGGCAGCACGCCGATGAACATCTTCTTGGGCTTTTTCTTGCCTTCCGCCCCCTTTTGCGGGGGCGCGGCCTCGTCGGCAGCCTCGGCCGCGTCCTGGGCGGCGGCTCCGCGCGGTTCGGCCTCGGCCTCGGCCTTGGCCTTGCCCGAGCGCCGACCGCGTGAGCGTTTCTTGGCCAGTGCGGGTTCGGCTTCGGGGCCGGGCTGTTGCGTTTGGACCGGGCTTCCTGCTTCCGGCGCAAGACCGTAGGCCGCGTCTATGGCCTGGGCCTCGGACCGGGGCGCGGCGTTCTGGGGTGCGCCGGGCGCGGCCGCTTCTTCGGGCTGCGTCGGGGATGGGGCGGCATCTGCGCCCGGAGCGGCGGGCTTGCGCTTGCGGCCACGGCCGCCGCGCCTGCCGCGCGAACGTTTTTTGGGCGCGGGCTGGCCGTCGGCGGCGGCGTCCTGCGCGCCGTTCTCGCCATGCGGCGGAGCGGCATTCTGGTCGGTCGGGGAAGGAGAAGCGGACAAAGCCGTGGCCGCAGGGGCCTGGGGCGCTTCCGCCGGGGCGGAAGAGCTCTCGTCGTGGGAGTCGGTCATGAAAGAACCTCGGTCGCAGGAAAAGTGTGGAAAAACGGCCTGCGCGCACGCTGCGGCAGCAGGTCCGGGGCGCAAAACGCTCGCGCCGTGATCGCCGGGCGGGGCCTAGCCTCGCGTCTGGAAGTACACCTCCGCGCCTTCGCGGCGGGACTCCACGGCCAAGCCATCGGCCACAAGCCCGGCCAGGGCGCGGGCCACAAGGGCCGGGTCGGCAAGAAGCGCGCGGGAAAGTTGCGCCGCTGTCTGCGGCCTGCGCGCCAGGGATGCCTGGATGCGCGCGCGCGCCTCGACCATGGACATGGCCCCGCACTGTTCTTGCCCCTTTTCCGCCGTGTCCGCAAGCCCCGCGCCGATGCCGGGCGACGCTTCGCCGGATCTCGCGGCCAGCGGCGTCAGTTCCGACCGCCAGCGCGCCAGCGTGGCCGGGTCCACGGGCCTGGCCCAGTCCTCGGTTCCCGGCCGGGAAAGGGTCGTCACATCCACCCGGTGCGGGGCCAGGCGCGTGCAGAATTCCTTGAGCAGCGCAAGGTTGCGGTCCGAATCGTTGACGCCCGCCACCAGCAGCACCTCCAGATACACCCTGGCCGCGCTCTCGCGCCGGAAGGCCAGGATGCCCTCGGCGATGGCCGCGCAATCCAGGGAGCGGTGCCCCCGGTTCACTCGGGCGAACTCCTCCGGCACAAGGGAGTCCAGGCTCGGCAGCACGGCGTCGGCCAGGGCCAGCTCAGCGCGGACGGCCGGGTCGGGCATGAGGCTGGCGTTGGTCAGCACGGCCACGGGCACACCGGGCAAAATGGCCCGCGCCCCCGCGATGATGCGCGGCATGTCCGAGTTGAGGGTGGGCTCGCCCAGGCCGCCCAGGGTCACGGCGTCCGGCAGGGGCTCGCCCCGGTCGCGGCGCTCCTCATCCCAGGCGCGCAGTTCGTCCAGAACAGCCTCGGCCGGGACATAGGGCTCACGCGTGACCGTCAGCCGCTTGAGCGGCCCGGCCTCGCAATAGGCGCAGTTCATGGAGCAGATGCGCGAGCCGAGCAGGTCCAGTCCCAGGGACCGGCCCAGCCTGCCGGACATGACCGGACCGAAAACATACCGCTTGGCGCCCTGTTCCATCTTCCACCCCCTTGTCTCGGTTGCCGCATTCCCGGCTTGACGCGGGCCAGCCCGCCCTGTAGGCCCCTTGCATCGACGTTTTCGGCGGCGCGCCACCACGCGCGACCGCCCGGAGGATCCATGATCGAACCCGGACAGCTCGTGCTGGTCATCAGCCCCACGGGCAAGCGCTTCATGCAGGTGCTGGACCCGGCAAAGGAAATCCACACCCACGACGGCCGCATCCTCATGAGCGACATCGCGGAGGCGGGCTTTGGCGGCATCGTGCGCTCGCACCTGGGGCACCCGTACCGCGTGCTCAAGCCCACGGTGTACGAACTCATCAAGGGCGTCAAGCGGCAGACCCAGATCATGTACCCCAAGGAGATCGGCTACCTGCTGCTCAAATTGGGCATCACGCCGGGCTGCCGCGTCATCGAGACCGGCACCGGCTCCGGCGGGCTCACCCTGGCCCTGGCCACCTACGTGGGCGATAGCGGCATGGTCTACACCTACGAGCGCCGCGAGGAATTCTACAAGAACGCCGCCAAGAACCTGGCCCGCGTGGGGCTCTCCCACCGCGTCACCCAGCACCTGGCCGACATCGAGGAAACCGGGTTTGAGCAGACCGAGGCCGACGCGCTGTTTCTGGACGTGCGCGTGCCCCAGGACGTGCTGCACCACATCCCGCCCGCCGTGCGGCCTGGGGCCATGTGCGGCTTCCTGCTTCCCACCTGCAACCAGGTGAGCGATTTGCTGCGCGGACTGGAAGACGGCCCCTTCACCGAGATTGAGGCCCTGGAGATTTTGGTGCGGCGCTACAAGACCGTTCCCGACCGCCTGCGCCCCGAGGACCGCATGGTGGCCCACACGGGCTTTCTGGTCTTTGCCCGGTGCATGGAGAAGCCCGCGCCCTTCACCCGGCCGGCCAAGGTCCAGGCCGCGGAGGACGACCCGGAGTTCGGCCCGGAAACCGACGGCGACGCCAGCGCCGAAGAACCCGGCGACGCCGTGGAATAGCGCGCCAGGGGCGGGGCTTTGCTTTACGGGAGGAATTCTCTCGTCTGCTTGGGGAATTTGGTGATGAGCCACCTGAGCGCTTCGAGTTGATCCGCGCTCGTCGCCCGCCTGATCTGCGTGAGGAGTTTCAGCAAATCGGGTCGCGGAAGGGTCAGGTTGGCCGCACCTTCGTTGCACACGGAACAGATGGCGCGGAGATTCGTGGCGTCGTCTGTTCCTCCCATGCTTTTGTCTATGATATGGCCTAGGTGCAGCCTGGTTTTGCGGGTCGGATCGTAGGGGTGCGGCTCTCCGGCCACGGCCCCGCACATTTGACAGGTGAACCCGTTGCGGTCCAGGACAAGGGCCCGCGTTTCCTTGGATATTGCGCGCTCGAACGCCGGTTGCGGCTTGGCTGTTTCCAGCAGGTACTGACCGGGTTTCAGGTCGCTGCGGTCATTGTGCGTAAGGATACGGTAGCCTTCCTCCGTGCGCAGTTCCCGCACTCTGCGCGCCCACTCGGAGATGTCGCCCGAAACGGCGCGCAATTCATGGGAATCCATGATCTTGCCGACGTTGGCGAGGAAGTGGGCGCGCAGCAGGGCCCGTGCGCCGCCTTTGAGCTTGTGTTGTTTGGTCATCATCCGGCCTTGCGGAACGTGGTTTTCCCGGCCTGGCGCAAGGCTGCGGCGATTCGCTTGCCAACCGCGCAAGCCACTGGGGGGGGGAAGGCGTTGCCAACCTGTCTGTAGGCCGAGGTCTTTTTCCCGGAAAACAGCCAGTCGTCGGGAAAACCCTGGATGCGTGCGGCCATGCGCACGGTGAGCCTCGGCATTCCGACAAAGTCATAGTCGGGAGGCGTATCGACAATGCCGTGTCCATCGACGCCGAGGGCCGCCCAGGCGCGTTTTGCACGGGTGGGGCCAAGGTCCGGGCCTCCATGCTTTTTGCTTCCGCCGACAAGGGTCGGGGCGATGTCGCACGCGGCTTGCCTCCACCGTGCAACGCCGAGCCAGCCCTTGGCGGCCATAAGGTCGTGCAGCGCCTCGCCAACGCTCGGAGCCTGAGCGTGTGTCGGCATGGGCCACTGGAAATGGCTGGCCAAATCGCTGCGCAAGGCGACGAACACCACTCGTGGCCGCAGTTGCGGGACCCCGAAATCGGAGGCGTTCAGAAGCCGCCAATCCGCAGTGTATCCGAGCGAAGCAAGGGAGCGGATGAGGCCCGTGCGGTAGTCATCGAAGCAGGTGTCGAGAAGTCCGCGCACGTTTTCCAGCATCACAGCCTTTGGGCGGCACTCACGGACAAGGCGGATAGCTTCCGGGAACAGGTCGCGTTCATCCGCGTGGCCCAATTGCTTTCCGGCTTTGGAAAAGGGAGGGCAGGGAACGCCGCCGGCGAGCAGATCCAGGCCATCCAGCCCGGTGGCGGAAAAGTCGCGCACATCCTGTTCCAAAACGTTCCACGATGGTCTGTTGAGCAGCAGCGTGGAGCAGGCGGCCTTGTCGATTTCCACAAGGCACGTGTGAGCGAAGCCGGCCTGCTCCAGTCCAAGGGCTTGGCCGCCGGCGCCGGCGCAGATTTCCAAAGAGGTGAGCAGCATGTTCCCTCGAAAAAGAAGCGGGGGGTGTTCTACACCCCACTTACAGGAAAGACATCCGGCGGGCAAGGCGCCCCGGCGCTAGCCCACGACCTCGAAGCCGAGCTTCTCGATGGCCTTTTTGACCACTGCCGGGTCCACGGGGCTGGCCTCCTCGTAGCTGGCCGTGCCGGAGAGCAGGTCCACGTTCACGTTGCTTACGCCGGGAAGGGCTTCCAGGGCCTTGGTCACGGATGCGCTGCAGTGCTGGCAGCTCATGCCTTTGACGATGACTGCGGGCATGTGGGGTCTCCTAGTGCTTGGGGTTGAAGAAGCGCAGGCGCAGGGCGTTGCTCACCACGGTGACGGAGCTTAGGCCCATGGCCGTGCCTGCGAGCATGGGGTTCAGGGTCGGCCCGCCAAAGGCGTGCAGCACGCCCGCCGCCACCGGAATGCCGATGGCGTTGAAGGCGAAGGCCCAGAACAGGTTCTCGCGGATGTTGGCCATGGCCGCCCGCGACAGGGCAAGCGCCGTGAGCACCCCGCCGATGCCCCCGGAGAGCAGCACCATGTCGCCGCTTTCCACGGCCGCGTCGATGCCCGAGCCCATGGCCATGCCCACGTCGGCTCCGGCCAGGGCGGGCGCGTCGTTGATGCCGTCGCCCACCATGACGACCGCCCGGCCCGTGCCGGAAACGGCGTCCTTCAGCTCCTGCACGGCCTGGGCCTTGCCGTCGGGCAGCACCCCGGCCACCACCTCGGACACGCCGGCTCGCGCGGCTATGGCCCGGGCCGTGCGCTGGTTGTCCCCCGTGAGCATGATCAGCCGAAGGCCCAGGCGCCTGAGCCGCGCCAGCACCTCCGGCGTCTCGGGCCGCAACTGATCGGCCACGCCAAGAATGGCGGCGGGCTGGCCGTCCACCTCCATGCACAGAGGGGTGACGCCCTGGTCCGCCATGCGCGCCACGGCCTCGCCCAGCTCCCCTGAGGCGAAGGCCGCGCCGCCGAAGCCCGCGTTGCCGATGCGCACCACGCGGCCGCCCACCGTGGCCTCGATGCCCTGGCCGGGCTGGGCCGTGAAGGCCTCCGGCGCGGGCGCGGCGAGGCCGCGTTCGCTGGCCGCGTGCAGCACGGCCTGGGCCAGCGGATGTTCGGAGCGGCTCTCCGCCGCGGCGGCCAGGGTGAGCAGGCGTTCCTCCGGCAGCGACATCCCCGGCGCAACCGCAAGTTCGACGAGTTCCGGCTTGCCGTGGGTGAGGGTGCCGGTCTTGTCGAACACCACCACCCCAGCGCGGCTGGCGGCTTGCAGGGCCTCGCCGCTTTTGACCAGCACGCCCAGCTGCGCGCCGCGCCCGGTGGCCACCATGATGGACATGGGCGTGGCCAAGCCCATGGCGCAGGGACAGGCGATGACCAGCACCGCCGTGAAGATCTTAAGGGAGAAGGCCCAGCCCGCCCCGGCCAGCAGCCAGGCCAGGCCGGAGACCATGGCAATGGCCATGACCGTGGGCACGAACACCGCGCTGATGCGATCGGCCAGGCTGGCGATGGGCGCCTTGGAGCCCTGCGCCTGCTGCACCATGTCCACGATGCGTGAGAGCATGGTGTCCTCGCCGGTCTTGTCCGCCCGGATGGTGAGCGCGCCCGCGCCGTTGAGCGTGCCCGCCGCCACGCGGTCGCCGGGGGCCTTGGACACGGGAAGGCTTTCGCCGGTGAGCATACTCTCATCCACGCCGCCCGTGCCGGAGAGCACAACCCCGTCCACGGACACGCGCTCGCCCGGGCGCACCAGCACGGTGTCGCCGGGAACCACCTCGGCTGCGGGCACCCTCGCCTCCTCCGGGCCAAGCTGCCCCTGGCGGATGACCGTGGCCGTGTCCGGGGCAAGCGAAAGCAGCGCCCGCACCGCCCCTGTGGTCTTGAACTTGCTGCGGGCCTCCAGGTACTTGCCCAGCGAGATCATGGCCAAAAGCACCGCCGCGGATTCGTAATAGAGGTCGTGGGCGCGCTGGACGGGCATGTCCCCCGCGAGGATGAGCACGGTGCTCCACAGGCTGTGCAGGAAGGCCGCGCCTGTGCCCACCGCCACCAGGGTGTCCATGCTCGGGGCCTTGCGCAAGAACGCGGGAATCCCGCGGAGATAAAAGCCGCGCCCCGCGAACAGCACCGGCAGCGTGAGGAACAGCTGCGCCAGCGCGAAGGTCGTCGGGGCCGTCTCCGGATGCAAAAAGGCGGGCAAATGCAGGCCCATCATGTGGCCCATGGAGATGACCAAAAGCGGCAGGGCGAAGGCGAAGGCGGGTATGAGCTCGCGTTTTTGCCGACGCAAACGCTCCTCGGCCTCGCGGCGGCGCTCCTCGAAGAGCAGGGCCGATCGCGAGGCCGCCTGCGCCCCGAACCCCGCGTCGCGCACCAGGTCCATCAACTGCGAGGGCCGCGCAAGCCCTGGGTCGTACAGGATGGTGGCCGTCTCCGCGGCCAGGTTCACCGTGGCCTCGGTGACGCCGTCGGCCGCGCGCAACACGCGCTCTATGCGCGCGGAACAGGCCGCGCAATGCATACCGGTGATGGCCAGGTGCAGGGTGGCGAGGCCGCCAGCGCCGGAGACAGGCTCGAAAAGCGCCTCGAATCCGGCATCGGCCACGGCCTGCCCCATGGATTCAAGGCTGTCGCGCTCAGGGTCGAAGACCACCTCAAGGCTCTCGGCCGCAAGGTTCACGTCCGCGCGCGAAACGCCGTCGCGCGCGCGCAGCAGGCGCTCGATACGCGCCGAACAGGCCGCGCAGTGCATTCCCTTGATGCGCGCCCGAGCCAAGATATCCTGGGCCATTGAACCTCCCGCGTTTCCTCCCCGGCCCACCTGCGGATATCGGCGGCCTTGCGGCCGCTGACCTCCAGTCCTACCCCGGCAGGACACGGCCCGCAAGCCCCGGCGGCGTCAAAAAAACGGCGCACGCTCCAAGAACACTCCCCCTACAAAGCCCGCAAGAACCGCCCGTCAAGAAACGCTGACAAATGGACCGATACTTGCTATGCCCCTTGCGGGCCGCTCCTGCGCAGCGCGCAAGCTCCCGGCGGCTCCAAAGGAGGCACCCATGACCCGGCACCTTACCCTCGCCGTGCTTACGGCCCTGGCCGCCGCCCTGGTCTGCACCCTGGCCGCCCTGGCCGCACAGGCCAGCGAAATCAACGAGCTTAAAAGCCTCTCCGCGCCCTTTGAATACCGCGCAGAGGTCGCCAGAATGATCGTTACGGACCAGGAATACCTGCGCCGCCTGGAAAGCCAGTCCCTGCCCGTGTCTCACGTCACCGTCACAGCCTACAACGCCGACCCGGCGCAAACCGATGACGATCCGCACATCGCCGCATCCATGCGCCACGTGCGCCCCGGCACCATCGCCGTGTCCCGCGACCTCTTCAACAAGGGCTGGGTGTTCGGCAAAAAGGTGCGCATCGAAGGACTCGGCATCTTCGAGGTCAACGACCTCATGGCCGCACGCCACGACAGGGCCGTCGACATCTTCCTCGGCGACAACCAGAAGGCGCAAGCCTTCGGCAAGCGCCGCGCCCGCGCCGCGCTGCTGAGCATCTGAAACTAAGCCTGAGCGCAGTGCCTGTTTCGTGCTCCGCAGGTCAAGCCTGAACGGAGTGCCTGTTTCATGCTCCGCAGGCCAAGCCTGAACGCTGTGCCTGTTTCATGCTCCGCAGGCCAGGGGCTGCGCGCCCCTGGACCCGCGTGGATGAAAGGGCAGGGCGGCGCACACTTGGCGCCGCGCATCCCTTGTCCCCCCCCTATCCGGGGTTCCAAGGGGCCGGGGAGGCCCCTTGGCCGCCGGAGGCATCCACAGGCACCACGATCTGCCCGGTTCATGCTCCGCAGGCCAGGGGCTGCGCGCCCCTGGACCCGCGTGAAGGGCGGCCGGGAATCGCACAGCCATTGCCCACCTTATCCGGGGTTCCAAGGGGCCGGGGAGGCCCCTTGGCCGCCGGAGGCATCAACAGGCACAACACAAACACATTGGCCGCCGGAGGCATCAACCGGCACGACGTTCTGCCCGGCGGAGGCCTACACAGGCCTGACGTTTTCTGCTTCGCGTTCTTCGCGGATGGCCTGCCAGCGCAGTTCGCGTCGGCGTTGTGCTTCGCGGTGTCGGCGTTCGGAAGTTTCGTTTTGGATGATGAGCGGTGGTGCGGAGCGGGGTTTGCCGGCGTGGTCCAGGGCCACGAAGGTGAGGTAGGCTGAGTTGGTATGTCGAATTTCGCCGGTTTGCAGGTTTTCGGCTTCGACGCGCACGCCGATTTCCATGCTGGTGCGTCCCACCAGGTTCAAGCTGGCCTTGATGACCACCAGTTCGCCCACGTAGACGGGTTTGAGGAAGTCCATGCGGTCGATGCTTGCGGTGACGGCGGGCCCGCGCGTGTGGCGCATGGCGACGACGCCTGCGGCGGTGTCGATGTGCTTGAGGATGACGCCGCCGTGGACGTTCCCCGCGGGGTTGGCATCGTGTGGCAGCACCTGGATGGTCATGGTGACGGCGGACTCGGCGGCGGTCTTGCCGGGCAGGGCATCGTGCGGCATGGGGATTCTCCTTGGCTGTGCGGGTGGTCCGGGGCATGGTCTTGTCATGGTTTCGCAGTGTGGGCTGTAGGCCGGATGGGTCGGGTGGTCAAGCGGCGGGGAAGTGGCGCGGCTTTCACTTCGGCCGTGACCGTGGTAGGGGGAGCGGCAACACGGAAGGGGAGGAACGCCGCCTGATGCAGAAGATGACGCCGCGCCGCATGGTATTGGTGTTTGTTGTAGCCTGTTGTGCTTTGGCCTTCGCCGCCGGAGGGGGCATGGCGGGAAGCCTTGCCCAGGCTTCATCCGCGCCGCAATCGGCCTGGAAGCCCGGCACGTCCTGGAGCTTCGGGACCTATCGGGAGGCCATGCGCCAGTCGGGCAGGGCCTCCGGGCTGGACGAGGGCGGCTTTGCCCAGGTGCAGGCCAGGCGGGCCCAGGCCCTGCTGGACATCGAGCAGTATTTGAAGCGCCGTTTCGGCAAGGCCGATGCGGAGGTGTTGCGCGCCTTCCGGGAGTTGCCGCGCGAGTACTTCCATTACAACTACCAGTCCGGACGCGCTTTCGCCTCCAACGCCTACGAAGCCAATCCCAAACCCTGGGCCATTGGCTACGGCTCGGCCCTGTCGGACTATCTGGGCCAGGCGTACATGACGCAGTTGGCGCTGCCCAAGGCGGGGGAGACGGTGCTGGAGATCGGCACCGGCTCCGGCTTCCAGAGCGCGCTGCTCTCGCGCATCGTGCAAGACGTGTATTCCATCGAGATCATCAAGCCGCTGGGGAGCGCCGTGGCGCGCATCTATTCTCCCCTTGGGCTGGGCAACGTGCATACCCGCGTGGGCGATGGGTATTACGGCTGGCCCGAGGTCAAGGGCGGTTTCGACATCATCATGGTCACCTGCGTGGCGCGCTATGTCTCGCCGGAGCTCTTGCGGCAGCTCAAGCCCGGCGGACGGCTCATCGTGCCCATCGGCCAGCCTTTCAAGCGCGGGCAGGTGCTGTACGTGTTCACCAAGGACGCTTCGGGCCGGGTGCATTCCCGCAAGGACATGGGCGTGTTCTTCATCCCCATGACCGGGCGCATTGCGCAGGGGAAGGGCTAGCCGTGGCTGGCCGGGCAGGGCGCCGTGCGGCGGCCGCGCTGCTTCTGGCCGCTTTGCTGTCGTTTTTGCCTGCCGCCCCTGGCCTGTCCGCCTCGCCGGGCGGCATGGCCGTGGATGTGTTCGAGTCCGTGACGAAGTCGCCGGACGCGCGCAAGAACGCGGCCGCGTCCAGGACATCGGGCGCATGGTCCGGCGCGGCGGATGGTTCGTCTCGCGGGCCGACGGCCCCGCAGGCCCCGGCCGTCCCCGGTGCGCCGGGTGCCGAAGCCGAAAGCGGCGAAAGCCTGCGCGAGCGGGTGGCGCGGCGGCAGGGGGCTGGCCGCATCGCCCTGCGCACGCTGACCTTGGAGCACGGGGGCGTGCGGCGCGCGGCCGTTGTGGCGGTTCCCGCCGGGTGGCAGGCGGGCGCAGGGGGGCTGGTCCCGGCGATCATCTTTCTGCACGGGGCGGGGGGCTCCGCAGCCCAGGCCATGCGCCAGACGGGCCTTGCCGGGCGCGCGGCGGCGGCGGGCTTTCTGGCGGTGTTCCCGGAGGGCCTGGGCGGCAGCGGCGGCCAGGCCTGGAACGCCTGGACCTGCTGCGGGGACTCGCGCGACAGGCGCGTGGACGACGTGGGCTTTGTGGCCGCGCTCATCTCGCGCCTGCGGGCGGACTTTCGCGTTGATCCCGCACGGATCCACCTTGCCGGGTTTTCCAACGGGGCCATGCTGGCCAGCCGCTTCGTGCTGGAGCGCCCCGGCCTGGCCGCGTCCCTGTGCTCCGTGGCCGGGGGGCTGCCCTGCGACCTGCCGCGCCCGACGCGCGACCTGCCCGTGCTCGTCATCCATGGCGACCAGGACCAGGTGGCCCGCTTCGGCCTTGCGGCGGGGCGTCCGGCCACGGGCCGCCTGTGCGAGGACTCCCCGGCCCGCGCCCAGGCCGAGTTCTGGGCCAAGGGCATGGATTTGACCGCTTCGCCTGCTGTGCGCGAGGGCGCCCGGCTCCGCGTGGAGGACTTCGCCGCACGCGACGGGCGCGGCCATGTGCGCTTCGTGGTGGTGAAGGGGGGCGGCCATGCCTGGCCCGGAGGCGCGCGCGAGCGCTACCCCCATTGCGATCTGCCTGTTGCCGGGGTGGACGCCACGGGCGTGCTGCTGGATTTCATCCGCCGTGCGGACCCGGCGGCCCGGCAGGAGCGGGCGGGTGAGGCCCGGCCCGCAGCCGCACGCACAGGCGCAGGCAGGTAGGGCGCCAAGGGCGCATGGCGGCGCCCGCCCCCGCAGCCCGGCGGTCCCCGGGCGGCCTTGCCCTTGGGCCGGAACTCTGGCACTGTGCGCCGCAGCCGCGCCCGAAGCGCGAAGGCCCCAAAGCGGGCAACCCACTTGCGGAGCCGCCATGATCGACCTTGTGAAGCACGCCGCCCACGCGCCCGCAGGCAGCGCCAGAAGCCGCGCCGTGGACACCGGCATGGCCCTTGTCCTCATCTGCCTCATCATCGGCCTGGTGCGCGGAACCCAGGGCTGGTTCGCCCTGGCCGCCGCCCTGCTCGTGCTCAACATGACCGCGCCCATGGCCTTCGGCCCGGCATCCAGGCTCTGGTTCGGACTCTCGGCCGTGCTGGGCACGGTCATGAGCACGCTCATCCTGAGCCTCGTCTATTTCCTGGTCCTGACGCCCGTGGGATTGCTGCGGCGCGCCATGGGCAAAGACACCCTGCGCCTGCGGGACTTCAAGAAGGGCCAGGGTTCGGTGTTCCACACGCGCAGCGGCCCCTTCGCCCCGGCGGACCTCAAGACCCCGTTCTAGGAGCATTCAATGGATTTTCTCCGCGATCTCTGGGACTTTCTGAAAGTCCGCAAGAAGTTCTGGCTGGCCCCAATCATCCTGGTGCTGCTGCTCTTCGGCGCGCTCATCGTGCTTACTTCGGGCTCGGCCATCGCGCCCTTCATCTACACCCTGTTCTAGGCGGAGCCCATGGCAGATCAGCAACGCCGGGCCATTCTGGGCATCAGCGCCTATTACCACGACTCCGCCGCGGTGCTGCTGGTGGACGGGCGCATTGTGGCCGCCGCCCAGGAGGAGCGCTTCACCCGCAAGAAGCACGACCCGGCCTTTCCGCACAACGCCGCCAAGTACTGCCTGGCCGAAGGCGGGGTGGGCATAGCCGACCTGGAGGCCGTGGCCTTCTACGATAAGCCCTACCTCAAGTTCGAGCGCCTGCTGGAGACCTACCACGCCTTCGCCCCGCGCGGCTTGCGGAGCTTCCTCACGGCCATGCCCGTGTGGATCCGCGAGAAGCTCTTCATGCGCAGGATGCTCAAGGACGAGCTCGCCAAACTCGGCCCCGGCGCGCCGCAGCTTCTGTTCCCGGAGCACCACCTGTCCCACGCGGCCAGCGCCTTCTACCCCTCCCCCTTCGCCGAGGCCGCCGTGCTCACCATCGACGGCGTGGGCGAGTGGGCCACCACCACCATTGGCAAGGGCTCCGGGGCCGGGTTGGAAATCCTGCGCGAGCTGCACTTCCCGCACTCCCTGGGCCTGCTGTATTCCGCCCTCACGGCCTGGTGCGGCTTCAAGGTCAACTCCGGCGAGTACAAGCTCATGGGCCTGGCGCCCTACGGCATAGAGGGCTCCGAGCGCGTGGAGCGCTACAGGCGGGCCATCCTGGACCAGATGGTGGACCTCAGGCCCGACGGCTCGCTGTTGTTGAACATGGACTGCTTCGACTACGCCACCGGGCTCACCATGTGCCGGGCCGACCGCTTCGAGGCCGCCCTGGGTTTGCCCCAGCGCGCCGGAGAGTCCGACATCACCCAGGAATACATGGACTTGGCACTGGCCATACAGCAGATCACCGAGGAGGCCGTGTTCCGCATGGCCGAAACCGCGCGCGGCCTCACCGGCTGCGCCAACCTGGTCATGGCCGGGGGCGTGGCCCTCAACTGCGTGGCCAACGGCAAGCTGCTCGGCCGCAAGACCTTCGAGAACATCTGGATACAGCCCGCCGCAGGCGATGCGGGCGGGGCGCTGGGCGCGGCGCTTGCCGCCTGGCACATCGGCCTTTCCCAGCCGCGCGAGGACCACAGCGCCAAACCCGGCGGCGACATGATGCAAGGGGCCTACCTTGGCCCGGAGTTCTCCGATTCCGACATCGCGCGCTGCTGCCGCCGCTTCGGCGCGCCCGCGCACCGCTTCGACGACTTCGACGCCCTGTGCTCCGAGGTCTCGCGCCTGCTGGCCGGGGGCGCGGCCGTGGGCTGGCTGCAAGGCCGCATGGAATACGGCCCGCGCGCACTGGGCGGCCGCAGCATCCTGGGCGACCCGCGCCACGGCGACATGCAGAAGAAGCTCAACCTCAAAATCAAATACCGCGAAGGCTTCCGGCCCTTCGCCCCCTCCGTCCTCGCCGAACACGCCGCCGAATGCTTCGAGCTCGACGGGGCCTCACCCTACATGCTCCTTGTGGCCCCGGTGGCCGAAGCACACCGCAAGCCCCTGCCCGAAGGCTACTGGACCCGGCCCATGTACGAGCGCCTGTACGTGGAACGCTCCAGCCTGCCCGCCATCACACACGTCGACTTCTCCGCGCGCATCCAGACCGTCTCGCGCGAGACAAACCCGCGCTACTGGACCCTCATCGACACCTTCCGCCGCGAACAGGGCTGCCCCGTCGTCGTCAACACCAGCTTCAACGTGCGCGGCGAACCCATCGTCTGCACCCCGGCCGACGCCTACGCCTGCTTCATGCGTACCGAAATGGACGCCCTCGTGCTGGGCGACTGGCTGCTGCTCAAGCCCGAACAGCCAACCTGGCGCGAAACCGCCGACTGGCGCGGACAATTCGAACTGGATTAGCCTTGGCGTCGCGCCTGTTGACGCTCCTGGCGGCCAACATGTCGTGCTCGTTTATGCCTCCGGCGGCCAAGGGGCCTACCCGGCCCCTTGGAACCCCGGATAGGGGGGG